>NZ_JADCNN020000011.1:0-156112 GCF_014947195.2 Paenibacillus rhizolycopersici | reverse complement strand
GTTAGCGCTCGAGGAAGGGTTTGTTCGTGCCCTCGGCGTTAGCGTTTGAGGAAAGGCTTGTCATTTAGCCTTGTCCTTGTCCTTGTCCTTGCCTTGTCCTTGTCCTTGCCTTGTCCTTGCCTGGGCCTGGCCTCGGGTATCCCGCCAGCCTCCCCGTCTGCCCTACAAATCCTTCGCCTTCATCTTCAGATCATTCACCAACTGCATCGCTTGCAGCGGCGTCATGTTCATCAAATCGGCGTTTTTGATCAGGTTGACGAGCGTCCTCATACCCGGATCCTCGGTCACCGGAGCGGCCGGCTTCGCTTGAAGCGATGGTTCCTCATCGCCAAAAATCGAAAGCTGCACCACCGGCCCGCCTTCGCGGTCAAGCGGCTCCGTCAGAGCTTCCGCAACCGCGGCAGCTTCCGTAGAAGCCATAGCCTCCGTCATCGCCGCAGCTACAGCCGTTTCTCGCACAGCCCGAGCAGCGTCTTCTTTCGCCTGCGGCTCAGCCGCCAGTCGTGCGATAGCCACCGCTGTACCCGTGCCAGCCAACTGCGGGGCTTTCTCCTCGAGTCCCTTCAGCAGCCCATAGGCCCGGCCGATGATCTCCTCAGGCAAGCCGGCCAGCCGCGCGCAATAAATGCCATAGCTGGTGTCCGCCGCGCCCGGGATCAGCTTGCGCAAGAAATGAACCTTGTCCCCGCTCTCCTGCACCGCCATGCTGTAATTGCTAAGCCCAGTCAAACTGTGCTCCAAATGAGCGAGCTCATGGAAATGCGTGGATACCAGCGCCTTACACCCGATTCGGTCGTGGACATATTCGATCACCGCTTGCGCGATCGCCATCCCTTCGCTGGTGGATGTGCCTCGGCCCAGCTCATCGATAATGATCAAGCTGCGGGGAGTGGCTTTCTCCGTCATGATCTGAATGTCAGCCATCTCCACCATAAAGGTGCTTTGTCCGCCAATCAGATCGTCCGCCGCGCCAATCCGCGTAAATATGCGGTCGACCAACGGGATTTCCGCCTTGGCCGCCGGCACGAAACAGCCGATTTGCGCCAGGATCGAAATGAGGGCGACCTGCCGCATGTACGTGCTCTTCCCTGCCATGTTAGGCCCCGTAATCAGCAAAATGCTGGCCTCATCCTTGCGAAGCGCTGTGCCGTTGGCGATAAATGCCGTATCTTTCATCACGGACTCCACCACCGGATGCCGACCTTGCTCCACGACGAGGTCGTAGCCGTCGGTCAACTTCGGCTTCACAAAGCCATTGTCTGACGCCACGGCCGCCATCGAGCGCAGCACGTCGATTTCGGCGATTTGTTCGGCTAGCTTCTGCAAGCGAGGGATGTCCGCAGCGATCCGTTCGCGTAGTTCATTAAACAACGCGTACTCCAGATCAACCATCTTCTCTTCGGCTTCAAGAATGAGCGTTTCCTTCTCCTTCAACTCCGGCGTGACGAAACGTTCGGCATTCGCCAGCGTTTGCTTCCGCTCATACCTTCCTTCCGGCAAAGAGGCCAAATTCGATCGCGTAACCTCGATATAGTATCCGAATACCTTGTTGTAGCCGATCTTCAGCGATTTAATCCCGGTCGCCTGACGTTCGGCCGCTTCCAGCTCGGCAATCCATCGCTTGCCGTTCACCCCGGCCTCGCGCAGCTCGTCCAGTCGTTCATGAAATCCGGTCTTGATGATCCCTCCATCCCGCACCGAAACCGGAGGTTCGTCGGCAATCGCCGTATCGATCATCCCGGCTAGATCCGCGCACTCGTCCATCACAGAGGCGATCCGCCGCAAAGTAAATGATGCCGATCCACCGCAAAGATCTTTGATCGCCGGCACCTGGCGCAGCGAGGTCTTCAGCGCAACCAGATCACGTCCATTGGCATTGCCAAAAGCGACGCGGCCCACCAGCCGCTCCAAATCGTAAATATCCTGGAGCGCCCCGCGTAGATCCTCACGCAGTATAAAGGCGCTATGCAGGTGCTCTACCGCTTCCAAACGTTCCTCGATCCGAGTCTTTTGCAATAAGGGCTTGTCAATCCAGCGACGCAGCAATCTGGACCCCATCGAGGTCTCTGTACGGTCAAGCAGCCACAGGAGCGAACCTTTCTTCGAACGCTCGCGGACCGTTTCAACCAATTCCAGGTTACGCCGCGTAAACGGGTCCAAAATCATAAAATGCTCGGGCTCGTAGGCTGATATTTTTGTCAGCTGACCGAGCGAACGTTTTTGCGTTTCGCTTAAATAGCCGACAAGCACCGAGATATTGTCGCGCCGTTCCGACTCCAGACGGATCCATTCCGCTTCGCCGAACTGCGTGCGCGCCGTCTCCTCCTTCGCTTTAGCCCATGGCGTATACACCACCGGCTTACCAAGCGGAGCGGCTTGTCCGGCAATCCAATCCAATAACTCCGGATCCCCAATAACCTCCGCCGGGTCATACAAGCCGATTTCGTCGCGCAGCCACTCCTTGTTCGACGGCGCCGAAGTCGCGTACAGCTCCCCGGTGGACAAGTCGCAGGCAGCCAGGGCCATCAACCCCTGCCGTTCGGTGACGGATACGATGTAGTTGTTCGTCCGTTCACCGATCGTCTTCCCTTCCATAATGGTCCCGGGCGTAATCACTCGGACGATTTCGCGTTTGACCATGCCTTTGGTCTGGGAAGGGTCTTCCATCTGCTCGCAGATCGCCACTTTATACCCTTTTTCAATCAGACGGTGAATATAGTTGTCTGCCGAGTGGTAGGGAACGCCGCACATCGGAATCTTCTCCTCAGCGCCTCCGTCCCGTCCGGTCAGCGTAATCTCAAGCTCTTTGGCGGCCAGGATTGCATCCTCGAAGAACATTTCATAGAAATCGCCCAGCCGGAAAAACAGAAACGCGTCCTGCGCTTCCGCCTTGATTCGTAAATACTGCTCAATCATCGGCGTATAGGTAGCCATGATTCCCCTCCATTTACCCTGCGCTGTCAGTCTTTCATAGAATCTTATTATACCAGAAAAGGGCAGTGGGGTTATGTAGGATTTTGCAATTTCCAAGCGGTGCGGATATCTGCAGTTTCATCCCAAGCACGGCCGGACTGAATGACTTTAAGCAGCGGGGCGACATAACCTTCGTAGCGAGCATAATCAGGAACGCTTTGGATATCCGTCAACAAGCGGGGTAGCGCTGCACGAAGCGATTTTTTTCTGGCGGCATAAAACGCGGTCCAGATCTCCTCCTTCTCCAGCGGTCTAGCGGTGAGGCGTTCCGCGTTGTCTATGATCAGACTAGCTAATGCCACTACGCCTTTGGTCACGAGCGGAGAAACCAGGAAACTAGGCAACGTACGATATTCAAAACCGCCGTATTCCTTAAGGCGGAAATCGCCGAGAAAACCGTATTTCGGGCGACGAGGTTTACTTCGGGCGTCTTCCAGCACGGCTAGCGGCAGTGCCAGGTAGTTGTCGAGCGCCCGCAATAGTTCCGGCGTCAACCCCACTCCGCTGAAATGCAAATGTCCGCCCAGCGGAAAACCGCGCTGCGGCATAGCTCCGGCCTGCCAAATCAGCCCCCGGTCTTCGATGGCCTCGCGGGCTTCGCGAAAGGCGTGCAGCAAATGAACGACGACTTCGCGCGGCTCCTTGCCTGGACGAGGCCGCAACTCGGCAAGTGGAAACAAGCGTTGTCCGCGGTAACGCAGCACATCGCATCCCGCTTCTCCGTGAAATTGCAAATAACGGGAAGCCGGGACGACTTTTCCGTGAGTCGGATCGAACAACAAAAACTCCGGGTCCATCCCGATCAGCCGCTCCGCCGCCGCTTCCCGGAGCCCTTCCTGTTCTTCCAAAGTATCTCGCATAGCACGGGCGATTCCGGCGGCAGCGGTACTTCCAGCTTCAGCGGAGGGAATGATCGAATCCACCGTAAACCGACCTTCCTCCCCGGCCGAAATCACCACTTCGCCAAAATCGAGCCCAACAGCATATAACGCGCGGATAGCCGTGCTTGCCAAGCGTTTATGCAACGGTGAGTCCTGAGCCGGCAGTTCACCCAGCAGCGGCAGCGCCTGCCCAGATTTTCCGAGCGGTCGAATTTCCCATACCCGCAAGTGGAAACCGGTAACGGCAAAACGTCGTGTGTAGGATGCCCTCTTGCTTCTGACTTCAGGAACGAGACGTTCCGGTTCCGTCGTCTTCAGTCCGGCCGTTTCGAGACGCCGCCGCCAGTCTCCTAGCGTGACTTTTGGCCGCCCCAGCACGATCTCTTGTACCCGTTCGCCCCAATAAGCTTCCTCTGGTCCGTAATAGATCCACTCCGAACCGTTAACGATGGGTTTCGATGCCGGTCCTTTCAACACCCGATAGGGGCCGCCTAAGCGCCCTAACGCCTGTAACAAGCGCCCTTTGAACGTACCGGAACCCAGCCGGATTTTTAGCACAAGATGCTCATCCTTCACCACCGATTCATCCCCCGTCTGATATGGAAGTGATTCGAAAAATAAAAACAAAAAGAGGGCAGCCGCCCTCTTCGACGACGCCCCTGCCGCATATGCTACAGTGTAGCCTGAAACCTTTGGTGCTTACCCATCTGCCTTCTTGCTTCCAACACGAATCACAGTTCGTCGTCGAGGAGATCCGGATCCAAATCTTCATAATCGCCGAGCTCGGAGCCAAAATCGTAATCCTTATCTTCGATGCCGCTGTTTGGCACCACAAGGACATTCAACTTCGTTTCGGCAACCAATTCTACCGCGAATTCGCGTTCCACCCGAATGGATACGCGCCCGTCACCCGAGACGGTGGCTTCGACGGTACTAGGTTCCTGTGTGGCTTCTGCGGATACTTCTACCGTCGACGAACGGTGTCTGGAATCCAAGTAGCTCAGCGGGACATTCTCAACGTAAGATACCGTTTCTTTGGCGACCTCGGTCTGCGAGTTCTTGTCGTACGAATACCAGATGTTAATATCGTAAGTACCAATAACTTCAATTCCGTCTCCCGCAGCGACCGCTTCGTACTGGTGGTTGATGATCCAGGCCCCCAGGATGCTCGACGGTTTATGAGGGGGAGTCACGGTATGTGTTACGGTAGAGAACTTACGACCTTTTCCGCAGATCGCTTTCGTGATGATCTCTCTACTTTGATATTTCAATGACATGTTAGAACCTCCTCCATACATCATTCAATAAAAGTGTATGCAGGACATTCGTCTAGGGTGACAACTATTTTATCGTTGCCTGATTTCGTTTCCGTGCCTGGTTCGCCGCCATTCGAGGAATGGGGGCTTTATTTTTTTTAGAAACGGCCAGGTATAAGGAAAGTTCCCGGCAGAGCTGCAGGATGGCCGAACGGATTTCGAATTCCTCGCGAGTGGAGGGCAGCTCCATTTTTTTAAACTCCTCCTCCAGCTCAGCCAGCATTTGCTCAGTCACCCCGGTATATTCCTCCTGATTGACGTCCACGCTAAGCCGATCGAACAGCACTGCGGCAAATTCCCCTTGCGGCATGCGCTGATACACCTGTGCTATCAACTCCAGCATACCTTCGATCCGGCTTAATTGCTCTTTCCGCATGAAGAAATACGCAATCCAGGCCTCATTAGGCGAGATCATCTGATTCTCCGCCGCCCGCTTGGCAATTGCATGCCCCTCCTCGACAAGTCGGGCGGCTTCCGTCAACTCTTTGCCATCCCATAAGCGATAAGGATCACGTAGCGTTGCGCCGATTTCCTGAAAGATACGCGAAAACAAAGCGTCAACCTCACGCCGCGTACCCAGGAGCTTGTCTTCCGTCTTCGGCATGTACAGAAAATTGACGACCATCGCCGAACCAAGTCCGATGATTAGCAGCTCCACCTGGGTTAAGAGCACGTGCCAGGAAATCTCCGCACCGCCGAACACGCGGAACACGACGACGGAGCTAGTAACGATCCCTTCTTTGAAGCCCGCACGGGCGATCAACGGAAAAGCGATTAGTATATAAATGGCGAGTACCCAAATATGAAAGCCGAAGAAGTAGAAGACCCCAAAAGCCAGCAACAAACCGAGAATGGAAGCAAAAAACCGCGCCGATATCGAAGCCAGGCTGCGCTTGCGCGTGACGTCCACTCCTAGAATAGCTAACAGTCCCGCGGAATTGGCGCCTGCCACGCCGGCGAAATCCGCGATGAAGATCGCCATAAGTGTGGCTATCGCTGTTTTGATCACTCGAAATCCCATGAAAACCCATCCTTTTTGTCGAAACCGCTCTATGAAAATATCCTACTTGATTTCACGCTTCCATACAATGCCATTTTGATATTCAGCACTTTGCGATCTGACCTAGGGCTTGGCTTGATCTTTCTTTAACTCGATGATCTGATTAGGCGGGATCATGACGTAAAGCGGCTGAACTACCAACCTCCAGGCCCACGCAAAAAAAGGGAGCGTTACCGCTCCCGCACTAACTTTCGTTCGATATAGACAACCAGCTGGTACATCCCCGTCGCCACGACTGCAATGATGACCAGGCTTGACAGCACCAAGGTAAAGTTAAACACCTGAAACCCGTAAACGATCAAGTATCCAAGCCCGATTTTGGCCACAAGGAATTCCCCAACGATGACACCAACCCAGGCCATGCCCACGTTCACCTTCAGCGTGGATACGATGGTCGGGAACGATGCGGGCAGGATAGCCTTTAGAAACACGTCACGCCGC
Source organism: Paenibacillus rhizolycopersici (assembly GCF_014947195.2). Taxonomy (NCBI): domain Bacteria; kingdom Bacillati; phylum Bacillota; class Bacilli; order Caryophanales; family Paenibacillaceae; genus Paenibacillus; species Paenibacillus rhizolycopersici. The sequence continues at coordinate 149,441 of NZ_JADCNN020000011.1, read as the reverse complement.
GATCCACCAAACGTGCGGATCACCTTGATCAGGTTGGCGTCCACTTCATTGAAGCTGTTAAACACGACCAGCGTCGTTACGATGACTGTAATTGACAACGTCGTTACGACAATAGCCGTGAAGCCGGCGCCAAACAATACGATAAAGATCGGGCCAAGCGCCACCTTTGGCATACTGTTGAACACGACCATGAAAGGGTCCAGTACGCGGGATAGAAACGGGGACCACCAGATAAGGACCGCCAGCAAGGTACCGATCAGCGTCCCCAGCAGGAAACCTACCGCCGTTTCGCCCACCGTCATTGCTAAATGTGGCCACAACTCGCCGCTGACCGCATCTTTGACAATTTGCCGGCCAACCTTGGACGGGTAACTAAAGATGAGCACATCAATCCATCGCATCCGGCCTGCAAGCTCCCAACATCCGATGAATAACACGAGGATCAGCGCCTGAACACTCACCACATAGTTACTTATTCGTCGTTTGCGTTTGCGGTACAGATGCCATTTCTCCTGTAGCCAGGCCTCCTGATTGGCCTGCTGATTGGCGTCCGGTTTGGTTACGGGCTGTGCCAAGGGCTATCCCTCCTCCCTTTCCGACGTTTCGAGATCCCGCCAGATTTCATGGAACAGTTCGTTGAAGCCTTCGGCTTCCCGGGCATAAAACGGCTGCGCGTTCCGGATCTGCTCCGGAATTTCGTACATGCTGCGGATCCGGCCGGGTCTCGGAGCCAGAACGATAACCCGGTCGCTGACCGCGATCGCTTCGGACAAATCGTGAGTCACCAGGACGCCCGTTTTCTTGCGTTGCTTCAGGGTCCCCCACACTAAATCCTCCAGTTGCAGTTTCGTCTGATAATCAAGCGCCGAAAATGGTTCATCCAGCAGCAAGAGCTCGGGATCGGTCGCTAGCGTTCGCACGAGGGCGACCCGTTGACGCATTCCGCCCGACAGCTGGTGAGGATATAGGTTCGCCGTATCGCCAAGGCCCATTTCAGCCAGCAAGTTCCGGGCTTTTTCGGTGCTTTCCGGCGTTAACCGTCCCGTCAGCTCAAGCCCCAGCACGCTATTACTCAGAATGGTCCGCCACGGGAACAAATAATCTTGCTGCAGCATATAACCGACCTGAGGGGTAGGCCCCGTCACCGATTTGCCGTGCAGCAGCACCTCCCCCCGGGTGGGAGAGAGTAGACCTGCCATGACGGAGAGAAGCGTGGTCTTTCCGCAACCGCTGGGACCAACCAGACTGATGAATTCACCCGGCTCCACCGTTAAATTCATCCCTTGCAAAGCGAGGACGGCCTCCCGGTCCGTCACATAGACTAGATCCAGGTGTTTCAGTTCCACGACAGAAGGCAAAAGCGCTCACGCTCCTTTTCCGTTATAGTCACTTACTTAACTGAGTTCACGGCTTTATCGGCGAAGCTGTTATTGACCAACTCACCTACATCAACCCGTTCATTCAGCTCTCCAGCGCTTTCCATCACGTCAAGCAGGTTATTCCACGAATCCTCTGCCAACGCCGGCGTTTCGGCATAACTTCCTTGCTCCTGATAACGCTTGATCGAACTAATCAAGATATCCATATCCGTATCTTTAAAATAAGGAGCGACGGTTTCTGCGATTTCCTCCGGCGTGTGAGACTGGACCCAAAGCTGGGCTTTATGGACCGCGTTCGTAAACTTCTGAACGACTTCCGGGCGATCGTTCATATAGCTCTGTTTGGTCATGAATACCGTGTAAGGCAGCCTTCCGCTCTCCGTACCAAAGGAAGCGACGACGTGGCCTTTCCCTTCCTTCTCAACAATAGATGCTTGCGGTTCGAACAACTGGACGAACTGTCCCGTTCCCGAGACGAATGCCGCTGTGATGTTGGCGAAATCCACATTCTGAATCAGCTCTAGATCCTGGTGCGGATCAATCCCGTGTTTGCGCAGGGTGAACTCTCCTGCCATTTGCGGCATGCCGCCTTTCCGCTGACCAAGGAAGACGCTGCCCTTCAGCTTCTCCCAATCGAATGCTCCGGAGTCTCGGGCAACCAGGAAGGTCCCGTCGGTTTGCGTCAATTGAGCAAAATTAATCACCGGATCCTCCGAGCCTTGCTGATACACGTAGATCGAAGTTTCCGCTCCAACCAGCGCCACGTCGATCGCTCCCGACAGCAACGCCGTCATCGTTTTGTCGCCACCCGCTGTCGTCTGCAGCTCTAAGTCAAGTCCTTCCTCTTTGAAAAAGCCCTTTTCCAATGCGACATATTGAGGGGCGTAAAATACGGAACGGGTGACTTCCCCGATTTTCACCTTTTGGGTTTGGCCGCTTCCTCCGCAACCGCTTAGGGCTGCTGTCAGGAGAACGATGAGCGCGAGCCATAACACCTTACGAGCGTTGTTCATGCCGTTCACCTCTCCTTCTTCATGGAGTTTCATAGCCAACCGATTTCTAGCGGTTGACCAGAACATACTAAATAGTATGCGATGGCCCAGCAAAAGGTTAAGAGCACAAAAAAGGCTGTCCCGGGCGGATGATTCCGCCTTAAGGACAGCCTCGAAAAGGATGACGGCTAGATGCCGTAAATGCTTTTGAATTTATGCTCCAGATATTCCGCGAGATAATCCGGGTTCAGCTCTTCCCCGGTGATTGCCAAGATGATTTCCGATGGTTTCCGGCTCTTCCCGTATTTGTAGATTTTGTCGGTCAGCCATTCCTTGATCGGCTGGAAGTTGCCATCCGCAATGAATCCTTCGAACTGCGGCATTTCCTTACGAAGCGTGTTTGCGATCTGAGCCGCATACATGTTGCCTAACGCATAGGAAGGGAAGTAACCAAATAGCCCGCCCGACCAGTGAACGTCCTGCAGCACCCCGAGCCCGTCATTCGGCGGCGTCAAGCCGAGATAATCGCGATACTTCTCGTTCCATACCTTAGGCAGCTCGCTGACCGGCAAAGCTTCATTAAACAGCATCTTCTCGATCTCATAACGGATGATGATATGCAAATTATAAGTCAGTTCATCCGCTTCGATCCGGATGAACGAGTTCTCCACGCGATTGATCCCGAGAAAGAACGCCTCCGGTGTAACGTCTTTGAGCTGTTCAGGGAAATGCTGCTGTAGTTCTCCGAAATATCGCTCCCAGAACTGCAGGCTGCGCCCGACAAAGTTCTCCCAGAAGCGGGACTGCGACTCGTGGATCCCCATCGACGTGCCTTGACCAAGCGGTGAATCGGCTAGCTCTGGAGAAACGTTTTGCTCATATAATGCGTGTCCTCCTTCGTGTAAGGAGCTAAAGATGGCGCTGGCGACATCATCCTGCTTGTAATTGGTTGTGATCCGCACATCGCCATGATTCAACGTCGTTTGGAACGGGTGCACGGTCTCGTCGATCCGCCCGGCTTCGAAGTCGTAGCCGATTTGTTCCAGGAGGAAACGGCTGAACTTCGCCTGTTGTCCCGCATCGAACAGCTGATCCAGGAAAGGCGCCTCCGGCTTGTTCTTCGCCGCTGCCACCGCTTCAACCAGCGGTACCAGGCGGTCGCGCAGCTGTCCGAATACCTGGTCGAGCTTCTCTACCGTTAGATCCGGTTCATACATATGTAGCAATGTATCATAACGAGTGGCCTTCGGACCCCAGTAGTCGATAAATTCCTGCGTTTTCTCCACAATTTGCGTTAAGTAAGGTTCAAAGCCGGCGAAATCACTATTTTCCTTGAAATCCTCCCACATCGTTTCGGCATGGGCGGTCAATTCGGTATATTCCCGGAATTTCTGCGGAGGAATCTTAACGCTTCGATCGTACTCCTCCTGCACGTCAAGCACCATCCGACGTTTGACATCGTCCAATTCATCCAGAACGGAAGGTTGATTCAAATAAGCCAAATATTCGCCCATTTCTGCTGAGGTTTGCAGTTTAAAAGCTTCCGTGGACAATAGACCGATGGTCGCGGCCCGGGTCTCTGCGCCTTTCCGCGGTGCGCCGGTGCGCAAATCCCAATTCATCAGCGCAACGGCTTCCCCGTACCCGTGAATCTTTTGCAGAAGCTCTCGAAAGAGCTCCCATTTCTCAACCGTTTCCTGCTTCATGACAACTCCCGCCTTTACTGGTGAAATTTACTGCTACTCTTGATGATACTTTTAACAAACCTTATAATCAAATTTTAAGCGGGCGAAATCACCTTATTTTGAAATATTTCATTTTCATGTAAAGGAGCTGTCTTCATCTTATGAAAATATCATTAAACCCGACGGCTGATAAACTCATTGCCGACAAGCTCGGCACGAAGTCCGGCCTACTCCGCCTCGTGTATGATACGGAAAACTGCGGCTGCGGAATGAGCGGGGTTCCGGTGCTCCACATCGTGTCCGAGCCCGGCGCTTACGACATTCCGATGGAGAATGAGGTTTACCCGTTCTGGATCGATAAGATGCAGGCGATATTTTTCGAAGAAGAGCTTACCCTGAAGGGGGAAGAAAACACCGGTACGTTCCGATTAGACGGACCCTCGCAATTTTACAAATCGAACATCCCTTTGATTGACCGCCGGTAATTCGCCGGTGTCCACAACCCAAACCTAAGGAGGCAGGTCAAATGAATCAGCTGCAATCTATTTTGGATTTCAACCGCAAGTTCGTGGAAGATAAGGAATACGAGAAATATGTGACGGATAAATTTCCCGAGAAGAAGATGGCTATTGTTACCTGTATGGATACTCGGCTTACAGAGCTTCTCCCTAAAGCGATGAATTTGCGTAACGGCGACGTGAAGCTGATCAAGAACGCCGGCGCGGTGATTTCCCAGCCTTTCGGCAGCGTCATGCGCAGTCTGCTCGTCGCGATCTACGAGCTTCATGCGCAAGAGGTGTTCATCGTCGGTCACACCGGCTGCGGGATGGCCGCGCTGAATTCGGACCGGATGATCGGATCCATGCGGGAGCGGGGAATCAGCGACGACACGCTGAACACGTTGGAGAACTCCGGCATCAAGCTGAATAAATGGTTGCGCGGTTTCGATAACGAGAAGGAAGGTGTCATCCAGACGGTAAATATCGTCAAGAAACATCCCTTGCTCCCTGCCGATATCCCTGTTCACGGGATGTTGATTAATTCCACGACGGGCGAATTGGAACTCGTGATTGACGGATACCAGCCGCATCCGAAGTAAAATAACAAGAACAGCGTGTAGCGCCTGCATTGGGAAAGGATGAAGCAACAAGATGACGTATCATTTCGATGAACGATTGCCGCGGCGAGGAACCTACTCCGAGAAATGGGATCTTGGACGAGAGCTGTTCGGCGATCCCGATGTACTGCCTTTGTGGGTGGCCGACATGGACTTTCGATGCGCCCCGGCCATTGTCGAAGCAGTCACCGAACGGGCCAAGCATGGCATCTACGGCTACACAAGCCGGCCTAAGGAATACCTCGATGCCATCACAGGCTGGATGGAACGCCGGCATGGATGGAAGGTCGACGCGTCCTGGTTGACCGACACTCCGGGCGTCGTACCTGCGCTTGGCGTAGCCGTTCAAGTGTTAACCGAACCGGGAGATCAGGTGATCCTGCAATCCCCGGTGTATAATCCGTTCTATGATGTGATTCGCAATAACGGACGCGAGATCGCCGAGAATCCGCTGATTCTTGAAAATGGGCATTATCGGATGGATTACGTTCAGTTGGAGTCGCTAATGCAGAGCGGTGCCAAGCTGATGCTGCTATGCAGCCCCCATAATCCCGGTGGCCGGGTCTGGACCCGGGAGGAATTGGAACGGCTCGGCGAGTTATGCTTGAAATATGGCGTGAAGGTCGTCTCCGACGAAATACATGGCGACCTTGTCTTCGCGGATCACCGCCATGTGCCGTTTGCTTCGCTCTCCGAAGCTCACGCCGGCATCACGATCACCTGCGCGGCCCCTTCCAAAACGTTCAACATTCCCGGTCTGTCTACGGCTTATACCCTAATTTCAAATGTAGCCATCCGCAAATCTTTTGCGGAGCGCATCAAAACGCTGGCTATTGGATCGCTGAACTATTTCGGCCCTTCTGCCACCATCGCCGCGTACACGCAAAGCGAGGATTGGCTGGATGCCGTCTTGGACTATATCCGCGCAAACCGTGACTTCGCGATCGCTTATCTTGCGGCGCACCTGCAAGCCGCGGCCCCAATCCTCTCGGAAGGCACCTACTTGCTATGGGTAGATTGCCGGGCTTTGGGTTGGGACAAAGCTCAAATTAAGCAAATGATGTATAAGGAAGCCAAAATCGCCTTCACCGAAGGCTCCGTTTACGGCCAGAACGGCGAAGGGTTCCTGCGAATCAATCTTGCTTGTCCGCGTTCATTGCTTCAGGAGGCGCTGGAGCGTTTTTGTACAGCGGCTGCCGCTCGAAACGCTTAAAAGGCGATGTGAATAACCCTACCCGAACGCAACAAAGCCGGAAGACTCTTGTCTTCCGGCTTTGTTGATTTAGGTGCGACGCATATATGCTCGAACGGTTATCGGTGCGAATACAGCCACAATGACGGCGGCCCCAAGCAAGGATGTCACCAGATCCCCGCCCACAGTCCCCGTATTGACTAACTCCCGAACCGCGGTTACCAGATGCGAGATCGGATTCACGTTCGCAAACCACCCTAGCCATTTCGGCATCGTTTCGACCGGAACGAACGCATTGGATAAGAACGTCAACGGAAACAACACGATCATTGAAATGCCTTGTACGCTGGATGCCGTCCGTGCGATAACCCCAAAAAAAGCGAATATCCAACTGATCGACCAGGAGCAAACGATGACGAGCAGCGCAGCAAGGGCGACATACCCAAGGCCTCCATCCGGCCGATATCCCATGAGGTATCCCATTGCGAACGTTAAGACCGTGGCGATCGTATAGCGGACCGTGTCGGCCAACAAGGCGCCGGCCAGCGGCGCAATCCGAGCGATCGGCAACGACTTGAAACGGTCGAAGACGCCCTTCTCCATATCCTCGCGTAGTTGCACCCCGGTGACGATCGACGTCGAGATCACGGTCTGCACCAAAATCCCCGGGATAATGACCGGCAAATAACTTATAACATCCCCCGAGATCGCCCCGCCAAAAATATAAGTGAACATCAACGTAAAAATGATCGGCTGAATCGTTACGTCAAACAGTTGTTCCGGTGTTCGCTTGATTTTAAGTAAGCCCCGATACGCCATGGTCAACGAATGGCGGAGCGATTGACGGAAGCTCGTGTGGTTCTTCAGAGGCCGTGCGGCTTCGGGGTTGACTGTCGTGCTATTCACGCGATTACCTCCTTCTGCTTCAGTACGGAACTGTCCGTGCCTGCGGCGGCATCTTCTTCAACGCCATGCCCAGTCAGGGTCAAAAACACTTCATCCAACGTCGGCTTCTGGACGCTTAGCTCCATCAAAGCAATACCCGATTCGCGTAAGGCGATTAATAGGTCGGTAACTTTATCCCCTTCCGCCAGCGGGGCGGTGATCTTTCCGGCTTCCGCCGAAATATTCGTCGTTACTCCCAGCACCTGTTCTACAATCCGGCGGGACTCCGTCAGATCAAGCGGATTGCTGATTCTTAGCTGCAGCGACGAGGCACCAACCGAGGACTTCAACCCGTCGACGGTTCCTTCTGCAATGACCTGCCCGCGATCGATCACGGCGATTCGATCCGCCAATTGATCGGCTTCGTCCAAGTATTGCGTCGTTAACAACACGGTTGAACCGGAAGCGACCAAGCGGCGGATCGTATCCCACATCTGCGTCCGCGTACGCGGATCCAACCCCGTGGTCGGTTCATCCAAGAAGATCAGCGGCGGCTGGGCGATCAAGCTCGCGGCCAAATCCAGCCGTCGCCGCATCCCGCCGGAGAAATGCTTCAGCGGGCGTTTGGCCGCTTCAGACAAGCCGAATTCCTCCAACAGCTCCTCCGCTTTTCGGCGAGCTTCACTGCGCCCTAACCCTAGGAGTCTGGAGAAAATGACGAGGTTCTCCGTAGCGCTCAGCGTTTCATCCACGGAGGCGTACTGTCCGGTCACGCCGATCAACTGGCGGACGATATGCGGCTCCTTGACGACATCATGTCCGAATATGCGGGCGGATCCCCCATCCGGACGAAGCAAGGTGGCTAACATGCGGATCGTTGTCGTTTTCCCGGCCCCGTTAGGTCCCAGCACTCCGTAAATCATGCCGCTTTCCACCCGCAGGTCTACTCCGTCCACGGCACGGCTTGTTCCGAATATTTTGACAAGTCCATCGGCTTCGATTGCTGGTTTAGATAAGCCCCCCATGTTGGTGGACATTTTCGTATTCATCGGTTACCTCCTCCTATCCTTCACCCAATGTGATCTACAATTAGGAGCTTACCTGAGTTAGTTAAACTGAATTTAAACGATTGGAACACAAACACACTCCATGTCCAAACCGCTCGCATACATTGGTTCTGGGGCATCGACAAGCTAAGGCTTGCACAAATCTAAACCATTGGGAGGTGTACGTGTGAAGAAGAAAGTCAGCTTTCTGTCTCCGACTTTTAATAGCGAAGCGTGGATCGTACGGATGCTCGACAGTATCCCCAAAGAAGATGCGCATGAAATCGTAATATGTGACGACGGTTCGACGGACAAGACATTAGCTCTTCTCAAAAACTACCAAAAACACTGCCCTAAGCTTCGAATCCTGGAAAACCGAAAAAATGCAGGGGCCGGGCACGCCTATAACCGTTGTCTGGACGAAGCGACTGGCGATTATGTGGCCATTATTGACAGCGACGATTATTATTTGCCCGCTATTCGCGAAGTTCTGGCACAAGTGGATGGCAGGTATGACATTTATTATTACAACATGGTCACGAGGCTCGGAAAAATTCTCGAGAAAAAATCCACAGACGATCCTTATCGCAAGTCCGGGCAATTCAAAATTATCCGCAGAAGCTTTATCGGAGACAGCCGATTTGGTACCCAAGGCCCGGTTCCTGGCGATGTGAATTTCCACAAGTTATTAATCGATAAAAAACCCGCCTGCAAATACACGGGAATCGTAGCTTACTGGTATAACTATCCGAGAGAAGGATCCGAAACTCACATTTATCGGAACCGCAAGAAATAATTGAAACGCACCACGAAAAACCGTCCGTCAAAACCGTCGGACGGTTCTTACTCGCCAAATTGCTCCTTCCCCCAGGCTAGAAAGTTTATTTGCTCTGTTTTCTTAACTGCTGCATGGCCTGTTCGTAAGTAGCTTTACGTTGACTCATCGCTTCTAGGTGTTTTACCTCCAGAGACTTAAACTGCTTGCTGTCAAATTCAACCCATGCCATCAGCTTCGCTGTGTCTGGCGACCCATCTGCGTTAACTTTCTGTCGTTTAGTGGCGGTACAGCATAAATATTTATGCTGAAGTTCCATCTGATTCACTTCAAACCAAGGATCCAGGCTAACCCCGAGATTCCCTGCGTAAAACGTCTGCTTATGATCGTAGAACGGATGATAACCGTAAGGTACCGTTATGACCAAGGTGCCTTTCTCCTTCAGAAGCCGGAAGGCTTGACGCAGTAAAATAGCGGGGTTGGCGAAATGTTCCAGGATCTCTCCCAAAATCACCGTATCGAAAAGATTAGTTGCTTTCCATTCGGTCACATCTGTAAGTAAGAAATGTACGTTATCTCGTACCGGAGCCGACTCTTTGGCCAGTTCTCTCCGGGCATAACGAATGCTTTCAACCTCCAGATCGACGCCGGTTACGCTTAGTCCTTCGCGTGCCAGCAAAATCGAAGTAATCCCCTGGCTGCAGCCTACGTCAAGTATTTTTCTTCCGGTAACCGCACGGCATATCCAATGAATACGAGCTCGCGTCGATTCGTGGGATACCGACGAATTAATCAGACCGTAATAACGTTCGTTTACCCGATCGTAAATCGTCATCTTGTTTCACCTCCATTGTTAACGTAGTTTTCCGAAAACCTGCCACTACTGCATAAACTCTTTCAGCACTTTCTTTTGTTCCGCGGAATTCAGGCGACCCTTCTCTGGGATTTGTCTCATTTGTGTGTTATGCCCGTGATTGACTTCAACGAAGTTGCGAGGGGTTAGCAGCTCATGCGGCAATTCAATAACACTCCCATGCGTGCCGCGGCCCGGAATCTTGACGCGGTATCCGGATAAATACTCCTTAGTCTTGTACAAAAATACATAATAAGGCGGGGATTTGCGAAACATCGGAACCATTTCTCCCTTTAAGACATCTAAAGCGTATCCGTTCTGATTGATTAAGGCTACGGTTCCCGCTTTGGGTCGAAAATCGTAAAGCTGCTGGACGTATGTTCTGTGAAACAAATCGTCGGAATCCATTCGAGCAAGATACAAGTATTCGCTTTTCTCCGCAAAGGCTTTAATTCGGTCTGCACTGTCGCTAATCGTCCCAAACCAAACGTTACGAGGAAGCGGCGGATACTTGGCTAGAATTTCGGTCACGATCCTTTCCGTTTCGGGTACGATTTTGAAGATGGCCAGAAAATCCGAATTGGTTTGGGCTTGCAGCGATTTCAATGTGAAGCTGCGGAAGATTTCGATCCGCTTCTCCAACCATTGGCGCGTGAGCCGCTGGGGATTAAAGCCATACGTATTGAAGTTGCTATCAATCACCACTTTTTTGGACACTTCTTATACCTCCCTTTCGTGATACCTTCCGAGAGTGCGATCCTCGTTATCGTCGTATAGCAAAGCTATCGATCTTACACTATACGCTAGGCAACAAGAGAAGGACAGGACGTATTCCATAAATCTCTGAGAAAATAGTCAAGCGAACTGCCTAAATTTGCTAAGAGGTACAAGCACACAATGCAAATAGATCTCGCAATCATAAACTGGGATCATCAAGCCATTGAAAGGAATGAAATGTCCGATGCCTCAAATTTATTTAGAAACTCGAGACTTGCTTAAGAGAATAGAAGAAGCGGTCGTGAACCGGAGGCCGTTTTCCTTGGTGCGGATCGGCGATGGGGAGAACTTGGTGATGGCTCAGCAAAACGTCTGGTCTTTATCAAAAGTGCTTCAGGAAAGATGGGCGATTAAAGCCAACCGCGGGGAAAAAGGCATCCATTTGCCGAATCTGCCATTGCGTAACGCCGTCGTTTCTTCCGTCCGGAAGGCCACTGTTGTAGGGATTCTGCCCGCTGATGACAATACGATCAACGCACCGGATTATTTAAAAAGACCGTTAACCGATCAAATCCTCTCTTATTACCGAATCGAACCCGCCGTGATCTGCCATGCCGGTGTGAATCGGGAACTGGCCCGTATGGAGGAGTTCTGGTCGCTTCTGTCCGGTCGAAGGGTTTTGATTCTCACGCGGGAAGCTCATAAGATCAAGGAACGTCTCGAAAAGAAGCCGTACAAGCAAAATATCGTGCACGCCTTGGCCTTTAATCAGTGGCAAGAGTACCGGAGTACGCTGAAATGGATTACTGCACATAAGGATAGCTTTGACGTCGCTTTGATCTCCTGCGGGGTTAGTGCAGTTGTTCTTTCCGAACAGATTGCAGCCCTTACGGGTAAGGTGGCGCTCGATTTCGGCAAAGCGAACAATATTATACTAAAGGGGCGCCCCAACTAAGAATGGGACGCCCTTTGTGATCATATCTCCTACTAACGCCTTACTTCCCAATGCGCATCACGCGATCCGCCCAATCCTGGTAGAAGGAGCGTTCGTGGGAGACCAGCAGCACGCTGCCGCGGAATTCAATTAATGCTTGACGCAACGCTTCCTTGGCAACCTGATCCAGGTGATTGGTGGGTTCGTCGAGGATCAAAAAGTTGCAAGGGGTGAGCAGCAACCGGCATAATTTCACTTTCGACTGTTCCCCGCCACTCAGCGTTCCGATCTCTCGTGAGGCCAGCGTCTGATTTATCCCGCAACGAGCCAATTGTTTACGAATCTCCTTGCCGTCTAAATCGGGACGATAGTCGGAGATATATTGGATCGGCGATAGAGTCGGATTCTCCCAAGCAAGGTCCTGCTCAAAATAGCCAATATGCACCCGATCCGCAAAACGAGCATCACCGGATACGGGAGACAGCCTCCGAACCAACGTGTTTAGCAACGTCGACTTGCCGATGCCGTTGAAGCCTGTTACCACCAGTTTTTGACCGCCGGGTACTTTAAAAGAAAGCGGCGGCAACAACGGTTGGCCATAACCGACCACGAGCCGGCGTGTCTCCAGCGCGATAAGGCCGGGTGGCGCCAGCTCTTGAAACCGAAACGCAGGTGGATGGGTCTGAACCGGCGGTCCCAGACGTTCCATCCTCTCCAGTTGCTTGCGCCGTCCTTGGGCGATTTTACTGTTAACGCCAGCAATGTTCTTGCGGATATAGCTTTCCGTTGTTTCAATTTTCTTCTGCTGTGCTTCATAACGTCGTTCGTAATCGAGTCGCAGATGTTCCTTCTGTCGTACATAGTCATTGTAGCTTCCCGGGTATTTCCGGATTGACCCAAACTCAATATCACAGATGCAGTTCGTGACCTTCTGGAGGAACGCGGCATCATGAGAAACGATGACATAAGCGCCACGGAATGCAACCAACGCGCCGGACAGCCATTCTACATGCTCCCGGTCCAGGAAATTGGTCGGCTCATCGAGCAGCAATACATCCGGCTCACTGAGCAGCAACTTAGCCAAGATAACCCGAGCCCTTTGGCCGCCGCTTAACTCCGACAGCGGCCTCTCCATACCCATCGCATGAATTCCCAGGCCCATGGCCGTTTGTTCAATTCGGCTGTCGATCCCGTAAAAATCACCGGTATCCAGCTTTTCCTGGCATAACGCCGCCTGTCTCAACTTGCTCTCATCCCCCGTGATCGCAACCTCCTGATAGATCTCGGTCATTTTGCGTTCCAACTTATAAAGCTCGTCAAAAGCGGTTTTCATATAGTTGCGGATCGTCACATCTCCCGGTATCCGGGCATATTGATCCAAATGACCCAACCGTAGACGCGGCTGCCATTTAATGATGCCTTGATCGGGAATCACCTCGCCGGTTAACATGCGGATCAGCGTGCTTTTTCCCGCGCCGTTTTGCCCGACGAGTCCCATATGCTCTCCCGCATGTAATTCCAACGAAGCCGCGCGATAAAGTTCCTTGTCCGCGAAACGATGGGTAATGCCGCTCATTTCTAATAAACTCATGTGAATGACCTCTCTTCTGTTGAAATAAAAAAAGCAGAGAAACAAGCGCCTAACGGCGCCAGTCCTCTGCTCTGGGGGAACCCCGTAAAAAAACACAAAGGACCAAGGACAAAACATTGTCCTTGGTCCTTAAATCATGCATTTATCGGTTTAAAGCCGCATCCGAATAAGCGTAGGTTCTTCCCCCCTATGCGTTCCGTGCCTAGCTTTAGACCGATGAATGCAGGAAGCTAAGCTTCCCGATTAAGCTCCGCACAATGCTTCATCCTGAACATGTGTACGGAGCGAAGTTCCCTAACGAGTTTTCCATTTTGGAGGTAAATCATGGTTTACACCAACCTTTCCATAAATCCCCTTTATTTTATCATAAATGCCCTTCATTTTCACGCCCTTCTCAAAATCTCTATGCGGATATCTCACAAGGAGGCTTCCGGTACGTGGACAACGACATTTCCTTCCATCCACGACTCCGGCGGCATCGTTAGCGTTGTCTTGGATCCCAACAAATCCAAAATCACCTCGCGATCGTCAAACGGAATCCTTTGTCCCTTTGCGATCAAGTGAGTCTCATGACCTCTACCCGCAACAACAACGCAGTCTCCGGGATGGGCAAGTTCAAGGGCCTGCGAAATGGCTTCCCGCCGGTCCAGAACCGCCGTATAACCGCTACTCGGGATGGGTCCCCCCTCCAGCCCCTCCAACATGTCGCGAAGGATCGAGTCGGGGTCTTCCGATCGGGTATTATCCGACGTAAAAATCGCGAAATCCGCGTAAGATGCTGCTACCCGGGCCATGATCGGGCGTTTCATCCGGTCCTTGTCCCCTTCGCACCCGCATACACAGTATAATTTGCCATGCGTCAGCGTTTTGGCGGTTTGCAGTACATTCTCCAATCCATCCGGATTATGGGCGTAATCCAGGATGATGGTAAAATCTTGTCCGGCGTAGATCGGTTCGAATCGTCCCATCACCCCTTCAAACGCTTCCAGGCTCCGTTTTACCTGCTGAAGCGGAATCCCCTCCGACAAGCTTACCGCGATGGCCGCCAGAGCGTTATACACGTTAAATATTCCTAGCAGCTTCAAATTCAGTTGGGTCCTCCCTTGGAAGGTATCCACCTGGAGTGACGTTCCATCCGGCTTCATCTGGATTTCGCTCGCACGAATGTCCGCTCTGTTCTTGACGCCATACGTAATGACCTGAGCGGCTGTTTTACGGGCATATAGGGGAGAAACCGGATCATCCGCATTCAAAATCGCGATCTTCGGCTCATCTCCGTAGGCGCTGCCCAGCTGCGAGAACAGCAGTGATTTCGTATCGCTGTACCGTTCCATCGATTCGTGATAATCCAAATGGTCATGTGTGACATTGGTCAAAACCGCTGTGCGGAATTGGCACCCCCTGACCCTGCCCATATCAAGTGCGTGGGAAGATACCTCAACCACCGCATACTCCGCGCCCTGTTCCAACATCGTGTGGAAATTCCGCTGCAGCACATGGGATTCAGGTGTGGTGTTTACGGTCTGTTCCCTGTAATTCCCGATTCGCATATATAACGTACCAATCAGTCCGGTTCGTTTATCATTTTCATTAAATATATGCTCGACTAAATGGGTTGTCGTCGTTTTTCCGTTTGTGCCTGTAATCCCGATTAACTTCAACCGGCTTGTCGGCCGACCATAGAATACATCCGCCAGAATGGCCAATGCCCGCCGCGCATCCGGAACCTGCACGGTCGTAATGTGGGAAGGGATCTCTGACAGCTTCCTCTCAGTGATCAGGGCGATTGCGCCGGCATTAACCGCCTGAACCGCAAATTGGTGTCCATCGTAGACGGTACCTGGCAAGCATACGAACAAACACCCTTGCATCACCCGCCGCGAATCGATTTCGATTCCGCTGATGTCCAGTTCAACCTTCCCCTGCACCTCTTTGATGAATAATGGATTCAATAGAAGGTTCAGCTTCACTTATTCCCCTGCTTTCCTAGGTCCTGAACGCCTTTGTGGTTACATGTTGCCCGCCGAAAATCCGGTTTATTCCCCATATTTCGACTTCATCACCAAGATCCTATTTGCTTATTGCAAACTCTAAATCAAAAAAGCAGGCCCCTTACGGGCCTGCTTTTATCATGAGGAAGCGGTAGGTTCCTGGGCTGCCGGTTTGCCAGCCTCTAGCAGCGGTTGGTTACGTCCGAGAAAGATCGATAGGAACAGGATTAGAAGTCCTGTACCGATTAACAGCCATTCGATCGCGACCGCATCGGCGATTGGGCCGAAGATCAACATCCCTATCGGCATCATGGAAGTGGAGATCATGCTGAATACGCCAAAGATTCTGCCCATATAGTTTTCATCGACTTTCTCCTGAATCATTGTCATCGTTGGGGTATTAAAAGCCGGCATCGCCACGCCGAACAAAGCCATAAACGCCAAGTAGACCCAGAAGACAGGAACGATGCCTAGCAAGAAGGTGCACAAGCCCATGAGAACGGTAGCTAAGGTCATGGTGTGGACTTTGTTCCGAAAGCCTCCCCATGCCGCGATCAGCCCCCCTCCAGCCATCATCCCCACGGAGAAGGCGATTTCGATCGCCGTGAGCCGCCAAACCTCATCGCCAAAGCTCCGAGTAACCTGAAGCGGGGTTAAAAAGGCGGCTGGGGCCATCAGAATAAAAAAGATTGCCATAAACTTAAAGAAGGATTTCAGATAAGCTTGTCGACCTATGTAAGCCAGTCCCTCTTTAAGATCGTTGAAGTAACTGGTCGGCGGTTGATCGGAGGCTTTGGGATGAGACGGTATTCGAAAATAAAGAAGCAACGTCAGTATCGCAATCGCCGCCGTAACCACATCGATGAAGAAGATCGCTTCGATTGTCGCTACGGTAAGGAGCGCGGCACTAACGATCGGGGACACAAACATAATTACCGCCTGGATGCTTCCGTTGATCCCGTTCACCTTGGTCAACCGGTCAGTAGGTACGATCTGCGGCAAAATCGCCCCAACTGCCGGTGTCTGCACGCCCGAACCAAGCGCCCGGATTGCAGCGATCGCGAACAACAACCATGCCTCTTTGTAGCCCATCAAGAACAGGATTGCCATCACCAGCGTGGACATTGCAATCATGCCATCCGCCAGCATGATCAACACCTTCCGGTTGTAGCGATCTGCCCAGACGCCCGCCACAGGAGATAATAGAAACGTCGGGATGAAACCGCATAGAATGTATAGGGTCATCATGATCCCTGATTTGGTATTTAACGTGATGTACCACATGATTGCATATTGCACGAGCGAAGAACCAAACAACGAAATGGTTTGACTGCTCAAGAAGAGAACAATATTCCTTCTCCACGATTCCTTTGGTACGGATTGATTTGACCTGTCTGCGTTATTCACGGCCATCCCCTTCCAACTTCATGTATTTAGGTATTATTATACTTTAATCGAACCCGATTCCCCAAACAATGGAAATGTTGACTATAAAAAAATAACCCCGTTAGCCGGGGTTACGCAGAAGATCATTACATTTTGACGTTTTCTTCCTTGGCCATGGAGCGAATGTAAAATGCCCCAAGTACCGAACAAAGCAGGAAAGTGAAAAAAGCCATCGCCGCCGCTTGCTCGCGTTCCTGGAAGACGCTGAACACCTGCTGCATCGAGACCCCCAGCATTTGCGGGGAGTTGGCGCCCAGCAGGAACGGAGCCGTAAACGAGCCGATCACTCCCATGAATACAAAGGTGAGGGCAACCAGGAACGTTTTATACGAAAGAGGGAAAATAAATCTCGCAAACAGCCTGAACCTCCCTGCCCCAACATCCTTGGCGCTTTCGATGACCGACGAAGGAATCCCGGCCAACGCGGAGCTGAGCAGCATCGTTGTAAACGGAATGTTGAACCAGAGATTCGCGATTATGATCCCTTTCTCATCGAAAATGATACGCGGCAGCGTGACTCCGATATGCTCTAACAGGCGTGCCAGCCACCCGTGGTTGCCGAGAAGATTGATTAATCCGTAGGTGGCGATGACCCCCGGGATGAATAAAGGGATCATATAGGTTTTCCGGATCAACTCGACGATCGGTCCTTGATTGAAGCGCATGTATACCGCCAAGCTATAGCTGATCAGCAGCACCAACGCGCAGGTGATTACGGTTATCCGAAGCGTAAATAGGATGTTCGCCCGCATCCCCTTATCGGTAAACAAAACGTGGTATCGGCTCAGGTCATATCCACCCGTCTCGTTGGTGAGGCTTAACATCAGGGATTGAAGGATCGGAATAATGACGACGACCAATAAAATCGCGAAGGAGGGGAGGACCATCGCCAACCCCGCCAACGCTTGTTTCCACTCCTTACTCATTGCGCAGCAACGTCGCTCTGCCAGCGTTTGTTGATTTCTGTACCTAAATCCCCGATGTTAAAGGTGCGGAAGCCTTCGGCAACGCCCTTGAATTTCTCTTGGGTTTCTTGCGGCATATTGGCCAGTTCGATGCCCGGGAACCCGTTCATTTTCTCAACGATGACCGCTTGGGCTTCCGGCGATAGGACGAAGTTCAGGAACTGATAAATCGCCTCTTGCTTATCCGATTCCCCGTTCACCATCAGATAAGTTGGACCGCCGTTAAAGCCAGGTGTGATTTGTTGCATTTTGACCGTATCGGGAAGCAGCCCTTCATTCAGCTGTTGCAGTACCATATCCGACCATGCCGGAATCAGTGAAACCTCGCCGTTCATCAGCAGATCCAGCGTGCCCTGGTTTTTCTTGGGGTAAATGCCGTCGCCGTAAACATATTGGCCAAGTTCCTTCAGCGTTTGGAACCCAGGATCCCATTTATCCATTACCGATGGATCGGAATTGTGAATATCCTCTTCGGGAAGATCCTTGTAGATCACCGTCTGCACGAACGAACTCCCCGAACCGCCGGTGGACGGGTCATTATAAGCGAATTGCCCCGGGTTGGCTTTGATCCAGGCCAGCAATTCGTCCAATGTTTTCGGCGGATTCGTAACTTTCGTACTGTCATAAGCTAAGACAACGGCGGAAGAGCGATAAGGAATTGCGTAATTGTCCACGTCCTTCATCGTGTCCGCATTGACATTGGCCAAGTTAGGGATCGCATTCGTCTCTAATTGCTTCCATACCCCATCTTTCGTGCCCTGGGCCACGACGCCGATTCCATCCTCGTATAAATCGATATCGCCCGAGCCTTTGCCGGCTTGCTTCGCGGCCAGAATGCGGTCGTAAGTTGGTTCTGCGCCAGTTCCGGACGGAATGTAAACCAGGTTCACATCAACCTGATCGTTTTGCTCCTCAAACATCGGAACGAGCGTATCCCATAGATCTTTGACGTTCTGCGAACCCGTAAAATAGAAGTTAAACTTGACGGGCGCGCTGGCCGCAGCCGGAGCCGTAGTTGATTCACTTGGCGATGATGCATTCGACGCCGCTCCATTTGCACCGCCACCGCCACATGCGGAGAGTAGCGTCATTGATAATAACGCAGTAGATAATAGGGTTAACCATGGTCTTTTGGATCGCATTTTCGTTTATCCTCCCTTAGTTAGGTTCGCCTGTCGGAAACCCAATCAATTTAACGATCTGTACGCCAACTTCTTTCCCGATAAACAGATGCTGCGTGGCTTCCTTGGACTGAAACGTCCGCAGAATCCCCCATCCAGCCAGTTCAACGGTGACCTCAGCGTAATGCCCGAGGACCATCACCTGCTTGATCTTCCCTTCCAACAACTCGCCCTTCTCCGTCAATTCACTTAAGACTACGTCCTCCGGTCGGAATGCCGCGGTGATTTTACCGCTGAGTCGCTTCTCGTTCGGAAAGCGAAGCGCGCCGATCCGGATGCTCCCTTCATCCGCCACCCCCTCCAAAAAGTTCATTTTGCCGATAAAACCGGCTACATATAAAGACTCGGGCGCATCATAAATCTGTTGTGGACCGGCAATCTGTTCAATGCGCCCGTGATTCATAACAACGATCCGGTCAGAGAGCGACAAAGCCTCTTCCTGATCATGCGTAACGAATACCATCGTGAGTCCGGTTTGCATCTGGATTTCGCGAAGCTCCTCGCGCATTTCATGACGCAGCTTCGCGTCCAGCGCCGAGAAAGGCTCGTCCAGCAACAGCACGGCCGGCTTGAGCAGCAGGGACCGGGCCAAGGCGACGCGTTGTTGCTGGCCGCCCGATAATTCGGCCGGATACTTCTTCTCGTACCCCGAGAGACGGACCAGCTTGAGCGCATCGGCGACCGCTGCGCGAATTTCCGCTTTGGGTACTTTGCGAATCTTCAGGCCGAAAGCTAGGTTATCGTAAACGGACATATGCGACCATAAGTTGTAGCTTTGGAAAACCATCGAGGTCGGACGTTTTTCGGGCGGCAGCCCGATGACACTTTGACCTTCAATCCGAATGTCGCCCGAATCCGGCTCGAGAAAACCGCCAATGCTGCGCAGCACCGTCGTTTTGCCGCATCCCGAGGGACCTAACAACGTCACCAACTCGCCTTGTTCCACCGTTAAATTGATATCGCTGACCCCGTCTCCTGTCTTGTAGCGTTTCGTCAAATTACGTACCGCTAATATCATGTTAGTTACTGCCCCTTTCTCCCATGGTCGGCTTATTTCGTTTGGAATCCGCTTGCCAGCACATCGGCGCTGACCAACCGCTGCGCGGCAAGCAGCAAGAGGATCGTTGGCAAGGTCAGGATGATGGAGAATACCGCACCCGCGCTGCTCGGAAAGTCCGAGATAATGGAATACATGACGATGGGCATCGTCTTGAAATCGGGAATACCGACGAGAAACGTCCCTTGTGCTTCATCCAACGAATTCAGAAACGTAAAGACCGAAGCGACCATAATCCCGGGCATCGCCATCGGCAGCGTGATGCTGCGGAACACCCGGAACGGACTGGCTCCGACATCCCGTGCCGATTCCTCCTGGGCCCGATGCACATTGCGGAAGGATGCCGTCGGGATCCAGGTCATAAACATCAGCACGTTGATCATGTGAATCAAGACAACCCCCAGCAAGGTGTTCATTAAACCGATCCGGTAGAACAATACCGCAATCGAGACATACAGTCCCATCTTCGGGAACGCATGCGTCAGCAGGAACGAGAACAGGAACATTCGCTTTAGCGGAAACTGAATTCTTGCAAATGCGTAAGCTGCGGGTATGCAGATGACGATCGATAAGGCCGTCACGATGGCCGCGATGAAGAACGACAACGAGATCGATGAGACGATATCATCCTTAGCCAGGACGAAGTTCCACCACTTGAAGCCCCAGGCTTCCGGCAGCACGTCCGGGTAGTTCCATTTCTCACTGAACGCGAGCACCAGCAAATTCAAAAGCGGCCCGGCAAAAAATATCGCAAAAACCGTTAGCAGCACAAATTCGATGATTCTCTTTGCCCCGACTTTTTTCCAGTACCAAAGCATTTAACTCACTCCTTTCCTTCTGTTGATTGGCGGATGACGACATGGCTGTTGTATTCCACCAGTTTCGGCAAATCCGTTACACCTCGGATCAGCTTGTCGAGCAGCTCCACCGCGTCCCTTCCGATGCCTGTTGCATCTACGCTGACCGTGGACAGGGACGGCGAATACATACTGCCGAGCTCAATGTCGTCATAACCCATCACCGCCACCTCCTGCGGAATGCGGACCCCGCGATCCAGCAACAGCTTCATCGCCCCCAGCGCCAGCATGTCGTTAGTCGTAAACAAGGCGGAATAACCTTGATCTATGAAAACCTGATAGTGCTCTTCCATTAGCTTGATTCCGTAAGCAAAGTTGGACTCCGGAGATGGAACAATCTTCACGGCACTCGATTGCGTGGAGATACCGAGTTGTTCCAGGCGGCGGGTGAACCCCGCCAAGCGCAGCGAATGGCTGCGATGCTCGATCGGACCGGCAATAACGAAAAATTTTCGATGGCCCTGCCCGTGCAAATAATCGGCCGCTCGGCCTCCCCCGGTTTCATCATTGCTGACCAAATGGATGACTTCGGGGTCATCGGTCGAGCCGTTGACCATTAGATAAGGAAGATTGAATTTTTTGACATAATCAATCACGTTCTTCTGAAGTCGGCTAACCAGAATCAATCCGTCTACCCGCTGTTCCAGCAAAAAATCCGTAGAACGTAAGCTCATTTCCCGATCCGTTTTCAAGAAGACAGAATACCCCCGAGCTTCGGATGCCACAAGGATTTCATCAATTATCTTGCCGTAAAGCGGATGGGAGACAATGGGCGGCTGCTCTCGAAACACGATTACGCCAAGGTTGTTCGTTCGTTTGGTTACCATGGCTCGCGCAACGGCATTCGGCTTGTAGCGGAGTGTTTCCGCTGCTTGCAGGACGCGTTCCTTCACCTCAGGGCTGGCATACCCATTGCCGGAAATGACTCGGGAAGCCGTGGATTTGGACACCCCGGCCAACTGAGCTAACTCCCGAAGGCCATGGTTCGTCTTATTCGTCAACGTACGATCTCCCTTCTTTGTTTAACGTTTCAGCTTTCACCGCTAGAAGCGCAGCAACGTCACGGGTCGTGATCGAATCCACACCCATGCCGGCCATTCGCCGCATTTCTGATGGATCCGAAACGGTCCAAACAAATACGGCTAGACCTGCTCGTTTCGCTGCATCCATGAACTCAGGCCGAATCAATTGATACGGGACATTTAAACCGAAACATCTGGCCGCACGTCCCTCATCACAAGCTCGATCAACGGCTTCGGCATAAGGGCTTGTCAGGAAACTGTCGATGTTCACGTTCAGCAGCTTTCGGAATTGCCGAGCTCTGCGATCGGCCTCTAGTGCGACGGGGTACTCGCATCCGCTAAAGAAAGCTTGGTCGGCCATCTCCATTCTGGTCAGCATCTCTGCTAAAGGTTCTAGACAAGCAGCGGATTTGATGTCAAGATTCATTGTTTTGCCGGTTTCCTTAATCCACCGAAGAACCGAGGCTAGCGGAAGCCGATCTTCAACCGATTGTTCATCCAACTCCGCCAACGTCATGTCCGATAACCTTCCGGTGCGCCCCTCCGCCAATGCCACTTCGTCATCATGTGCCAGGACAAGTCCTCCGTCGCGAGTAACTCGAATGTCATCCTCATAAACGTCTGCCCCGATTGCCAGTGCTGCCCGGAATGAGGCGAGGGAGTGATCAGGATGTCCCATGCAGCCGGTATGGGCCGTTACTAACGGAAATTGCTTCATGCCATGAAGTACCTCCTTAATCGAAATAAACCGGGTTGGTAAAAGCGATGATTGCATGAGCCCCTTGCACGATGCCCCAAAGCTCAGCCCGCAGCCATTTTCGAGGCCCGGGTGAAAGCAGCAAACCGGATAGACAAACCGGCTCATTCGCGTTGTTTTTGCTCCACGTGACCTCTATATCCAATTCCTGCCCCTGGTCGGAGCAGAGAATTAGCTTGATGGTTTGATCGGATAAGAACCATAATCCCGATCTCACTGTAAAATCGATGGTTACACTAGCTTGCAACTCCCGCTGATCCTCCGCTTGCAACGGTGAGGAGACCACGGAGCCTAACTCGAACTTATGGCCATCGGCAAATATCGCAAGGTTCAGCAGAGGCCCGACCGTAACGGTAGCTCTCCCCTCCCGCAGGGAGTCAACCAGCAGTTCCTCCGTCGGCTGCTCGCCGTCTGGGATACCGAGATATGTGACTGATAGAGGTTCTTCTGTTTTCATCTGCGCATGCCAATCTCGACCCGAAGTCGCGGAGATCCGAAATCCCTCATTCAGCTTGTCGGTCCAAAGGGCAAAAGCTCGTCGGTTATTGGTGCGGATGGAAGCGAACGTGCCGGACCAGACTTCGATATAATCGACGACGGACCAATCCTTCAGCTCATATTCCCAATAACATCCCGTACATGCCGGACTCCCGATCCGGAACGGATGGGCCAACCCCGCAATGCCGCCAAGGCGATGCACTGCCTGAATGCCGTCTGCGATCTGGCTTGGGTCCGCACTTCGCCAATCCGCGTATTCGCTTAACCCTAGCGTGACCATATGCCCATAAAACGTTGTCCACTCCATGCCGGGCAGGATTAGTAGCCCGTATTGGCTAGCGATGGAATCCTTCCCCGCGAGCCCTGACATCGTGTTGTGGTCCGTTAGGGCGATCGCGTCGAAGCCCAGTTCAACAGCCCCCGCCGCCAGCTCTTCCAGCGTTTGGACGCCATCGCTGTGCTGCGTATGCGTATGCAGCTCGCAAGCTATCCATCTCACCTCCACTTCAACTCCTTTCCGCCCAAATTTGTAATCGATATTCGCACGAATCCGTCACGATACAATGAATGCTCAACGTGACTTGCCAATCACCGGCAAGCAGCCGGCCTGGCATCAGCCCCGGTGAAGCGTGGTCCACGGCGAGTTCTAGTTCTAACGTCGGGTCATGGCGATGACAGGCTCCTCGATAACCGATCGGATCATCTAACGAGAGTGTGATCAGATTTTTCAACGGAAGGTAACTGTCCGCTTGGGTTAACGCCGGTTCTCTTTGTTCCGGCAGTAGGTAAGAATCGAAACTTTGCATGAGCAGCATCAACGATCGGTCACGATCTTCCAGCACTTTCGGAGCATACTCAAAGCGTAGTTGCAGCAGTTTGCAGTCTTGATCTATTTGAAACGGAATGCGGACATGCGTTTTGGAATTTTCCGGTGTAAAGCGTCCTTTCCTATCCAGAACCGGCAAGTGCAAAATGATTCACCGTCCTCTTCTTGAATTACTGCTTAGGGACTTGTTCCCGACTGGGAACGGTCCCATATATCTCTCATGGTACTGGGCAAACATCAAGGCGGTATCATCCGCATGTTAATCTTCTGTAAAGGACAAGGATAGTAGCCTCCTAAAATAAAAAATAGTCGATTAGGATTCTACGCTCCTGATCAACTATTTTTACATTGCCTGGGGTGCTGAAGATATCGGAATCCTTAGCGCCCTTGCATCATTTTTTTGTAAGCGGAATACTGATGAATCGCAACGCCGCCGAATCCTTCGTGCTGCGCATAATACGCGTTGATCGCCTTAATCTGTTTGTCCAAGTAGACCGAACCTTTGTTGTAGTACGTGATTTCATTTGGAATCGTAGAACCATTCGGCGCACTGGTCTCTGCGCCAATGTACACCTTTTTGCCCAGTTTGGCCGCGTAATTCGCTTCCACCAGAGACGCACGAATTTGCCGTTCGGCCGTGTCACGATACGCCATCAGGGATGCGGTATCCACAATATCCAATACAAAGTAACTTAAGGGCTTACGTTGTCCACCCGTATCGACCATCACAGGATTCTCCCCCGAGGCATACCAACAGGGAATCGCTGCGTTGAACTCTAGTGAGTCGCCGCTTGCTTTGATTTCTCCAGCGATTTTCTTCAATACTTGGATGTACTGATAGTTGACGGAACCCCGCTTGGTTTTGTATTCCGCTAAAGTGTGCGGTTCGATATCATATTGAATCCCGTCAAAGACACTGGCCGGGTGAGATCCATTAAACGAAAGCACCTGTTGCAGTTCAGCTAACGCCTCGCGATGGCGGCCCTCCAAGGCCCATTCCGCTCTTCCAACCAGCGCAAAGACACGAATCCCCTCCTCATGTGCTCTAAGGATCAACTCTTCGTAAGTAGCGGGTTGATCTGGTAAAGTCTTGCTCGTTCCGATAAACAACAGGTTGATGTCCTGTTCTTTCAAAAACTTCAATATCGCCGTGATTTTGTTCGAGTTCGAAGCGGCTTCATAAAAATCCCACGCCCAAATCGCCTTGGTTTGCGGCTCCTTCGCTTGGGCCGGAGAGGTAACTCCGCATGCTAAAATCAAACAAATCGCCAATAACAGAAGTATCGCCTTATTCTTCACTCGGTTCATCTCGTTTCTCTACGCTCCAATCCTTCTCGTATTTCTCCTCGCTCTGGATAAGGGGGTTCACTTCCCCTATCACAGGGTTATTCGATTCAGAATGAGATTAACACAAAAAGGATGGTCAACGAATGATCAATTTGACCCAAAGTGCAGGGCGTCGGGGCCTGATTATTGGGCTATTCTGCCATTCACTTAGCCGACAGCCCTTGATTGAACCGGTCCAAGGACCGCTGCTGGATTTGGAGCGCACGGTCAATCCCCATGGTATGAATTTGCTCCACATAGCCTTCAAACGCATCGAGCGGTTCGATTCCGTAGATGATTTTAAGCGACATCTCATCCACGATCCGGTTGACGTCTTGCATAATCATGGAGAATTCCGTGCTCTCCTCCTCGGTTTTAGGCAGGGATGGCAAAGTGTGGAGCGCGGCATCCGTATCGGACCAGAGCCGGGTTGCCTCTTGCTGTTCCCGCAGCGTGTAATACTGTTCCATATAACGCACATCCTGCACAAACGGACCGAAATAGCTGGCTCGGGTGTACATCGCCAGGGCTTGCGACGGAGCCCATTGGTTCGGATTTTTCAAGATGAGGTCCGTATAGGTGGGATCCCCGTCCTTCATTTCGTAGCTGACTCCCTCCATCCCGAAGTTGAACAACAAATGACCTTCCGGGCTATACCCGTAATCTAGCATTCGGGCCGCTTCCTCCACATGCGGATTGCTTGTCGAGATCGCAACGCCGCCGCTGGCGCCAACGGCTGGGGCGAACTGGCCGAATTTCGGACGATCGCCTTTGTTCAACACCGGATATGGTGCCGGCGCCAGTTCTACGGAGGGGTCCTTCGCCTGCATTAGAGGCAGCCAGGTCCCGATCCCCGCCCCGGCATTCCAAATGCTTGCGCCGCTGCGTCCAAGAATCATGCTGGTGTCCTGGGTTTCCGAATCCACGGCCGCAAGATTGGGATCGATCAGCCCTTCCTTGAACCAGTCGCGGAACAAGGCAAGAAACGCTTTATACTCCGGTTCGATCGCGCCGAACTTCACCTTTCCCTGCTCCTGATAGAAGTCTTTCTTGATTCCAAAAGCGCCAACGAACCCGCCACCTTCTATGCCGAACAGCGGATTCGGTACGCCAAGAAACGTCAGCGGCGCTTTAGCCCCCTTGTGTTCCTTGAATGCTATTAGCACATCATGCCATTCTGCGATCGTCTCCGGCACCTCGAGCCCAAGTTCATCAAGCCAATCCTTGCGAATGATAGGCCCCTGGTACGTGCGGAGTCGCTTGTCGCCCTGAATGAAGGGGAAAGCGTAATAACTCCCGTTGGCCGTGCGAACCTGCAGATCGATGTCGGGATGCTCGCTGAGGTACTCTTTCAGATGAGGAGCGTATTGATCAATGATCTCATTTAGTCTCAGGATATATCCATCGTTGATCGCTTTCTCAGGACCGCCCGGATAATGGATCCATTCATATTCGATTAAATCCGGCAGCTCGCCGGAAGCCAACAGAACGCTAAGCGCCTCCTTCCCTTGATTGGCGGGGGGCTGGATGAAATTCAAATCGACCCCGGTTCTCCGTTGCCATTCCTGGAAGAAGGGGACCTCATTAAAGTTGGATTTAATGCTGGCCGCATTTCCGTTCAGTTCTGCCCAGTAAGTTAACGTTAGCGGTGTGTCGAGGGCATTGTCCTCACCTGACCCCAACATCTGCGACTTTCCCGCTGAGGCCGCCGAGTTCACGCGAGGTAACCCTTCAGAAGGATCGCATGCTCCCAGCAAAACGACCAGCAGCGCCAGCATCAGCGTCACTGCCCATCCCCGATCTATCATCGGAAGCCGCCCCTTCCGCTTACCCGTTCGATTCATCCCGTAGCCTCCTTCCCGTTCATTCCGCTGATCTCTTTATATCTGCCAGGCGTGATCCCTTCATATTTTTTGAACACCCGAATAAATGTGGCCGCATCGTTATACCCCACGACCTTGGAGAGCTCGCTGATCGAATCGGTTTGGAACCGCATCAGCTCCTTCGCCTTCTCGATTCGGCTTCGATGGATGCTGTCCAGCAACCCTTCACCCGTCTGATTCTTGTAAAGCTTGGACAGATAACTGCCCTTCATGCCAAAATGGTCACCGATCGCATTTACATTCAAATTCACGTCGCTGTAACGAGCCGCTATATAAGCAGTCACTTGCTCCGACAGGCTGCGAAGCGAGTCCTCTCGCTCCCTCGAGAGATGACTTACGCGTTTCGCAGCGGCAAACGTACAAACTTCTTCCAACAAGCCATGTAATGCGCTTTGCATTTCCTGAACGGTATCGCAGGCCAGAACATCGTCGATCCAGAGCGGATAGCCGGCCAGCCTCTCATCGTCATCGTGGCCGCCTATTTCATGAATGACCTTGATCATGGTGCTAACCAGATTGAACATGAGGCATTTCGCAACGTTGAGCGACATCACCGGCTGTTCCAAATTCCGCTTCATAATCTCGTTCATATAACTGCCGGCCTGCTCGGCATCGCCGGCCTTCATCAAGTTGATGAGCTGCTGCTCGGCTTGCAGCGGATAATCGTACCCGTATGGGCCGTCTGCTGACTCCTGACGGATATCCCCGTAAGCGATGATGCCTTTCTTGCCCAAAACCATCTTGTACTCCATCGCGTCCACCGCTTCTTGATACGCTTCGTGAATGCCGATCCAGGATGAATGACGTCCGCTGATCGAGATGGTCAACTCCATGTCATACCGTTCCAAGAACCGCTGCGCTTCCACCGCGATCTCGCTCAGTTCCTGACTCCAACGGGAGGAATCCGTCCGCAGATTCACCAGGCATACCATCATCTCATCCGCCTCCGCGACGTATCCGGCGTGCCCGCGACTTTCGACCAGCTCCTCCACTACGTTGGAGATGATAAGCTGAATCAGCTTGCTCCTTTCGTTCAGGCCCACGCCCGGCAGCTTGTCGTAGAGATGATCCTCATTTTCGATGACAAACAAGATGACAGCAAAATCCAGGGAATGCAGCGACATCTGAAACGAACGAAACGACTCTTCATAAGGAACCAGGGGATCGGTTTTACCTTTGAGCAGCCGGTAAATCAGGTTGGACCGTAACACCTGCTGATGCTTCTGGAGCTGCTGCGCAATCTCGTTCTTCTCCGACCGCGTACGCAGGATCATGTTCTGGATGAAGCGCAATTCGTTGGTCTCCCCCGGTAAGGTTTGCGTAGTCTTATCCGTCAGCGATTCCACGAGCTGTTGAATCGGCGAGTAGTTGCGCCGCATGAAGAACCACGTCAGCACGCCGGCGCCAACCAAGCTAACCAGGATACTGACATACGTGAAGTTACGGACGTTGACGGCCTTTTCCCAATACAATCCGCTTGGGATAATCAAGGCATATTTAAGATCTGATATCGCGGAATCCATGTAGAACAATTCGGATTCGCCTGTTTGTGCTTGATCCAGCCTGACGCGGTTCCCGTCCATAAACGGGAGCAGTACATCGGCATTATTTCGATTCGTCATCAAGACTTCGTTATTCTGATTTAGAATCAGCAGCAGACCCTCACTGAAGCCCGAGATCCCCTCGATCGCTTGCTGGAACCGGCTTGTATCCGTCATGACCACAACGGCCCCCGTCTCTTGACCATTCAGATTCGGCGGCAACTGCGTAACATAAGCGATGGAGGATTCCGCCGGCCCCGCATTCAGATGAGGAAGCACCACAAATCGGTTTGTATCCGCTTCCAAAACGAGGCGTTCCCAGGCCTCCATACTCATCGCACCCGTCTGGTGGATCGTATGAAAAGCGGTTGGCAAATCCCGGATATTGCCCGCCCGAAGGATCGCATCGCCTTTCTTCCAAACCACGTAAAATTCATCAATCGTTGCATACGACGTCTTGAACAAACGAAATTCTTTGACCAACTGATAAGCGGTATAAGGAGCTTCAGCCTCGGACTGGGTCGAGTACATGAGCGTCTGCAGATTCGGACTCCAGGTCATCTCCATATTCAGCCGCTTCATTAGATCGATCTGCGTATCGATCGTATAGCGCATTTGCTTCAGCAGCGAATCGTTCGCCCGGTGAATTTCGCTCTTGAGAGCCGCATTGGCTTGAGCATAAATGACGAGGCTGATCAGAATCGGCACGAACAACACTGCACTATACGAAACGAGCCAGGTCACAATCACGCTTTCCCGCTTCCGCCACAAGGATTGAATGTTCAGCATCCGTTTCTCCCCCGTATCTTTCCGGTTTGTCGGTGCATCGGATCAAGTCCTAATTATAACGTGGTCCCCAGGCAAAAGCCTATAGATAAAAAGTTCAATTCGATTGACAATTACGGCACGCGAGCGGGACTTCACCCTTACCAACGCCAATAACCCGAAGAAACCTTGCGGTCCTTCGGGCCGATTCTATTGGGCTGAACTTTAGAAAATACGCCGGCTCCAGCCTCTAAGCTTAGCGAATGCCTCGACAAAGAAATAATCTCCGTAGATCAACGAAACGTTCACGTTCTGGTTGGCCGGCTTGTGGCCGGTTCCCTGCAGCAGGATCGCCTCATGCTGCGGATCATCCCAGGTGGCGTATTTTGCTGCCAGTGAGCCGAGGATGCGCTCGGCCGCTGCCCGGTAAGGTCGGCCAATCGGCTCATCCAGCAAGCCCGCCAGCTCCAGCAAGCCGGATGCGGCGATCGCTCCAGCCGAGGTGTCGCGTGGAACTTCTTCTCCCTCCTCTACTTGCGATGCGCGGAAATCCCACGGCGGAACGCTGTCTTCCGGCAACCCGGCGATAAAAAAGTTCGCCACGTGCTGGGCCGCGCTTAAGTACGCAGAGTCGCCGGTGTAGCGGTACGTATTCGCCAGTCCGTAAAGCGCCCAAGCGTTTCCCCGGCTCCAGGCGGAGTCGGGACCCGCGCCTTGCCCGCCAAGCGCCTCTATGCGTTCACCCGTTTCCGGATCGAAAGCAACGATATGATGGGTAGAACCGTCCGCTCGCACGAACTCTCTCATGACCCTATCCGCATGAGCTCTGGCGATATGGGCAAACCGCGGATCCCCGCTTTCCTCGGAAGCCCAGAATAACAGCGATACGTTCATCATCGTATCGATAATTGACCAGCCGGCCTTATCGCCGCCGTTCCATGCCCGAATATAACCGCCCCGCGGGTTGAAGCGCCCGGCCAGGTAATTCGCCGCAAATAACCCCCGGCGAAGAGCGTCTTTGTCGCCTGTCAGCTTATATTTGAAGACCGCCGTTGGCAAGTAGTGGAAACCTACGTCATGATCAAAAGCGTTCTCCTCCTGGAACAACTTAAACAAGCGTTCATCCCAAGACCAGGCGGCGTCCTTTAGGGATTGTTCCCCCGTCATGTCATGCATCAGCCACAGGATGCCCGGCCAGAACCCCGAGGTCCACCAATCCATCCTTGTATCGTCATAAATTCCGTCCGATCCCGCAACATGGGGGCACTTATTCCCCAGAGATGCCAGCATGCGGGGTACCTTCGCTTCCAGCCGCGACCAAACCTCTTCACTGATCGTTTCCATGGTCGTTGTCATGCTTCTCCTCCTACACGATTTCTAGTCGATTTGTCTTCCCATCCATTTAACCTTACCCCTTCAACGATCCCACCATAACGCCTTTCACAAAATAACGCTGTAAAAAGGGATACACGCACATGATCGGGAAGGTAGCCACAATAATCGTCGCGTACTTGATCGTCTCCCCGATCTGGAACCGATCGCCGGCCGAGGCGCCGATGGACATGCTATCCGTCGAGTTGGAGATCAGGATCTCGCGAAGCACGAGCTGCAGCGGGAACAGCTCCCGACTTTTGATGAACACCGAGGCATAAAACCAACCATTCCATTTATCCACGGCATAATACAAAATCATCACGGCGATCACGGGCATCGAGAGCGGCAAAATGATCCGAAACAGAATCGTAAAATGATTCGCCCCATCGATCTTCGCCGATTCCTCCAAACTGTCCGGAATTCCCATAAACGAGGTTCGCATGATGATTAAATTAAAAGTGCCAATCGCAAACGGGATAATCGTGGACCATAACGAGTCCAGGAGGCCAACGCCCTTGACGACCAAGTACATGGGGATCAGACCGCCGCCGAAGAACATCGTGAACACAATGAGGAACATGAAGACCTTGTTCCACATCACGTTATTGCGGGATAATACATAAGCCCCTAAGGCGGTCATAAAAATGTTGACGGTCACCCCAAAAACGACGATAAACAACGTATTGCGAAACCCGACCCCGATCCCCGGGTTAGCCAGCACGCTCCGATAAGCTTCCAGACTGAAGCCAACCGGCCTCCATAACAGCCCTTTGTAGGCCAACAGACGCGCCGGATCACTGAAGGAGGCAAACAAGACATACAACAGCGGATATAAGGTAGCTATGACGAGTAACAGTAACAGCGTATAATTCACGAGATTAAATAACCGATCCAACCAACTGCTTTCCGTCTTCATCGCTTTCACCTCACCATAAGCTGTTTTCATTCACTTTGCGGCTGATGTAGTTCGCGGAGACGAGCAGCGCGAGATTGATCACCGAATTAAATAACCCAACGGCGGAGCTGTAGCTCCAGCCGAATTCCAGCAGACCCTTGCGGTACACGAACGACGAAATGACATCCGCCGTCTCGTACGTGACCGGGTTGTAGAGCAGAATGATTTTTTCGAAACCAACATTAAGCAGATTCCCCATCCGCAGGATGAACATGATGGTGATGACAGGCAGCAGCCCCGGTAGCGTGATATAGATCATCTGCTTAAGCCGACTGGCTCCGTCCATTCGCGCCGCCTCGTATTGCTCCAGATCGATGCTCATCAAAGCCGCGATATAAATGATCGATTCCCATCCGATGCGCTGCCAGATCTCAGACAACACATAAATCGGCCGGAACAGCTCCGGCTTCTGCAGCATCGCTTGCCCATCGTACCCCAGCAGCATGAACAAGCGGTTTATCAAGCCGTCTGCATTGGTAAAATCCGTAATGATGCCGCAGATCACCACCAGGGAGATAAAATACGGCATGTACGTAATCGTTTGTACGACCCGTTTAAAGTAGCGGCGGCGCACCTCGTTGATCAGCAAGGCCAAGAGAATCGGTGCCGGAAACTCAAACGCCAACGTATATAAACTGATGAGTATCGTGTTTTTGAGCACCCGCAGGAAATAGTAGCTTCCGAAGAAGTCCTCGAAATGCTTCAGTCCAACCCAGTCGCTCCCGAGAATCCCCTTGATCGGGGTGAAGTCCTTAAATGCGATGATCGCGCCGTACATCGGGCCGTAATGGAAAATAACATAATAGGCGATGACGGGGATCATCATCAGATACAGGTATTTGTTCATCCGGAAGTCGCGGACGAAACGTCGTTTGAAGGAGGTTGGTTTGCTCATGCGTGTTCGGATACACCTCATTTCTATTCGGGAGGGCGTACGCGCCCTCCCGCATTGCGATTACCGGCTGTTGTAACGCTCCAGTGCCGCAGTCTGGATCTCGATTGCCCGGTCTAGGCGAAGAGACTTCATCTTCTCCACATAGCTTTCGAATTGGTCGACAGACTCTTCACCCAAAATGATCTTGATCGTCATCTCATCCACCAGCGTGTTGATATCGTTCATAATCGCCGCATATTCCGAGCTTTCTTCAGGCGTTGGCGTGATCGGAGGCAACTGGTATTTCGCGGCATCGGTATTCTTCCAGATTTCGATGGCATCCCGCTGCGTTTGTAGAGCGAAGAACTGCTCCGCGTAACGTTTGTCTTGCACGAACGGTCCGTTATAGCTCCCGCGGGCGTGTAACGAGATCGCTTGCGCCGGTGCGAGTTTGTCGGAGTTCTTCAGGAGCAAGTCCGTGTATTTCGGATACCCGTCCACCATCTCGTAGCTTACGCCTTCTTCCCCGAAGTTGAAGAACATATGCCCTTCCTCGCTGTAACCGTAATCCAGCAGTCGTACCGCGAGCTCCGGATCCTTGGACGCCGTCGTTATCGCGACCGTTCCTTCGGACGAGTACGCCTGATTCCGCTGTCCGAATTTCGGCTTGTCGCCTTTGTTCAGCACCGGATAAGGGGCAGCCACCAGCACCGCCTTCGGATCGTTCGCTTCCACTAGCGGCTGCCACTTTCCGATCCCGCCGCCGGCGTTGCCGATCGTGGCACCCGTGGCGCCGGCAGCAAGGTTACTGTCCATCGCTTTGGAGTCGACCGTGGCGATATTTTTATCAAGTAACCCTTCCTTGTACCAGCCCTGGAACAATCTTAAGTATTCTTTGAAACCGGATTCCGCAGGTCCGAACTTTATCGCGCCGTCTTCTTGGTAGAAGCCAAGCGTCACTCCATAAGCGCCAAGGAACGCCCCGTTGTAAGATTCATTAAAGAATCGTGGCTTGCTGACCATCGAAAGCGGAGCAGCGGCTCCCTTCTTCTCTTTGAACGCTCTTAGCGTTGCGGTCCACTCATCGATGGTTTCCGGCACCGGTAGTCCTAAGTCATCCAGCCAGTCCTTACGGATGATGGGTCCCTGGAATACCCGCAGGTACTCATCCCCCCGGATAAACGGGAACACGTAGTAGCTGCCGCTATCGGTTTTTACCATTTTATCGATATCCGGATTCTCCTCCAGATACTTCTTCAGATTTGGCGCGTGCTTGTCGATGAGATCGTTCAGGCGGAGAATGTATCCATCACTGATCGCTTTCTCGGGTCCGCCGGGAAAACTCATGAAATTGTATTCGATCATATCCGGCAAATCACCCGATGCCAGCATGACATTTAGCGCCTCTTTAGCTTGACCGGCTGGCGGTGACGTAAATTCGAGTTGAACCCCGGTTTTCTCCTGCCACTTCTGAAAGAAAGGCACGTCGTTAAGCGAGTTCACCACTCCGATCAGGTTTCCTGTCAGATCCCCCCAATACGTTAGCGACTTATCGGTTTGAATGGGATAGGTCGTCGCCTCCGTCACCGACGTATTCCCTCCTGAATTGACTCCTTCTTCGTTCTGAGTTCCACGATTCGCCTGCCCTCCATTTGAGCAAGCCAGCAGCGTGGTTCCAAGCAAGCCGATGGCCAGACCGGTTGATACCCATCGGGTGATCGATCTTGTGTTCATGAACCTTCCCCCTCCATAATGAGTGATAGTCATTAACCCATCCCCAGCATAAGGGTGGTGATCAGGGCGAGCCTATGGGCAAAACCTCCAATGGAATGTTGATTTCGTTCGGGGTCAATTGATCATTGATCTAATGGGGTTGATGATATGTAAAAAATGCCCACCGAACGCTTAGGTTCAGTGAGCATATGTGGGACCAGATCGGGGTTAATCTAGATGAGCAACGGCGCTGATTTCGATCAGTTGCTCCGGCGACGCCAGGTAAGTCACGCCAAGCAAGCTGCCGGCCGGCCGATGTTCTCCTACATAGTCCTTAAACAACCCAAGGACAGCTTCAAAATGCTCCTGTGGGTGGGTCAAATAAATCTCCAGATAAGCAAGGTTCGCTCTCTTGGCTCCAAAGCTCTCGAGCACGCGATCCAGATTGTCGAGCGTCTGTCGGGTTTGGGCCTCGATATCCCCCGCACCAACAAATGCGCCTTGCGCATCGTGGGAGAATTGTCCTGAAATGTAGAGTGTCCCGTTCACCGCGTAGCCCTGGGAAATACCGTGATCCCACAAATCATGATTGTACGTTTGGATATGTGCCATTGTTTTCTCTCCTTTACATCAAAGTAAGGATAGTATAAACTGGGCACAAAATAATAAGTAGTACGCACTATTTAGATAGGTACTACCCGAAAGGATAGTGTAAAGATGGGAACGGCGGATTACCAAGGCGAAGGTAACATTCACGAAACACCGTTTGGGTATACCCTGTCAGTCATCGGCGGGAAGTGGAAAATGTTGATTATATACCTCCTGGCGGAAAACCAGCCGGTTCGCTTCAATGAGCTAAAAAGACGGATCGGCCCAATTACTTATAAGATGCTCAGCTCCCAACTTAAAGAACTGGAAGCGGATGGTCTGGTGGATCGGAAGGAATATCCGCAAGTCCCTCCTAAGGTTGAGTACCGGCTAACCCCGAAAGCAGAAACCCTTATCCCCGTGATGGAACAGTTATGCGATTGGGGAAGGAGCAATTTATGAAATTGGAGCGATTGATCTCCATTGTCTACAAACTGCTAAATCATGACGTTTTGTCTGCAGCCTTGCTAGCCGAAGAGTTTCAGGTTTCCCAAAGAACGATCTATCGGGATATCGATGTGCTCTGCGCGGCAGGCTTCCCGGTTGTTGCGTACCAGGGAACCAAAGGCGGATACGGCATTATGGACGGTTATAAGATGGACAAAAGCTTGCTCGGTACCTATGATGTGGCCTCCCTCATTACCGTGTTGAACAGTCTCTCCTCCGTATTTGAAGACGAACGCGCGCAAGGAACCATCGAGCGTTTGCAAACCATTGAACCGGAATATCGGATGCCAAGCCTGTCCGTGGATTTGGAGACTCGTCGGACGGCTTTCGGCGTGCTCCCTCTTCTGCGCTCGGCCATTACCCAGCGAAACCTCGTTCGCTTCGAGTACATCAATGCTCAAAATGAACGCCGGACTCGCGAACTGGAGCCGCTGCGCCTTCATTTCAAATTCGGCAATTGGTACGTCTACGGATATTGCCGTTCACGTCAGGATTATCGGGAATTCCGCTTATCGAGAATGTTGAATGTGATGCTGACGCAGGATACGTTTGGGCCGCATCTTGAAGCCTTGGAACAGAACGATATCGGTCAGAAGACTTGGGAGGATAAGGATCAGATGGAAGACGTCGTGATCCGGGTCCGTCCCGAGGCGTTGGCGGATGTGATGGATCATTTTCAGTTGGCGGAGAAGCAATTTCACGACGATGGGAGTATGACGGTACGCATATCCGTGCATCAGCCCCTTAACGCGCGCTGGCTTTGGTCCATTCTGCTTAGCTTCGGCAGCGGCGCCGAGGTCCTTGAACCCTTGGGGCTTCGCGACATCGTCAAAGAACAACTTCAAAAGGCGCTTCAACTTTATGAAGAAGTATGACAGTCTGTTGTCATACTTCTTTTTTTATAATCAGGACATCAACAACTAAAGGAGAGATTCGAAAATGACAACGATTCCAGAAGAGATGTACAAATATCACACTTGGGCAAACCAAACGATCCTGGGAAGAATCCGGGAGCTCCCTCCTTCCGTATTAAGCCAAGAAGTCAACACCTCGTTCCCCACTTTGGCCCATGCCCTGAGCCATATCTATGCCGTGGATCAAATGTGGTATCTGGTGCTAACCGGGATGGAGATGCCGGAGGCCTTTCAAGCTACTCGTCCGTTAAACGAACGTGTCCTGGAATCCCTGGATGATTACGCCCATGCTTATAACGAGTTAGCCGAACAGTTCAGCACCTGGTTCCAAGGCCAACCCGATATGGAGCAAAGCGTGCTGTTAAATAATCCGTTCGCCGGTCCTCGCCAAACTCGCCTGTCGGAAATGGTGCTGCATCTCGTCAATCACGGATCGTATCACAGGGGGAACCTATCGACCATGCTGCGTCAGCTCGGCCACGCTTCCACCATGAACGACTATGCGCTGTATTGGTATCAGGAACCAGCGGCAACTCGGGGTTAAAACGATGGACATCCATCATTTGCTTCCGGTGAAATCAAGAGAAGAACTGAGGGTATGGCTGCAGGAGAATAGCCGGACTGCGAATTCATGTTGGGTCGTAGTGAGTATGAAGCGGGCTCCGGATACCTTGTTATATTTGGATGCGGTCGAAGAAGCGTTGTGCTTCGGCTGGATCGACAGTACCAAGAAGAAAATCAACCCAACAGAGACAGCCCAACGGCTGTCTCCTCGTAGGTTAAAGAGTTCATGGACGGAATTAAATAAAGCGCGGGTTCGTCGCCTGGAGAAGCTGGGGCTCTTGACGGATGAAGGACGAAGGGTTCTTCCTGAGATGGATCCCGATTCCTTTCAGATCGACAGCGTGATCGAACAACGGTTGCAAGAAGATCCGCAAGGATACGAGAACTTCCTGGCTTTCCCGGAGCTTTATCAGCGCATTCGCATCGACACGATCCAAAGCGTCATCCACCAGCCCGAATTATTTCAAAGCAGACTGGATAAATTCATAAGCCATACAAGAGCTAATCAAATGTATGGGCAATGGCATGATCATGGGCGGTTGCTGGAGGACTAGCGGATTCGACTAACGATTCACTCGGAAGTCACCTTAAAGATTTCTTGCTGCTGGGTTATCCCATCGCAGTTAGACAACCGCTTACTTTGCTTAAGCGCCTCATTCTATCCTCCCTGAAAAAGACCTGAACTCTTATTGAACGTTAGAAAACTTGCGAGAGTTGTTCCGATACGTCGTCGGGGATATCCCCTTCTTGGACGTGAACTGTTTGATGAAATAGGTGTCATATTCAAACCCGGTCGCGCGCGCAATATCGTTGAGGTTCATATCGGTGTGGGTTAAGAGCTCACATGCCACCTTCAATCGATAAGAAAGCAAGTAGACCATCGCGGTCGAACCGCATCTCTCCTGAAACAGCTTATTTAACGTTACGCGATTCAAATGGGCGGTCTCCGTCAAGTCCTCCAGCGTTATCTTCCTGGAATAATTCGTGTGGATATACTCTAACACTTGGTCCACTGGGGAGGGTTCGCGATATTGATTCAACTCCTCCAGCAAGCCTAGTATCTGAATGAGATATTTCTTAATGCGACACGCCCACCGCTCATCGCTTTGCGCCATTACTTCCATGCCAAGCACAAAAAACCATTCAAAGATATGCGGATAGGCGCTTGCGGTGAGTCGGGGGATGCCTGGATAAGGATCCTCTCTTCGAAACAGCGAAAGCCCGGTTTGGATGCTGGGGGCCGACGGAAAATACATCTCCGTTTCGGATAACCTAACGCTGTTCAGGAAATCAGGATGAAAATGAAAGGCTTGAGCAGCCACCTGGTGCATGTCTGTCACGTTCAGCTCATCGTGTTCAGCCAAGCATAGGACAGCTGGAGCAACTAGAGAGATGGGATGTTCGTTTAAGGTCCCGTGCATGCTTCCGGAAGTAATCAAGACCAGTGCCCGCCGCTCTGGACAAGGAAGTCGCCTTAAATCCTCTTTCGGGACAAACTCAATGTTAACGGTTCGGTTCTTGTATCGGTCTAATAACGGCATGGCCTCACCTATCAAATCGTATAGTCAGATCCTTCATATATGCCAGTGTATCACATCTTTTGGGGGGATATAATGAACGATGTAGCAAGAGAAGGAGGAAAACCCTATGGCACTAGAGCCCTTTCACATTCACGTTTCCGAAGAAATCTTGGACGATTTGAAGAACCGGCTCCATCGCGTACGTTGGCCCGATCAACCCCATAACACCGGATGGGACCGGGGCACGGAACGATCGTATTTGCAATCCTTGGTGTCCTACTGGAAGGATCAATATGACTGGCGAGCCCAAGAAGCCAAGCTAAACCGTTTCTCCCAGTTCCGCACTCGCATCGATGAGATCGACATCCACTTCGTGTATGAGCGCGGGAAAGGACCAAACCCCCTGCCCCTGATTCTCACCCACGGGTGGCCCGACAGTTACCTTCGTTATGAGAAAATCATCCCGCTGCTTACCGATCCGGTCAGTTACGGCGGCCGCGCGGAGGACGCTTTTGATGTCATCGTCCCCTCCGTGCCCGGATTCGGGTTCTCCAGCCGCCCTGCTCGTCCAGGTATCAACAACTCCCGTGTCTCAGACATATGGGTGAAGCTCATGACCGAGGAGTTAGGTTACGAGAAGTTTGCAGCTGCCGGCGGGGATATTGGCTCCGGAGTGACCCGATATCTGGCCGCAAACCATCCCGAGCTGTTGTACGGCATCCATCTCACGGACATCGGGATTATACGAGCACTCATGAATGCAGCGGATGAGTCAGGACTTTCCGAAGAAGAACGGCGATATCAACAAGCGGCTACGGCATGGGTAGCGCAAGAGGGCGGCTATATGTCCATCCAATCGACACGCCCTCAGACGTTAGCTTATGGCCTGTCCGACTCCCCCGTCGGATTAGCCAGCTGGATCCTTGAGAAGCTCCGTGCCTGGAGCGATTGCAACGGAGATCTCCGGCAGCGATTCACGGAGGACGAACTACTCACACATATCATGATTTATTGGGTCACGAACACGGTTGGATCGGCTGCCGAGATGTATTATGAAAATGCTCATACGCTGCCGCCCCTAGGTTATATCACAGTTCCGACCGCGCTTGCTTTGTTCAAGGCGGATATCTTACCCCCGCCCAGAGAATGGGCTACGCGCCATTTGAATGTAACCCGTTGGACTTCCATGCCCCGAGGCGGTCACTTTACCGCCATGGAAGAACCGGAGCTGATGGCTGAGGATATCCGAGCGTTCTTCAGGACGTTCCGAACAATACGCCCTGCCCAATTCCATGGATAATCCAAATTCAAAGAGGCTAACCGCTTGGTTAGCCTCTTTGGTGTGGAACTTCCTATGTTTAACCCTTTTTGCACTCCAGCAACCGGTCTTATTCCGAACATTTGGGTTCACCCGAGGTCTTGCGCGGCCCATCCGGGCTCATCTACGCGGATGGCCCCTTCTCCAATGAGCGTCTTTAACCTTGCCTCTAGCGTTGCGAGTTCAGCGACGCCGATTTGCTCTTCCCAATTCTTACGCAGGTCATCGAAGATCGCTTCCCCCTGCCGCATCACTTCAAAGCCGAGAGGGGTCACTTGCAGCCGTTTGCGACGTGCATCTTGCGGGTCCGATTCACGCGAGATGTAACCTCGGTCGAGAAGAACGGCGATGGTCTTCGATGCCGCCTGCTTCGAGACCGACATCCGACGACCCAAATCCGAGGCGCTATCGGCACCTGCTCCAATCGCTCGCATCGCGAAGTCATGAACAGGACGAAAATCGTCATACCCGCGAGCGGCCAGTTCAACCATAGCAGCATCAACAAGCGTACGGTAGCCTCCCAGGAGGAGGAGGGCAAGATCAGCTCCAGATCGAGACATAAGGGATCCTTCCTTTGTAAGCGTGTTTCTATTTACTTTACCCCATCGCACCCTCCTTTTCCAGTATTTTTTGCTTGTTTATCAACCTAAGCTTAAGCTCTGTCGACACTCTCAAGGAAGTCGAGGATCGTCGTCGATAGAGCCGTCGGCGCCTCCATAGCAACGTAATGACCAACGCCCTCAAGTTGCACAGATTGGATCATCCCGGTCGTGATCTGCCTTACGGTACTCTCGGTAAACGTTCCACCGCCAGCACCTACAGCCAGGACCGGCATGGTCAATGGATGTGTTTGGGCGATTGCCTTAATGCTGTCGCCTTCCGTGAGCATGGACTGGTAGAGACCGATCGCTCCACGCCAGCCGCCCGGACGAGAGTAAGTACGGACGAACTCGTCAATGTCCGCATCCGTGATCGCTCCCTGAACTGCGATCATGGAAGGAAAGGCCCATTCCCCCAGGAACTCCCTTTCGTGGTTGACAAGGAGCATTTCGGCGATACCGGGTGCTGCCAAAACGCCAATATGCCATGAGCCGCCATGCGTGATGTCGCCCAAGCTTTCAAGGCCGAATCCGGCAAGCCCCATCTCGATGGCGGTGAAACTGCGAACATCTTCCGGATGCATGGCAGCGAGTCGGAAGACCGTTGCTCCGCTAATATCTTGCCCCGTGAGGTGCACCGGACCTATGCCGAGCTGCCCGATGAGTTGATGCAAATCCTCAGCAGAAGTCGTGCTGTCATAATCCCCCTCGTCATGGCTTGAATCACCGAAACCGCGTAAATCGACCGCGAATACCCGATGGTTTAAGGCAAGTAAAGGAATGAGTTTGTGAAACGTCCACCAGGTCTCCGGGAACCCGTGGATCAAAAGGATCGGGGATCCGGTAGTCCCAGCGGACACGTAATGAATCGTGGCACCGTTAACGTGCGCGGTGTGATGCGTAATCCCAGGAATCAATGTGTTTGATGTTGTACTGTTCATCATTCTTCCTCCTCATTTAGACAACCAAGTTGTCTTGTTTGTTTCCAATATAGTCAACTAGGTTGTCT
The DNA here is from genome assembly GCF_014947195.2 of Paenibacillus rhizolycopersici. Classification (NCBI taxonomy): domain Bacteria; kingdom Bacillati; phylum Bacillota; class Bacilli; order Caryophanales; family Paenibacillaceae; genus Paenibacillus; species Paenibacillus rhizolycopersici. The sequence goes on along the minus strand of NZ_JADCNN020000011.1, from coordinate 108,225 downwards.
ATGTCAAGTGGTTTTTCAACTTCGAAGAGCAATACAACACAAAAAAGCTAACCGTTTGGTTAGCCTTCTTGTGGGGTGCTTTCTATGTTCAACCCTTGTGGCAAGATTCAAAAATATCATCAATCAGCTTCAAGACCTTGCGAACTTCCTCATTCTTCACGATCGGCTCTGCCCCTTCGCGAACGACCTCATAGAAGTTTTGATAGAACGGGACGAAATCCGCTTTGGCTTCCGGGAAGGCCAATTTCTCGGTGGCTTCTTCCGAAGGAGGCGCCATCGTTTTGGTGAGTCCCACACCCGCTTGAATTGGTGTTGGAGCCGCTACATCCTTGCGACCGGTAGCCGCGATGATCTCGCCGGACAAATCCCAATCGTTAATCTTCGCGGTTCCTTCAAGACCCTTCACATACCAACGAGGGAGCTTGGTATAGTTGGTGGTCCCTACCTCGACTAGTGCTCTCACGCCATTTTCGAAGGTGATGTAGCTCATGAATCCGTCATCCACTTCATCGCCCAAGATATAACTCAAATCCGAGTGCACGCTTTGAACGGGACTATCGACCAGCCAAAGCAGTTGATCCAGCAAATGGACTCCCCAATCGAGCAGCATGCCGCCGCCGTGTTTCTCCAAATGGCGCCAATCGCCTGGGATGCCATTGGCTCCTTGAACACGGGTTTCAATTTGGAAGATGTCCCCGATCGTCTTGTTCTGATACAACTGACGAATGATCAGGAAATCCGGGTCCCACCGACGATTCTGGTGAACCATAAAGACGTTTCCGGTCTCTTTGGCAACCGCCAGAATCTCGTCGAGCTCATCGGTATTCATCGCTACAGGCTTTTCGCAGACCACATGCTTACCCGCCCGCAGAGCTCGGATCGCGATTTCTTTATGCGAATCATTAGGTGTCGCAATCAGAATCGCTTCGATGTTGCTATCCTTTAAGACTTCATCCAGGCTTTCATAAATATGAAGGCCTTTCCCTTTGGAGATTTGCTGTCTTTCTCCGGAGATATCATAGGTCCCCACCACATGGAAACGAGTGCTCTCCGCAGGGATCAAGTTGTGGGCATGGTAAGAACCCATACCGCCATAGCCGATTACGGCGAAATTGATGATTGACATCGCGTTAGCTCCTTTACGCCCACCACATGGCTGAGGGTTGTTCATGAATCATGATCGATTTCAAGTTGGTAATGGCACGGGTTAAACCTTCGTCAACCGACATAATTGGATCCTCATGCTCAATGCTTAACACATAATCGTAACCATATACGCGCAAGGCGGAGATGATATCCGACCATACCTTCAAGTCATGGCCGCAACCTACCGAACGGAAGGTCCAGGCCCGAGTCTTCACATTCCCGTAGGGCTGCATGTCGGTTAAGCCGTACATATTGATGTTATCCTGATCCAAATAAGTATCCTTCGCGTGGAAATGGTGGATCGCACCGGCCTCCCCAAGAATCTTGACGGCAGCGACCGGATCAATCCCCTGCCACCACAAATGGCTTGGATCCAAATTGCAGCCGATGGCTTTGCCGGTCGATTCCCGCAGCTTCAACATGGTGTAAGGCGTATGCGCCAGGAAGCCGCCATGGAGCTCAATCCCGATCTTCACGCCCGCCGCTTCGGCCTCCGTGTTGATCTCTTTCCAATACGGAATCAATTTATGTTCCCATTGGTACGTGTAGCTGTCATCATATTCGGTTGGCCAAGGCAATACCGGCCAGTTGACTTGGGTATCCGCCGCGTTCCCACCCGATACGCCGGAGAATCCATTGACAACCGGAACGTTCATTAGGCTTGCCAGCTTGATTGTCTTACGCAGTAATTCGTCCGCTTCTGCAGCCACTTCTTTAACCGGAGAGATCGGGTTGTTATGGCAGCTGAGTGCGGAGATCTCCAAGCCCTTATCGGCTAATTTGGCGAGATATTCTGTTCTTGCTTCACTGCTTGTCAATAACTTATCGATATCCAAGTGCGCGTTGCCCGGATAGCCGCCGGTGCCAATTTCCACCGTCTGCAATCCCTTCTTGGCAACCTCCTCGATCATCTCATCAAAGCTTAATGCGTTAAACAATGGCGTAAATACACCCAGTTTCATCGACAATCACTCCTTATTTTTCGCGTGCTTCATAGTGACCATAGACAGGATACCCATTTTGGGTTGGAGCGCACCAACGAATCCCGTTCTTGATGACCTTCTGCACTTTCTCGTGATAATAACTTGGATAGGTTTCATGTCCAGGTTGGAAATAGAAGATCTTCCCGTTTCCACGGCGGTAAGTACAACCGCTGCGGAAGACTTCGCCCCCAGGGAACCAACTGATAAAGACCAATTCATCCGGTGCCGGTATATCGAAATGCTCGCCGTACATCTCTTCTTTGTCCAATTCGATGAAATCGCCAATTCCCTCTGCGATCGGGTGGCTCGGGTTTACGTTCCAAATGCGGCAGTGTTTCCCGTCTTCCCGCCATTTGAGGTCACAGGAAGTGCCCATGAGTTTCTTGAAAATTTTCGAGAAATGTCCCGAGTGCAGCACAACAAGCCCCATGCCTTCAAGAACCCGTTTATGCACGCGATCCACGATTTCATCCTGCACTTCATCATGCGCCATATGTCCCCACCAGATCAGGACATCGGTGTCCTCCAATACTTCTTCCGTCAAACCATGCTCCGGTTCGTCCAAAGTCGCTGTCTTCACCTTGAACTGGTCTTCGCTCAAGAACTTCGCCAGTTGCCCGTGAATGCCCTCCGGATACATGTCTTGAACGGCTTTGTCGGTTTTCTCATGCCGAAATTCGTTCCATACGGTTACTTGAATCATGGATATCTCTCCTTGATCTTATAGGTACACGGGTTCACCGGTCTTCGAGGATTTATAAATCGCTTCTAGGATTTCCGTAACCACTAAGGCTTCCTCCGGCTTCACGACAGGTTCGGTATCATTTAGGATGGCTTGAATCCAAGAATGGGCTTCAAGAACTTCCGGTCTCTCCCCTGCACCATCGTAGAAGGCAACGCCCCCGGTTTGCAGTTCAATCTTCTTCTCATACAACAAGCTGTGATCTTCGCCGTTGATGGTCAAGCCGTTGTTCATATCGGCGCCCGCTTTAGTTCCGCAGAGCGTCGTTTTGGCTTCTTTCACATCCAGGCTGTTCAGGGCCCAGCTGGACTCCAGGAAGATCGTTGCCCCGTTCTCCATCACCACAAATCCAAACGCGGAGTCTTCCACGGTGAATTTCTCAGGATCCCAAGGTCCCCAAGCATTCGCAGCATTAGGCGTTTGGGATAAAGCATGATACGTTTTCCCAACCACGTATTTCGGCTTGTAGTTGTTCATCATCCAGAGCGTCAGGTCCAACGCGTGCGTGCCGATATCGATCAATGGCCCCCCGCCTTGAGCTTCCTCATCCAGGAACACGCCCCAGGTTGGAACGGCACGGCGGCGAATCGCATGGGCTTTTCCAAAATAAATCTCTCCCAAACCGCCTTCTTCGCAAAATTGATGCAGATATCTCGAATCGGTCCGGAAACGGTTCTGATAACCGATCGTTAGTTTCTTGCCGGTACGCTTGGACGCTTCAATCATGCTTCTGGCTTCTTCAGAGGTCTTCGCCATCGGCTTTTCGCACATGACGTGACAGCCTGCTTCCATCGCTGCAATCGAAAGGACGGCATGCGAGGAGTTTGGCGTACATACGTGTACGACATCCAAATCCGTATTGGCTAACATGGTCTTGTAATCCTCAAAAACCTTGGCATCCGGGGTTCCGAATTTCGCTTTTGCTTCTTCGGCGCGTTCAACGATGATATCGCAGAAAGCCACCATTTCCACTTCTTCAACCTTAGAAAGAGCTGGCATATGCTTGCCGCCTGCGATCCCGCCACATCCGATAATTCCAACTTTTAATTTCATCATTTACCTCCTGAAAGCGTTTCTATTGTTGAATTCATTATAGCCAAATCTGAAGCGGCTTTCTTCCCGCTTTTCTCGCAAAAAACTCCTGAATATTGCGCTGCCTTCGCCCAAAAAACAAAGGGTTTAAACGAGATCCACTCGTTCAAACCCTTTATTTTCAAGGCTTATTCAGATTTTTACGATACTGCAGCGGCGATTGCCCAACCTCATCCTTAAACACATGATGGAAGGTTTTTACGCTGGCAAACCCGGCTTTCTCGGCGACCTCGATCATCGGAATATTTTCATTGGCCAAAATGAACTTCGCTTGATTTACCCGATACTCCGTCAGGAACTGCATGAACGTTTGTCCCGTATTGGTCTTGAAGAAACGCGTGAAATAATACGGGCTGAAGCCCACGAATTTCGCAACGTCTTCCAGCGTAATGATTTCCCGATAACGATTCTCCACATATTCAAAAACCTGATTTAGCATATCCAACGTTTCTTTGTGTTGAATGGCGGATCGTTTCGTAGGCACTGCAGGGGTCGACCGCCTTGGCAGATGCAAATAGAATTCCCCTATCAATTGATACAGATACCCGAGTGTCAAATAATTCATCCCGACGGGTTTACTCTCTTCGACCTCATACAGGTGAACGAGCAGCTCCGTAGCTTTCTGAGCAAGCGACTGCGGCCAGTTGCGGCTCAGCGGCTCTCCCGATTCAAAGAGACTCAACAAGGAATCTTCGGAAACCCGCAAGATTCTCTCATCGAACAACATCAGGTTAAACTGATAAACATATCGTTCACTATCCGGCGAAGCCAGGAAATAGTGGGCTTTTCCGCTGGGAAAGAAGAAGATCTCCCCTTCCTCTAACTGAACGATATCTTCATCAACGCCGATGTTCACCTTGCCTTTGCGCGAATAAATGATTTCGATTTCTTTATGCCAATGCGGATAGACAATCGTCATTCCGTCATTCAAAAACGTTCGAAAAGGAATGGAATCCTCGAATTCCGGGATTTCCAAATAGTCGCTCATACACCCGTTGACTCCCTATGCGTTGTATTTTACATATTCAGATTGATTATAAGGGAGAGCCCTCCACGGGACAACCTAGTTCCTTAAATATCTGACGTGCTGCGGCGTCAACAGGCAAGAAGACCTGGAATTGCGGATACGCCTGGTTCTTCACGGAGACTATAGTCATTTGCTTCCACCAAGCGGCTAACGCTTGCCACAGTTCTTATGTCGCCTAAAACTACCGTTTTACGATTCTAACGCTTACTACAAGGCTTATCCCCCTACTTTGCTGCCATTTCACTCGGTTTTTGCGCAAATAGCGTGTTTCAGCGTCGTTAGATATTCGGGAGAACGAATTTTGCCAAAATAGCATCGCTCACCCGCGTTAGCGCCAAGGTGTATGTACGGATTGTGACGATCCATCCACTATCGCTAAAGCAAAAAGGCCGACTCGCTCTGATCTCAGAGGAATCGGCTTGTTCTTAGTTGGTCTTGAGCCTGACCGGAATGAAGGCTTCCATTTGAGCCGTCCCCGTCGCCTTAATCACTTCCGGAGGCGTAATGATATGTCCCATCGCATAGTGATTCGTCCTTTGGTCCAGAACGAAATTTTCGGATTGCTCAATCCAGGCCAAAGCCTCATGATACAACCGGTCATTTGCTTCGTGGTCACCGTCTTTGTAATGATAGGTGAGGTAGGAACCGCCTTCAAAGTCCATCACCTCAAAACCTTCGGCGTCCATCTCATCGGTCAAAGCGTACATCCACACGAGGCCTTCCTTCTCCGCGTCATAATACAAGAAGTCTCTTGGCATGAAACCATCCCGCGGCCCGGGTTTCAGTTTGGAGAAGTAGGCATTGAATTTGCCGAGGACTCCATTTTCCGAAAAATCAGCGTTCTTATCCACCCCGGAAGATACCGCCTTAAACGGTGGGATCGAAATGATTCGAAATGGCATCGTTCGCCCTCCTTAACTTAAATAGATGCTCATATTGCAATCCACCAAAATACGCCAAATCGATCGATCACATTCGAGCAATAGGTGTTCCAATCGCACGGCCCCGGTGGGTCGATGACCGTACCGCCTTCTTGTAGAATGTCATACGCCTGCTGGACCGCTTCCTCGCTCCCCATGTCGTAGACATTGAAAGCCATAGTCTGCCAAGTCGTTTTGGGGCCGGTATCGCAATCCTTCGGCGCTTCGCTGACGGCCATGAACAGCTGACCGTCTCGCATCAATTCGCAGTGCATGTACTCATTTCCCGCTTCATTCTTGATTTCAAGTACTTTCTCTAATCCAAACGCCCGACAATATCGATCGACCGCATCCAAGCTGCCTTTAACATAAACCTGTGAACTGATTTTCAGAATAAGCCCTCCTCTGCTTGAGCAAGTGCTTTGGGACTGACTCATCGATCGCTCATCTTGCTTCTCCTGATCGTAGCCTATCGTTCCAGCATCTACCATATCATTTTTCACTCGGTGTATAATGACGATTTACCATATTCTTGTCGATCAGTTCCTTGTATGGTATTATTTATGTAACAAGACCAAGTACGGCTAACACTTGGCCTCGACAATTGGCTTGGATGGGATCACTTCTAAGTCTATAATACGGAAAAACCCACCTTCGGCTCTAACCTTGGGGTGGGTTTTTACTTTCTCCTGATTCATGACTACGAATAAATCTCGTCAACCATCGCTCGAAGCTCTTGGCAATCGATCGCTGTTGCTTCCAGTGGTGGATAGTTCTGAAACTCCTCTTGTTCCACAATTAACCATGGGATATCCAATCGTTTAGCCACCTGGACATACTCTTTCATCGGCAGAACGCCGGAGCCAATCTCCGTGCTTTCTCGAGGAGAATCCTGCATATCTTTCATGTGAAAAAGACCAATCCGATCCTTATGCGCCTCTAACCAAGGAAATGCATCCACACCGGAATCAGCCAGCCAATAAAGATCCACTTCCAGATTGATATGTTTCGTACGTTGCACCATATCATGCAGGATGTCAAAACCAGGGATCTCCGTAAACTCATTGGCATGATTATGATAGTAAAACTCGAAACCATCCGCCGCCGCCTTCTTCGCAATCTCCTCCATCTCGGCAATGAAAGCTTGCCAAGCTTCCAAAGTTTCGAAAGTGGCATAAGGGATAACAATACGAGAATTTCCGATCTCCTTTTCGAAAGCCAGCGTTGTCTCAAGATCATTCTGCAGGGCTTCAAAAGAAAGATGAGAAGCTGCAACCCGAAGTCCCAGTTCCTCCAGATAACTCTTCACTTCCGCAGCGCTTCTTCCGTGATAGCCGGCAAATTCAACGCCATCATAGCCGCTCCGTTTCACTTCTTTTAACGCCTCATAGAAGTTGTCTTTGCATGCATCCTGAATACTCCATAGTTGCAAGGCAATTTGGGGTTTCATTGAATCTCCTCCTTTCTCGAGATAATTATAGCTAAATCAGATCCCACAATCTTCCCGCTTTTCTCCCGAAAGCTCCTGAATCATGCGCTTTAACTTGGTGTCAGGAGCATACTAAACAAACAAAGCAACCAGCCTCTCAACTTGAATATGGTAAAGAGGTTGGAAACCTGACGCCTTAAGGAAAGCTACGTGCTGAAAAATATTACTGATTCTTATCTTTCTTTAATATCAATTCCAACTTTTTAATTATTTCTTTGCTATAAAGATTTTGCCTATGCATGCTTCGATCGATACTTATTAGTAGGGCAACAATAAAAACAACTATTACTATAATTATGATTTCCATAAAAGCCTCCGTCTGCTCATAGTAAGAAATTCATTATCTAATTAAAAAATGATCGGTGATTGGGTTCCTTCTATTGCTTCTTCCAACATTATACCTACTAAAGTATTTAATAAATCAGGTTTTTCACCAATAACTAAAGAATATCCACCATTTCTATATTTATATTTATTTAATTCAGAAAGAAAATCCTCAGTATTCCAATTTATAAGATTTAGATTCAAATTGTCATTGATAATTCGATACGATAACGTTGACAAGGTATTTGTAACTCCATCTTTTTCATAAAATAAACCGTTGCCTCTCTTACTATTTGATTCTATTATCGTTTTTTTTATTTTCTCATTTAATCTATTATTTGTCGGCATATCCTGATTCCGAACTAATTCACTGTAATAAATATACAACAAATGTGATTGTTCCAAATCAGTTGTGACTAACTTATTTCCAAGCATGGCCGTATACTGTTCAAGCCATTGATCGGGCACCCTATCCTTGAGCTTAAATACCTTATAGAAATAATATCCCTGGTTCAGTGATAATTCTACAATTTCATTTTTGCTAAGATTCTTTTCTAAGTTATTTATAATTGAATCATTATAGCTTTTTGTTGTATTTAACATCAAAAAACTATAAACCTCCCTCCAATCAACTTCATTAAGGGTATTGCTCTTTAAGTTATTAGTAATCTTAGTGTATAACTCTTTAAAAGTCTCATCTGTAACTTCTTCACCGAAATAGTTCATGATATATATGGAAAAGTACGAAAAAACACTAGGGATTTCGGAATAAATTCGGTAAGCTGAGTACCCTCCCGATACTGTTTCACAATTTTTGAGCCTTTTTATAACTGTCTCTCGATAAGGTTCAATATCATTACCTACTAGAAAGTTAGCTTTGAGTAAATAATATAATTGCATATTAGATAGATTATCTGTATTACCTAATAACACAGCCAGAGCTTTATTCACATTGCTATCCTTACTATACTCACAAAATATTTCTAGCAGTTGATACATTTCCCATAAATCACCTTTTTCATTTAAAATACTAATAATTTTCTTTCGTATTATTTCTAGAAATTCGACAGAGACTTGATAATTATAGTTATTCAAGTAGAGAATAGGATTGCTAACATGAATCCTATCGATCCTTATCGCCTTAAATCTTTGCTCTATATTAGATCCAATATAATTTCTCAGTGTAGGTTCAATATTTATTGTTTCGATTTTAGATAATTCTTTGTAAAGAAATAATCCATCTTCATATTTTTCTTCTGTTGTTGAAACCATACTCTCGATACTTAAATCTAACATATCAAGTTCTTTCTGTATTTTATCCGATATACTTTCTGTATTAGCATTAACTACTTTTGCTGCCTTGAATAGGTTTATTAATCCCCATATATCACTGGTTTTTTCTATTTCGCTCCGAATAAATTTTTCTGTATTTCTGTTCTCTATTTTTAAGTTGTACATTTTTGAGATTTCTAACAAATAGGTTGTTTCGTAAATATCAGCAGTGCTAAAATATGTATCTGAAAAATCCACATAAACTTCGCCATCTCGATGTCCCATGTTGACTAGATCTAAAGTCTTTTGTTTCCATTCATTGTCATTAATTCTAGCTGTTTTTACAGTACTACAACCTACTAACACTAGGATAAGCATAATAATTACCGTTAGTTTGCATTTGATCAAAACCATTCACTCCTCCGATCTATCTCCCAGGTCATAAAAAGGGTGCAAGTTTAGTGGACTGTTTACCGTGTTCCACTTGACTTGCACCTTTTATATTTACTTAATTAGCATTTCCCTATTCAGAATGAAGGATCATAGAAAGTAATAGTCGCAAGAGTGGTATCAGGTGAGGAGTAGCTGTATTTTTTCATCGTGCTAGAAGATGAAAAAGCGGCTCTGATGGTACTTCCACTTGAATTAGCATCCCAGGTTTGTGTTGTAATCCAAGTGTCACTATCCTCAGTACTAATGGAAGCAGAGCCACTAGCAGCACCTGAAAAAGATGCCCCTTTTAGATTCCCACTGATTGCTATCCCTGTTGCGGTAAAGGTTAAACTATTTTTAAGATTATTAACCGAATATGGGGTGCTTGCTGTCCAATAAGATCCCGACTCCCCACTCCAATCAAAACCGCTCCCGAATGTGACATTTGCAAGTTCAACAGTCAAATTTGCAATATGACCTGTCTCGTGAGAACTCTCGTTCATATGAAAGATTTCGTCACCTTCATGCGCAAACCAGACCGACTTGTTAACATCGAAAGTTCCTATAGTATCATTAGGCGCAATCACTAAGTGTTCTCTTGTTCTCACAAGAGATTGTTTCATTTCTTTTAGCACCTGCTTCTTGTCTTCATATTTGGCTGCTTCAATTTTCTCATCAAGAGATCTAATAGTTTCGTTAATTTGATTAAGATTTGCTTGAACTTTAAAGTGAGCATCCTCATTTTCAACATCCTGTGCATTCGAAACAAGTGGGAAAGCTAAGACTAATGATAGAATAACTAGTAGAGCTACGAATCTTTTCTGAGTTTTCATTTGAAATTACCTCCATATTTTTATTGTTTTTACCACTTTCTACCTGAATATCCCATATAAAGTTATATGTTGTCAATATTTTATTTTTTTAGTATGTTGTATTAATTGGTCAAACAAATAGTATTTTACTAAACTCGAGGTGTTGAAATGATTACAATCAGACCGCTCGAACCCCATGAGTTCGACTTTTTCACAGATATGCACTACGAGTCCATTCACATCCCGCAGGGAAAGCCACCTAAACATGAGCTTTTGAATGTTCCGCATCTTAAGAAGTATCACGAGGATTGGGGGCGAAAAGGAGATCGAGCGTTTGTGGCCCTGAAGGAGGATCAACTTGCGGGGGCGGCATGGTACAGATTGTTCGACGAGACGAATCCTGGTTATGGTTATGTCAACAGCGAGACGCCGGAGTTAGGCATTGCCATCCATCCGGATTTTCGAGGGATAGGAATCGGAAGAACCTTAATGAATGAAATCATCAAGCAGGCAGCGAGCGACGGATACCGATCCCTTTCCCTGAGCGTCGATCCCGAGAATACTTCCGCCGTGAAGCTATATCAACATTTAGGATTTTCTTATTACGGCATTTCCGGTACTTCCTGGACCATGATCATCGATATCCTCTCACTTGATTCATGAGGCAATTTACGGAAGCGATCCCCGCATCAACGACGATACAAATTAGCTAATTCCATATTGATTCCAACGAAATATTTAGCTAATATAAAAATATAATTAGCTAATTGGAGGTGGAGATCATGCAAGTATCTTCGACGGATATGCAAAATAACTTCGGGAAATATTTAAAGTTTGCAGAAGCTGGGGAGGAAATCATCGTTACGCGAAATGGGAAGGACGTTGCTAAGCTCAACGCACTCGCTGCAGCCAGTGAATCCGTGCTAAGAGAGAGAGCAGCGAGTTATCATGCCGGGAGCGAATGGGTATCGTACCAAGATTTCCTCGAGTTGACGGAGACGTCGGAACAACGTTACGAGTTGATCGATGGTGTCGTGTATAATCTCGCTTCTCCTTCCTTCAACCACCAACTTGCCGTAAATGAACTCCATGGTACGTTTTATACTTGGTTTAAAGGAAAGCCCTGTACGCCGCTAACTTCCCCATTCGATATCACACTAGAGAAGGAGGAAAACAACACTTGCGTCGTACAACCCGATCTCGTAGTCATTTGCGACAAGGATCGAATCGACGACAAAGGCAAATACATGGGAACTCCACAATTGGTCGTTGAAGTATTGTCCCCCTCCACGCGGAGCAAAGACCTGGTCAAGAAACTCGACTTGTACAGCGTATGTGGCGTGAAGGAATATTGGATTGTGGATCCGATGAAAGCACACGTATTCGTCTACTCACTGGAGGACAGCAATATTACGGACATGACCGTATTTTCAAACACCGTGGATGCCTATGTAACCTCCCAGCTATACCCGGGTTTACAAGTATCGATCCAAGACTTATTCGCTTAATAGGATAGCCCAAGTCGATAGTTCTCCACCGAAATCCCCTCCCGTTTGCGATTCACGCGATTTGCATAAGCTATAACCACGACGACTACGCCGGATGGCGGTAAACGGGAGATCGAGCACCATGACATGGTTTGAAACGACGGGAACCATTACCTACTTTGAGACTTGGGCCATCGCCGAATGCCCGAAGGACATTATGAATTATTATGGGCATTGGGTGTATCGGACCCATCATATGAAGTTGAACAAGCCTAAGTTTGGCAGCCACATTTCGATTATTCGCGGTGAAGACGTGGATCCCGAACGAAAAATAAGGCTCTGGGGCAAATACGCCCATCAGCCCCTCACCTTTGCTTACTCCAACGAAATGGGCCATAATGCCGAGCATTACTGGCTTCCGGTCTGCTCTCGCGAAATGGAGCAATTACGGACCGAACTTGGCTTGCCCAAGGACCCTCCGTTTGGGTTCCATCTTACCCTCGGGCGAATTCCTCACTGACCTTCACCTTCGATCCTTTCTCCTTCTCCCCCTCCGGCATCTGAAAATGACGAAGGAGCAACGCGAAGAGCTGATCTACCATCTCAGCCGGAGAATACGGCATCCCCTCCTCGACCCACCATTCCATCAGACTTACAGCGCCGGAGGCTAGAAACTGTACCTCGACCTCTCTGCTTATACCAGAAGGGATGCCATTGGTGCTCAGATAATCCGTGATTCCTTGCCGCATGAAAACCATCATCCGTTCGCGGAACACAGGGTTCCCTTTGCCGGTGATTAAAATGGAATAAATCGGCGCATGGGCCCCCAAAAATTCGAACGTTTGAAGCAGCAGTTCTCTGGCTGATCCCGGAGTCATCTCCCCTTCCGACTGACAGCTCTCAACCAGTTGCTGTAAATAGGTCTCGATGCATTGTTCCTGCAGGTCGAACTTATCCGTAAAATGCAGATACACCGTACCCCGATTCACATTCGCACGTTCGGCGATATCGTTAATCGTCACTTTGTCAAAACCCTTCTCGCCGAGCAATGCGACGAATGCTTCCATAATCGCCTGCCGCGATTTCATAATTCTACGATCCATGTGATTCTCTTTCCTCCTAATTCCCCAAATGAACAAAACCTCGCCCATCTGTTGATTTATCAACAAAACCGAAGCAAATTAACGATTGATGCCTAACTAACTACAATGCTAAGGTAATTCTATTAAATCATCGTTGATTATTCAACAATTGTTGATTAACAAGAGAGGGTGAAATCACAACGTGAAGGTATTAGTTTATGGAGCGGGAGTATTAGGCAGCTACCTGGCTCATGTTTTGATTCGAGGAGGCAATGACGTTTCTGTAATGGCCCGAGGTGCTCGAGCGGATGAATTTGAGCGGGATGGAATCGTTCTGCGCCATTATTTTCAACGAAAAACAACGGTAGATCCGGTTCGCGTCATTCGGACGCTGGAGAAGGACGAACTCTATGACCTGATCTTTGTCGTAATGAAATATACGGATTTCCGAGCGGTGCTGCCGATCCTAGCCGGCAACCTCAGCCGTAACCTCGTGCTGGTCGGCAATAATGCAGAAGCAAGGGAAATGCAAACGGAGCTGATCGAGCAAAGTGAGACGGAGAAAAACATCGCTTTCGGTTTCCAATTATCCGGCGGTCGCCGGGAACCGAGCAGAACCGTAATTATCCGCAGTCGGGGCCAGATGGTGCTTGGCGGGTTGGACGGACCGATTTCTTTTCAAGCTGAGCTTAGGCAAGCCTTCGCCAAAACCAAATACAAAATTACCACCCACGAGAACATGGACGCCTGGTTAAAAAGTCATATCGTACCGATTCTGATGCTTAATTATCTACCGCAAATCCACGACGGCCAAATGAATAAGGTTGCCCGTGACGGCAAGCTCATACACCATGCGGTAACTGCCATGGGTGAAGGCTTCCACGTGCTGGAGACGCTTGGTTATCCTCTGACCCCTGCCGTTCAAGCTTCGGTCATTCGCAAGCACAGACGTCTTGTTCAAGGATTCCTGAAAATCTATCACCTGCTTCCGGTCAGCCGGATGATCGATGGCAACTTTGCCGAAATCGAAGCTTTGGCCGAGAAGTTCCACGAATGGTCGGCGCAAGCCAAGGTCAATACCCCTCATTGGGATGAACTGAACAGTAAGCTACGCTTAAAAAAGGCTGGCGAATAATCGCCAGCCTTTCATTTTTAATCCAAACTTGCTGTGTTCAAGAGAGGGAGCTTTTCTCCCCTGCGTTGCTTGGCGTAATCCGCCGTGGCTGTAAACAGCACATCGGAGGAGGAGTTCAGCGCTGTTTCGCATGAATCCTGCACAACCCCGATAATAAACCCTACTCCGACGACCTGCATGGCGATATCATTAGAAATTCCGAACAAGCTGCAAGCCAAAGGGATGAGCAAGAGCGAGCCGCCGGCCACCCCGGAAGCGCCTGCCGCGGAAATCGCCGACAGCACGCTCAGCATCAGCGCCGTACCGAAGTCCACTTGAATCCCTAGTGTATTCACGGCTGCCAGCGTGAGGACCGAAATCGTCACAGCCGCCCCCGCCATATTGATCGTCGCACCTAATGGAATGGAGACCGAATAAGTATCCTTGTTCAACTCTAATTTTTCGCACAAACGCATATTCACGGGGATATTCGCCGCCGAGCTTCGCGTGAAGAACGCCGTAATCCCGCTCTCTCGCAAGCAAGTAAACACCAGCGGATAAGGATTACGTCGAAGGTTCATGTAAACGATCAACGGGTTCACAACCAAACCGATAAACAACATGCACCCAACCAATACGAGCAGTAACTTTCCGTAACTCAGCAAAGAGGCTAAGCCGCTGGCCGTAATCGATTCATACACCAGTCCAAGGATCCCAAACGGCGCTAGTTGAATGACCCACTTGACGATTTGCGATACGGCGTCGGACGCTTGAGTGAGTAGGCTCTTCGTGTGATCGCCTGCCCCTTTCAAGGCAAACCCAAGCAGGAGCGCCCAGGCCAAAATGCCGATATAATTGGCATTCATCAATGCACTAACCGGATTGTCCACGATATTAAGCAGTAGCCCTTTGAGAACTTCGACGATCCCTCCAGGCGGAGTCAAACCTTCGGTTGCCCCAGCCAAGGATAAGCGGACGGGGAACAGATAACTGAATGCCACGGCGGTTGCCCCAGCCAGGAACGTACTGATCCCATATAGAATCAGAATCGATTTCATATTGGTTTGGCGCCCTTTTTGATGATTCGCGATCGCAGCCATCACCAACAGCAGCACCAGGAGCGGTGCAACTGCCTTTAGTGCCGATACGAACAACGTGCCGAGCAACGCGATCCCACTGGCTTTCGGCACGATTAACGCCAAGAGGATGCCAACCACCAATCCTGCTAAGATGCGTTTTACAAGGCTAATACGATTCCATTTGAGTAGGATTGCCTTCATGTTTCTCCCCCGTTTTCTTATGATGTCGCTTAGAAGCATAGCGATAGTATATCACGCTTCATGGACACCTGTCCTCCTGGTGGAAACATTTGTGCATTACTGTTCACATCTATTCTCATTACATTGGAACTAGCGCCTTCTCAAGCTTATAATCCTCCAACCTTATATCTGTTTCCTGCCCTAACATCAGTTTGGCCAACTGCGCTCCGATAAACGGTCCCATCGTCAATCCCGAAGCCCCTAATCCATTAGCTGCAAAAATCCCACTCCATCCGGGTATAGCCCCGATAACCGGAAGAAAGCCCGGAGTAAAAGGACGAAAGCCGACTCTCGCTTCCAGGAAACTGGCGTCTGCCAAACCCGGTGCAACGGCCAGTGCCTTGTAGGTCACTTCTTGCAGACCGCCTGCCGTCACACGGGCATCATATCCGGAAGGGTCGTTCTCGTGAGTTGCGCCGATCACGATGCGACGATCGTCAAACGCCAGGATGTACTGATCCCCCGGCGGCATGACGACAGGCCAGTGTTCTGTCGATACGCCCGGCAGCGCCAAATGAACAATCTGCGCTTTCTGGAAGGTCACCCTAAATTCCATTCCCAACGGGGCGAGCAACTGGCGGGCCCAGGCACCTGCGCAAAGGACAACGGCATCGGCGCTCACTTTTTCCCCACCAACGTTCACCCCGGTCACAGTCGAGTCGTCGTGCAGGAGCACAGCTTCGCCGCGCACCAAGGTCGCGCCGTGCCGGACCGCCGCCCTTAGGAGAGACTCGCGGAGCGCGCGCCCGTCAACGCGGGCGGCACCGCTCACATAGAGCGCATAGTACCCCTCATCAAGCGGAGGAAACCGTCGTTTAACTTCGTCCGGTTCGAGCAAAGCGAGTTCCCCCATTTCCGGAGCTTCTCGTTTTCGCTCAAGGGCTAGCTTCTCCAAAGCGACGAGCTTCTCGCGTTCCCGGTGAAGACGAATCGCTCCTACTCGGGCATAGCCGGTATCGCGCTCTCCTTCCCTTTCCAGTTCCTCGATCAACGGGCCGTAGTACCGTGCCCCGGCTATAGCCAGCCGATACCAGGCTTGGTTACGCCGTTGCGAGATCCACGGGCAGATGATTCCCGCCGCCGCATCGGTAGCTTGTCCCGGAACGCCGTGATCGACGACCGTCACGTTCGCCCCAAGCTTGGCTAAATGATAAGCCGTCGATGCGCCAAGAATTCCGGAGCCGATCACTATAAAATTTTGCAAATGAGACGCCCCCTTTTCAAACCAAATCGTTTAAGTTGAAACCCGCAAGGCAAACCTGCGTAACATCCAGTAACGCTTCAAAAAATGAGGAGGACTCTCGAATGATTATGACAACAACCACAACCATTGAAGGCTCACCGGTAAGACAATACATCGGCATCGTCACGGGCGAAGTCATCATGGGCGCCAACGTTGTGCGCGATTTTTTGGCATCGATTACCGATATCGTTGGCGGACGTTCGGGCGCTTATGAGAACAAGCTCCAAGAGGCCCGGGACACTGCGTTCGCAGAAATGCACGAGAAAGCTTCGCGTCTCGGGGCGAACGCCATCATCGGCGTCGACATCGATTATGAGGTGATTCGCGAAGGGATGCTGATGGTTTCGGTCAGCGGAACGGCCGTCATCGTTTAATCACTAGTTTCACCCTAAAGAAAAACCAAAAACCCGCGGATTCGCGGGTTTTTTTGGGCTCTTCGGGATGATTCATCCCCATTAGATCCTCTTGGTCATAAACACACTGTTGGGGTCCTCTACATAATCCGCAAAGGGCCCGCAATACGTAAACCCGAAGCCTTCATACAACCGACGAGCCGGGGCGAAAGCCTCCATAGAACCTGTCTCTAGGCTGACTTGCCGGTACCCTCGCCGTGCCGCCTCCTCGAGGAGATGCACCAGCACTTGCTTCGCGACGCCCTTTCCCCGATAAGGAATGGCGGTGCGCATCGATTTCACCTCGCCATGCTGGTCATCCAACTCCTTTAGGGCACCGCATCCTGCGAGCTCGTCGTCGATCCAGGCACTCCAGAACGTAACGTCCGGCCTTTTCAAACCGTCCAGATTCAGCGCATGAATACTCTCAGGCGGGGAGTTCTCGGCCATATTCGCCAAATGTTCACCAATTAAAGCTGCAATCTCAGGTCCGCTCAAATCATCCAATTTGATCGTTAACAACCGGCTCCCTCCCTATCCCTTCATAACCTCATTTACTTCGCTTGGATATATCCTTCCGCCTTCAGCAGTTCGGCAATGAGTACCGCTCCGCCTGCAGCTCCGCGCAATGTATTATGCGAAAGTCCAACGAATTTATAGTCGTACAGCGAATCCTCGCGCAACCGACCCACCGAAACCCCCATCCCATGTTCAATATCACGGTCAAGTTTCGTCTGTGGACGGTTTTCTTCCTGAAAATAAGTGATAAACTGCTTTGGTGCGCTTGGCAATCCCAACTCTTGCGGTCTGCCCTGGAACCCGCGCCAGCGCCCAATGATTTCATCCTTCGACGGTTTGTTCTTAAACGACACGAACACGGTTGCCAAGTGACCGTCCGTCACGGGAACGCGGATGCACTGCGTCGTAATTAAAGGGGAGCTTGCTTTGACGATCTGCCCGCCATCCACATGGCCCCATATCCGCAGCGGTTCCTGCTCACTCTTCTCTTCCTCGCCGCCGATATACGGGATCACGTTATCCAGCATATCCGGCCAATCGGTAAAGTTCTTCCCGGCACCGGAAATCGCCTGATACGTCGAAGCAACCACCGTATTAGGTTCAAAATCCAGCAGCGCATTTAATGCGGGTACGTAACTTTGAATCGAGCAGTTCGGCTTCACGGCAATGAACCCTGTGCTCGTTCCGAGGCGTTTGCGCTGTGCGGCAATCACTTCGATATGCTGCGGGTTGACTTCCGGGATCACCATCGGAACATCCGGCGTCCAGCGGTGAGCCGAGTTGTTGGAGATGACCGGGGTACCGGTTTTCGCGTACGCTTCCTCCAACGCTTGAATTTCAGCCTTTTTCATATCAACCGCACAGAATACGAAGTCCACATCTGCCGTCACTTCTTCAACCTTGGCCGCGTCCTGAACTACGATAGATTTAACGGCTTCCGGGATCGGCGTGGCCATTTTCCAACGTCCCTGCACGGACTCCTCATACGTTTTGCCTGCCGATTTCGCGCTGGCCGCTATGCCTGTGACCTCGAACCAAGGGTGCTGATCCAGCAGCTGTACGAAGCGCTGGCCCACCATTCCCGTCCCACCGACGATGCCTACTTTCAATCTCTCACCCATTTGTTTGATCCTGTCCTTTCCATATAAGTGTTCTAACCATCGCCAAAATAAAAAATCCCACCTCCAAGACGAGTCTTCCGTCTTGGGGGCGAGATTGGTATGCCCGCGGTACCACCCCAGATTCGTTAATATGTCGCCATATTAACCTCTTCAAGTACAGCCTGACCCAGCCAAGCGTATACCCTAGCTCTATAACAGGAGCTCCTGTCACACCATCCCGCCGACTTTGCGTTCCGATGCGCTGCTCAGAGGCTTTATTCGATAAAGAAACGCTTTGCTCCTTTGCAGCTTACCGGAGCTCTCTGGGAAAGGTTCCATTTACCTACTCATCTCGTCATCGCATTTCATGTTGCGATAATATTACCAGATTCGCGCCAGAACGTAAACCGGTTTGAAGAAATTTTCAGAGCCCAAATGTTCCCTTAGTCCATCCGGATGACGCGGTATCTTCTCCGGTAAGCCCCCGGTGTGAATGTGGTCTCCCGTTTGAACAACCGGGCGAAATAATTCGGATCCGGGAACCCGCATTGCTCCCCAATCTGTTTCAACGGCTCGTCGGTATGCGCGAGCAACCGCTTGGCCCTCTCGATTTGTTGATGATGGCGGTATTGCAGCGGGCTCATTCCCGTATGCTGCTTCAAGCACCGCGCCAAATAATCGAAATGATAATGCAAATCACGTTCCATTTGCCCCGCATCAAAAGCGGTGTCCAATCGATCTTCCAGATAAGAAGCAACTCGCTCGCTGAGCTCGTACGACCGCGACTGCGGACCTCCTTGTCTCATCCCGTGCTGCAGCTGCAAAAGCAACTGACTGAACCGAAGCTGCAGCTCGAAGGAACGATAGGGCGTAAGCGACCGATGCAGCGCGATCATCTCGTCCAGCAAAGGCCGTATCGTTCGGAGATCCACGTCGGCAAATTTCGGGACGTCAATCATCGCCGGTCGCGGCTCCGTGTCCTGATCGGTTCGTGCGAGCGGCTGCTGCTGCCACCCTTGCTTCTCCGCCAGCTTGAGCGGGGACGCGGCAGGGTGTCGTAAATGGATCCAGTACACCTCGGTTTCTTCCTCGGTCGGACGGTAACCGCGATGCCTTAATCCCGGTTCCAGCACCAGAAGCTTCCCGGGCCCTATCTCGTAAGCGGTCCCCTCCTCTTCCATATATAAAGACCCTTTCGCGCAAATAATCAGATCGTACGCCTCGAAGACCCGTTCGGCATGCGTCACTCCCGGTTTCCATAACGCGTAGCCTACCGTTGCCAGCAACGGCAAAGGCGGTGCCTCAAACTCCAGCATGAACATGTTATCGCCCCCCCATGTTATGTAGAAATTGTACTATATTTAGTCGCAATTAGCAGCTGTATCAAGCGATTAATCTCTTTAGAATGGTAGGTATCGTACGATGATAACAATCCATTACGGGAGGAATACCCATGAGATTCCGACAGGTTCATCTCGATTTCCATACTTCCGAAGCAATCGAAGGCATCGGCAGCCGATTCTCCAAGCAGCAATTCCAGGAGATGCTCCAACTGGGCCATGTCGATTCGATTACGGTGTTCTCCAAATGCCATCATGGCTGGGCTTACCATCCGACAACCGCCAACGAAATGCACCCGCATCTATCGTTCGACTTGCTCGGCGCACAAATCGAAGCGGCTCACGAAATCGGCGTCAAAACGCCGGTTTATCTCTCCGCTGGTCTGGATGAGAAGCTCGCTCGCCAACATCCGGAATGGCTGATCCGCGATCCGCACGAGAAGCTTAGCTGGTCGCCCGATTTTATGACGCCGGGATATCATCAGTTTTGCATGAACACCCCTTACCTGGACATCCTGGCTGCTCAAGTCCGTGAGGTCGTAACCCATTATGATGCGGACGGAATCTTCCTCGATATCGTTGGGGTCCGCGAATGTTATTGCCAATCTTGCGTTGCTGAAATCCGTAAACGCGGCTCGGATCCACGCAACCTGGAAGAGATGAGACGCTTTTGGGAAGAGACCTATCTCCGCTACGCCAAAGTGATGGATGATGCCGTGCATGCCGTGAAGCCTGGCCTGCCGATCTTCCACAATGGGGGACATGTTAAGCGCGGTCGGCGTGACCTCGCAAAGCTGAACACCCATCTGGAGCTGGAGTCCCTGCCGACGGGCGGTTGGGGGTATGACCACTTTCCGCTTTCCGCGCGGTACGCTCAAGGGCTGGGAATGAACTTCCTGGGGATGACGGGAAAATTTCACACCTCGTGGGGCGAATTTGGCGGTTACAAGCATCCAAACGCGCTGAAGTACGAGACGGTGCTTAGCTTGGCGAACGGGGCACGGATCTCAATCGGCGACCAACTGCATCCGACCGGATTGATGGACCCAGCAACTTATGCGCTAATCGGCGAAGCTTATAGGGAAGTTGAAGCGAAGGAGGAATGGTGCCGGGACGTAACCTCCGTCGCAGACGTAGCGCTGCTGTCTGCCGAGGCATCGGGGGTTCCGGGCGCTTCGGTGCAAGACGCCGATTCGGGGGCCGTACGGATCCTGCTGGAAGGGAATTACCTGTTTGATGTCGTGGACACGGAAACCGACCTAACTTCTTATCAAGTCGTCATTCTGCCGGACGTCATTACCCTCGACGAACCGCTCAAGACGAAGCTTGAAGCATTTGTCGCCAAAGGCGGCAAAATCCTGGCCACCGGACGCTCCGGCCTGTCGTCGGACAGTACGCGGTTCGAACTTGATTTCGGTGCGAAACCGCTTAAGGCCTCCGCGTTCAAGCCGTCTTATTTTCGGCCGGACTTTGAACTGCCTTCCTTAAGCAACGCTTCCTTCGTCATTTACGCCGTTGGTCAGGACATCGAGCTGGATACAAACGGTCACAAGCTGGGCAGCCGGGAAAATTCCTATTTCAACCGCGATCTGTTCACCTTTTGCTCGCATCAGCACACACCGTCCAATTTGCAGGACGCCGGCCCCGGCATGGTGGAGGGCCCTTCCGGTATCTACGCAGCCTGGAATCTGTTCGAGGACTACGCCTTGAAGGGCAGCTTGCCCGTCAAGGAAATCCTGCACTACGCCTTGGACCTCTTGTTGCAGCGCAAGACGGTGAGCACGAATCTGCCCGCTCAAGGGGTAACAACGCTTCAGGCACAACAAACCAGCAACCGCTGGATTCACCATCTGCTGTATGCCTCTCCGGTACGCCGGGGCCAAAACGTTGAGGTCATCGAAGACCTCCCGATCCTTAGCGGCATCGAATCCACGATCGCTGTACCGGCACCGGTTCGGGAAGTTTATCTGGCGCCTCAGCGGACAGCGATTCCATTCCGCCAAGAGAAAGGGAGCATCACGTACACTCTTCCCTCTTGGTCCTGCCATCAGATGGTTGTGCTGCAGTTTTAGTACACGATCAATCGGGTAGAAGCGGATACCCCGGATTACTCGGCCAAGCCGTTTCCTGTTCCATGGCCTGTCGGCAGGCGCTCACAACCCCCGCTCGGAATTTTCACCCTATCGATGTCCCCATGCTGGGCGCATACCCAAAGAGCCTTGAACCCAAAGGTCCAAGGCTCTTTCACATCAAAACGACCATTTACCGCAGCGCCGCCAAAACCTCTTCCGTCGATCGTATCTTGCCGATGCGCGGGAAGATGAATCGGCATACGTACTCGTGCTCCTCCGTCGTCGAAGCAGACATGGCATCCTCGACGAATATCTGTTGGTACCCATGCTGGAACGCTTCACGCGCAGTCATGTCAACCCCGATGGAGGTGGAGATGCCGCAGAGCACGATCGTATCGATGCCGCGCCGCCGCAGTTGCAGATCGAGGTCCGTGCCGAAGAAAGCTCCCCACTGGCGTTTCGTCACCATGTGTGCCCCTTTAACCTCCGCCAATTCAGGCACGATTTCATCCCAACCTGCAGGGTACGCCGTTGGGCTCGGATGCATATCCGTTTCTGGCTTCAACATGTCCTTTCCATCAAAGGAGGATACCCGGACAAGCACCACGAACCCGCCTTCTTCGGCAAATGCCTGTGCCAGCCGGCTTGCGTTTCCTACTACTACGGAGCTCTCGTGTGGAGCCCCTTTGCGGGAGGGATGCGCAATTCCTTGCTGCAAATCGATCACAACCAGCGCTGTCTTTTCCGCTATGATCCTCGTCTTCATGTCAGATGGATCCATTTCCATCATCATCTCTCCTTCACTCCATTCTGGTTATCTTTGGATAAGCGCCAATCGACCAGGTTCCTTCAACTTCTTATACACCTTCGTATAAACCCAGACCGCATTGATTAGCAGCAAAACGCCGGTCGTCAAGAATACGTATGGAACGCCGAGCCAAGCCGCGACTTGGCCGCCCAGCACGGAACCGGCAAATACCCCCAGATACCCGGCTGCCATGCTAAATCCATACACCCGCCCTGTCAGATGATCCGGAGTAATCTTCTTGATGAGTGTGTTGACCGAGGGACTGAGTCCGCCCGCTGCCAATCCCAGCAAAAAACGCAACCCCATCAGCTCCCAAGGATTCCGTGCGAGTGCCTGCGGGATAAGCAAGATCCCGGCCACCAGCAGCGCAGCCAGCATCACCTTATGAGCGCCAATCCGGTCGGACAACTTCCCGAGCCTTGGCGCGGCCAAAATATTAGCCAAACCCGATGCCGAGAAAATGACCCCGGCCAATAGCGCCACATGGCCGCTGTTCCGAGAAATATCATTTACATACACCGTTAGCACCGGTTCCACCGAATACATGGCGACACTCAGCATAAAAAAGGTGGCGAACAGCGTCAAGGTTAAGCTTTTTTCAGGAACTGCCGCCCATACCTCTTTCATTCCCGCCACTTTCTCATCCGTCCGCACGAACGTTTCCTTAACGAATAACCAGGTCGTTATGAAAGCGATCAGCATCAACACACCGGTCAGGAAAAAGGTGTTTGGAATCCCGGCGTTTTCGGCAATGAACCCGCCGATCGTTGGCCCTAACAGCGATCCCGCGATATTGGACGTGGATAACAGGCCTAACGCCCAACCCGCATGAGCCTTGTCCGTTTGCGTCGCGATCAGCGTTGTGCATGCTGTGCCGTAGCCGGTAATGATGCCTTGCAACAGACGAAGGACGATCAACACATACACATGGGTAGCGAACCCCATACATCCGATAATGATCGCCATTCCGAGGCTAGCCCGGAGGAGCATCGGTTTCCGCCCATATTTATCGGCCGCGAGCCCCCAAATCGGGGAGAAAATCGCCGAGACGATAAACGTAATGCCAAATGCGAGTCCGGAATAACGGGCTACCGCATCGGCCTGATCAACCCCCAGCTGCTTGATGTAGAGCGGCAAAATCGGAGCGATCTGGCTCATGCCTACCCCTGTCACGAACATGCCAAACCAGCAGACGATCAAATTTCTTTTCCAAATCGGCATAACCCAAAGCCTTCTTCCTTCTGTAAGAGCTCGCTGTCCATTGCGTGACAATTGAACATTCTTGCAGAATGATCTTAACGCGAAAAACAGCTATGTACCATGCATTATCCTAAACTCCATGGACGATATTGCTGTAAAATTCAGATGGACTGATCCCTTCCGTACGCTTGAAAATTCGGCTGAAGTAAAATTCGTCGGCGAAACCGAGCTCTAATGCAACGTCCTTGATTTTTTTGTCACCGTCCAAGATGAGTTCTTTGGCTTTATCCATTTTAAGTTTGTTGAAGTACTCGATGACCGTATAGCCGGTAGCCTGCTTGAACACTCGCGTCAGATAATACGTTGACAGTTGCACCAAATCAGACAACTCCGCCAAAGTGAGCCGCTCAGTAAGATGCTCACGCATATGCTGGATCACCTTTTCGACTTTAAGCGCAACCGCGTGATTCTGATTTTGTCTCTTTACCTGTAAGAAGATTTCATATAGCAGCTGCTGCAATCTGGCTCTTGCCAACAGCTCATAACCCGGCAGTTTGGCGGACCAGGCGGCCGTCAGCCTTTGAAAGGCGTCCACGACCAAGTATCCATTTTGCAGTATGCGCATCGGCGGCAACGGCAGCCGTTCATGTACCTTTCCGATAGACCAAGCGCCTTCGTCATATCCGATGCTCGTATAGCTGAAGTGGACCGAATAGAAGCAAATCGGCTCCTCTTCATCCATTTCAATCGTATGCGGTAACCCCGCTCGCAGGTAAAAGATCAACCCCTCCTGAAGGAGATGCTTCTTGCCGCCCAGCGTTAAGCTGCCCTTACCTCCGGTTACAAGCAGCAGTTCATGATGCTGAAGCGTTCTGCTAATTTGGGTCCTGATCTTCTTGCCATCGTTTGGTTGCTTACTATTGCAGTAATGGATATGAAAATAGAGATTATTCAAGTTCATAACCGATCGCCTCCACCGGGTCTTCCGCTGCGGAACGCAGCTACTGCGATTAGAACATACGGCCGGGCAAACCGCAACCTCCCGCCCTCTGAAGACGTAGAACTATGATCTGAATGTGGGAGGATAAACGGATCTATGTATTCGTAAAATCATTTTTGGTATAAAAACAAGGCCAACCTGATTGGTTGGCCTTCGTTATGATTAGGACTAAACTTACTTCACTTCTGTTGCGCCCGTTACTTTACCGTCGATTTTCGCGCTAGCTTGCACGTCCGCGTTAGCGAAGTACAGGTTGCCGTCGATCGTAGCGGTTTTATCCAAGTTGAACCCGTTTGCTTCTACATAGACGTCACCTTTCACGGTACCGCCTTGAATTCTCAGGTTTTCACTTTGTACCGTCAGTTTAGGAACCGTCAATGTAAACGAAGCGGTGATGTTGTGATCTTCGTCTTGGGTGTACAGCGCGATTTTACGATAGATGTCTTTTGCAGCATCGTTTTTGTCATGGAATTCACCAGCAACTACAACATCCTTATCGACTGTCAAGTCGTCCAGAATCGCGACGATCCAAGTCCCTTTTTCGCTGACTGCATTCGTGAACGCATCCGCTTGGTTTACGATCGATGCCGTCGTCGTTACGTCGGTTTGTTCAGCGGGTTTATTTGTGTTTTCCGCCGTATTCCCGTTATTCGAACCGCAACCTGCCAGCAACGCCGCTGCAATACCTGCTACTACCAAACCTTTGACCATTTTCATTTGATTTCCCTCCTGTTTTTATCTTCAGTTTGAATTATAAAAAAAAGTGGAATCATATAATGTGATTTATTTCACTTTTAATGTGCTTTTTTTCACATAACAAGTCACAGCTTGTTCATCATTTTTCCACCTTCCTCCTGTTCGAGTAAACAAGCCGATCGGAAACCGACCGGCTCTGATGTATATGAACCCCCTGACGGGAGGAGTTGTTAACGTTGGGTATGGAGCGGTGTTCCCATCGGTGAAGAGCCTGAGCCCCCATCTACGCTGATTTCCGCCCCGTTGACGAAGGATGCATCGTCTGAAGCCAGAAATAACATGGTATTTGCCAGTTCTATAGGTTCGCCCATTCGGTTCAGCGGGATGCTGCGTTTCAAATAATCTTCCAGCTGATTAAAAGTCGACGCAGCAGTATCTCCCCAAATCGGCGTTTTCGTGGCGCCCGGCACGACGGTATTGACGCGGATCCCGCGCGGTGCCAGTTCCGAAACCAGAACCCGCGCCATGCTTGTAACCGCCCCTTTGCTTGCAGCATAAGCGGCATACCCCGGACTGCCGGCTTTGGCCAGAACGGAACCGTTCAGGATCACCGAGCCCCCCTCTCTCAAATGGGGCGAAGCCGCTTGAACCGTGAAGAATACACCGGCGACGTTGATATCGAGAATGCGCTTAAACAGGGACGGGTCCGTACTGCCGAGTGGCGTACTTCCGCTGATCCCGGCATTGGCAAACACGATGTCTAATCCGCCAAAAGCTTCCACTGCTGCCGCGACGGCCTTCTCGGCGCTCTCCGGATCAGCCGCGTCCGATACCACGCCAATGCTATTGGATGTGCCCAGCGTATCCACCGCTTTCTTCAAATTGTCCGGGTTCCTTCCCGTTATGACAACTTTCGCCCCTTCGGCTACAAACAATTGGGCCGTGGAGAATCCAATCCCGCTGCTCCCTCCAGTAATCAACGCTACTTTACCTGCTAGTTTTCCCATCGTACTCGCTCCTTTAGATAGATGTTTATTGAGAATGATCATTCTCTTTTGTGCAAAAAAAAGACTACTTCAACAAAGACAACGTCGTATCGACGATCCGGACGAGCTTCTCTTTATCTTCAACTGTCTTCACCATTACCCTAAGGCCAGCCAAGGCATTATTGAAATAGGACGCGAGCTCCTCCGCGTTCAACGACGGATCTAACTCATCTGATCGTTGTCCGGCTTCGATCAGCCCACGGATCACGATCTCGGAATGCGCCCAACCCTCGGTCACGAAAGCCCTGGCATCCGCGTCGATCGTTGCGAGCTCAACCGCCGTGTTCACCATCAGGCAGCCCGCCGGGAATCCCTTTTCCGGATAGATCACCATTTCGAATAAGGCGCGGATCGCTTCCTTTGTGGAACGGGCTCCGTTCATCGCCTCCACCATCCGTTTCGCAATCACTTCCTGATACCGGTTCAGCGCTCGGACATACAGAGAATGCTTATCGCCGAATGTGTCATACATGCTACGCTTATGAACGCCCATTTGCTCGACCAAATCCTGCATCGACGTTCTCTCATAGCCTTGTTCCCAAAATAGCTTCATCGCTTTCAGCAACACCGTATCCTCGTCAAATTGTTTGGCTCTGGCCAATGGGCGGTCCCTCCTTTCATCTTGAGTTTATCATATTGAGAACGTTCGGTAAAGAATTATTTTAGAATTTCCGTTCTCCAATTATTTAATAAAAAAGCAGCTCCCTGCAACGGAAAATTCCGTCCGGGAGCTGAATTCAACTATCTGATCTTGCCGCTTCTTAACGATATAGATTTATTTCGGCAATCGACCACCACCACTCCGGTGTCGTGGAAGTTTGCAGGATCTTTACGTACCGGGCGGATTGCTGTGGGAATGTCGTCACGATTTGCTTGCTAGTTCCGACGTCCTCCGAGACCGTTGTCCAGCTCTCGCCGTCCTCTGAGAGGAGTACCTGGAAGCTGCGGGCATAATCGTTATCGCTGCCTCCCGAATCCATGCTTAATCGGCTGAAATGCCGCTCGCCGCCTAGATCGATCTGTATCCATTGGTCCGGGGATTGCCCCGCGCCGGAGGTCCAGCGGCTGCCTAAGTTATCATCGAACAGCGCCGAGAGATCGGCGTAGGTCGATGCCGTAACCGTCCAGCCCGAGCGGTCCAACGTATTCAAGAGTACTTCCTCCCCATCCTGCGGTTCCGTAATCCATGGGGTCGAATCTGCTGTGTATACCTTCACTTCATGAATCGACCACCAGTGGGGATCGGTTCCCGTCTGTACGACTTTGAGGAACCGAGCCGTCTGCAACGGGAAGGCAGCAGTCACAATCGGACCTTTGCCCGTCCCCGATGCGACGGGACTTCCCCAAGATTCACCGTCCAGCGATACGTACACTTCATAGCCATGTGCGTAATCCTCATGGCTGTGTGCGCTGTCCATCACCATTTGGTCTACCGGCTGCGCCATACCCAAATCAAGTTGGAACCATTCACCGCCGGTTTGTTCACGGCCGCTCGTCCAACGGGAACTTTCGACGCCGTCAACGATCGCCCCCGCACTATTTCCGGAGGAGGAGGTAACGATCCAGTTGTCGGGCGTCACTTCTTTCTGCTTGCCGATGCCGTAATCATTGACATAGAGCTCGGCGATCGACCACCACCGGTTCGCCTCGCCGGTTTGCACCAGCTTCAGGTAACGGGCGGTTTGCGTCGGGAAAGTGACCGACAAGCGGCCCGCCTGTCCTGGGCCTCCGATGACCGGATCCCCCCAGTTCTCGCCATCGTTTGAAACATATAGTCGATACGAGCGCGGGTAATCTTCCCCCGCATTGCCCGGATCAAGCAAGATGGAATCGAAGCGATGTACCGCGCCTAAATCCACCTTCACCCATTGGCCGCTTGCTTGTTCTCTTCCGTTCGTCCAGAGCGTGTCGCGGTTACCGTCCAGCATGTTTACCGTTACATCCTTCCCCTGGGTGGAGGATGCGGTTACGACCCAGCCGGAGCGATCATCCAACGAGCCATCTGCCGGTTGCGGTGTTACAGGCGGCGCAGCAGCGCCGAACTCGGCCAGCTTCAGCTCGGAAATCGACCACCAGCTGTCCGCAGGCGCTGTCAGCACCATTTTCACATAACGGGCCTGCTGCTTATTTAAGGATACGGCTAGGCTTGGCGATGTACCCGTGTCTGTTGCCACCGGATCGTTCCAGCTTTCACCGTCAGCCGAGACGTAAACCTCATAACCATGCGCGTAATCTCCCCAGTTCGTGCCGGAGTTCATAAATAAGGTGTCAAACGTTTGCTCCGATCCCAAATCGATTTGCAGCCAGTCGCCGGGAGCTTGCAACCGTCCCGAAGACCAGCGGGTCGATAAGTCGCCGTCCACCAAGCGCTCGACGCCTTCCGAGCTGGACGAAGCCGTGATCGTCCATCCGCTGCGATCCAGATATTTCACGCCTTGCGAAGGATCTGGTCCTTCCAACACGGACTCTTCTAGCGGGTTTACTTTCACTTGGGCTTTAGCATATACCGTTGCCGATCCCAATGGCCCATTCGCGCCGAAGAAATGCACGGTCTTGGCGTTATCCGACGGATTCCAGATTTGCGCCGTGTAGACGCCGTCTTTTTCATATACGGTAACGGCCGGATCGTCCGCCCAAATATCCATGGAACGGGTTCCCGTCGACACCATGCTGTGAAGGAACCAATATGCGTTGAATACTTCGTTCTGTTGCATTTGTCGGGTATCCCACTTCGCCAGCGCGCCTTCCGGATCGCCAATCGATTGGAACGGCCAGATGATATGCTGCCACGAACGTTCCGGCTGGCCGCCAAGGTCCTTGATCAATCCGGCATACAGCTCGTTTGTTTTTTGCGGATCCCGTCCATAATACGTCATCCATTCCGCAGGCGGGAGCCAGTGAATGCCGTATATCTGCTCCGGATCGCCGGAGAAATACGTGCCGTACAAATAGGCACTTCCGTAGACATGACCTACGGTAGCGTGCTTGTAGCCTTCTACCCAATTGTCGTGATCATAGTTGAACCAATACTGCTCTGCTGCTTTTTCCTCGGTCGTAAAGCCCCAAATGCCGGTATCGCGATATGCGTCATTGCCCGTTACCAGGCCCCACATATATTCGCCAACCCAGCTGAACAGAGCCTCCCCGGCCGCTTCCTGGTTGTTCCCGCTGCGATTGTCCGCATAGCCGCCCGCCCAGGAATGACCTTCGTAAGGGTCAAAGTTGCGGAGCCAAGGGAACTGGCTGTCCGTCTTCGACGGATTCGCATAATCTCGAATCAGCACTTCCACCATCTCGCGATAATCCTGGAGGAACTGCTTATCGTACGTCGCCAGCACGGCGGAAGCAAAGATGTAATAGCCATAGGTGAAATGGTGGTCCGTCAAGCCGGTATTCACGCCGAAGCCGCTGCCGTACGGGAAGATGGACCCCCACTCGTCCGAGTAATGGAAATAATACGAGTGCAGCCGTTCTTCCGGCGAATAGGTGTACCAGTCCGTCAAAATGTCTTTCAGCTTGGACAGATAATGATCTCTCCGTTCTGTATCGCCAAGCTGATCGCTGATCAAGACACCTAATGACAATGGATGAAGCTTTTTGCCTTGCCAATAAGGGTCTTCGCTCATGATGTTGCCCGCTACGTCCGCATCCAGTTGATCCAGATACGCCATCATCTGTGCCCGGGAATAGGTTGGATCATCGGGTTCAACAAACTGCGGAATGATTCCATAGAAACGATCTTGGGTCGTAAAAGAATTCCCTTCGCTCACCTTCAACAGCCCGCGAATCGAAGGGTAGCTCAGATCGGTTAAAGGCGTGGTGGCGATCTTCCATTGATGCGGTAGCAGCGCCATGAACGTCTCTGAAGAGAAACCCGGGCGTTTCAGCTCCGTGATCGAGTGGAAGTCCGTCGTTACGAGCGAAGCCGCTTCATCGTAACGATAGTCGACTTGCGAATCCGTGACGAACGCATAGGCATGCTGATAGTAGCCGCTCAGCTCGTCCGCAGACGGCAGCGCCGCCAGGGAGAGGTAGTTTCCTCCTGGGCCAAACTTGATCTTGATCGTGTTGCCCAGCTTCATAAATACCGTGCCTTCTGGTGCGAACACCCCGTACTGGCGCACGAAGGTTTGCGGCTGCGGTGCCTTGTCCTGGTTGGTTACCTCGATCCCGATATGATCGGCCGTCAGGACATCGCCGTCATTGAGCAGGATCGGTTGGTTGTGATCATCATACAGCCGGGTGATGTACTGCGATTGCAAAATCGCCGCATCTGGATTCTCGAACGTGTTGTAGAGGAACGGCGAGCCTTTGACGAATGTTGTGCTCATTTTCGCCGTATCGTCGTCGCTCATCATGACCGTGGCGGAGTAATCGCCATATCCGGAGATCTTTGTGACAACCTCGGCAGGGTTGATGTTATTCGTCGACAAGATCAAATCCGGTTCGCCGTCAGCGTCCATCGAACCTCCGTCAGCGGAAGCATACCCGGCTCCTGGGTTCAAAATGTTCAGCCCCTGCTTGGTGTACCGATTCTTCAGCGGAAGTGTCACCAGGCTGTTACCGTCGCCTAAATTGGTGATCAGAATCGACTGCCACCAGTCATTCGAAGGAATCGGCGCTTCGACGTTAGAGGTGCGATACTTCGGATTTTTGGGTTCCAGCATCGTCACATCGTTGATTTCATAACTGCCCGCGCCAAGCTGAACGGCGGAAGCGGCCGGAATTTCCGGGATGTCATAGGTTGATTTCGGGTCGCCTTCCCGGTAAGCGTAGACGCCGAATTCAAACAGCGAATAGCCGTTTGTGGAGCCGCGGCCGAGACCGGCCATCTTCACGTAACGGGCATTCGCGTAGACCGGGATGGTTTCCCGTCCGCCCGATCCGTTTAACTCGCGGTATACGGTCGTCCAGTGGCTGGCATCCTCGGATACCTGAATATCGTAAGCGCGCCCGTAAGCCGTCTCCCAGTTAAAGGATACGCTGCCGATTTCCCGGGTTTCACCCAAGTCGACGTAAATCCATTCGTTGTCCTTGTAAACTGAAGACCAGCGTGTATCGTTGCTGCCGTCGGTCGCATGGATCGCTAAATAGTTTTTCTCTTCCATTTTGGCTTTATCTTCCGCCGATTTGCTAGGCTCATCGATTTCCAGCGAAGAGGCCGTTACCGGCTTGCCAAGCGCCAGATTTGCTGCAGCTGGCTTTGGAGGCAAGCTGACACCGCCGGTGCCATAAACGTTAAATTCGTAAATCGATACGCCGTAGGCTTCCTGTGCCCGTTTCGTGCTTAACACACGGACATAACGGGTTTTGGCGTCCACGTCGACCTCCGTCCATCCACCTTTACCTTCCGTCGTGGAATAGACGGGCTCCCAATGAACTTCATCGTCGGACACCTCAAACGCAAAAGCGCTGGCATAGGCGTTCTCCCAATGGACGGATATCTTCGAGATCGTAGCACTGGCGCCTAAGTCGACGTACATCCATTGCGGATCTTTTTTCCATACGCTTTCCCATCGGGTATTCTCGTTGCCATCCACCGCCATATCCGGCGTATTCCCGCCTAGCGACGAGGAACTGTAGACCGGTCTATATAGTGAAAGTAAATAATCTCCCTCAGCTGCACGCGCCTCCGGTGCCGGTATCACTTGCACGCTGCTGATCCATAAAATGATAGCGGTCAATAAATGCGCCCAGATCCGGGCTTTGCGTTTGCTCACGAACGCTCTCTCCATGATTTCTCTCCTTCATTGTCGTTTAACTATGTAGCGCTCCACAACAGTCTCCTATCGCCATTTCTCTAGTTCAATCTCTCTACATCGCATGTCTCCTCACTTTGATAAGATGTCCTTCAAAGCGGTCCCTTTGTGGAAAAAAGTACCACTCCACCATGGATTATCGTCCGATCAACCTTATTAGTGTAGAGTGCATTCCCTTCGTTTCAAAAAACAGGAAAATAGCACTACGTATGATTTAGGAAGTATTTCTCTAGTCGCACAACGAAAAAATTAGCCAATGCCATGAATGTTTCGTATTGACTTCACATATGCTTATACCATATACTGTTTACATTATATACAGTTAATTGAGAGAGGAGTCCTTGGAATGAATCATGCGATCGAAATTAGCGGGTTGTACAAAAGCTTCGGCAGCCAAACTGTGCTGAACGGGGTTGATCTTGTTGTGCCTAAAGGCACGGTCTATGCCTTACTGGGACCCAATGGCGCCGGTAAAACAACCCTAATCCGCATCCTCTCGACCCTTACCACGCCCGATGCGGGAACGGTTCGGGTTGCTGAATACGAGGTGACCGCGCAAACAAACGAAGTCAAACGTTCAATTAGCCTTACCGGACAATTTACCGCGGTCGATGAAGTGCTGAGCGGGGAGGAAAATTTAGTGATGATGGGCCGTCTTTCAGGCCTAACCTCCAAAATGGCACGTTTGCGCGCTGCAGAGCTATTAGAACAATTCGACTTGACCGATGCGGCCCGAAAACGGGTCAAGACCTATTCCGGCGGCATGCGTCGCCGTCTTGATCTTGCGATCAGCCTGATCGTCAACCGCCCGGTACTGTTCCTGGACGAACCGACAACCGGTCTTGACACGCTGAGCCGCCGCGTACTCTGGGGTAGCATCACGGAATTAGCGCGGCAGGGTCATACGATTTTTCTAACAACGCAATATTTGGAGGAAGCGGATCAATTGGCCGATACGATCGCCGTTCTCAAGGACGGACGAATCGTTGCGACCGGTACGGCGGAGCAATTGAAAGCTCAAGTCCGCAGCGATCGGGTCGAACTCCGGGACTCCGATGATCAGTTGCTATCCCGGGTGCCGACGGACGGCACCATCCGTGATTTGTTGGGGATCTTAAATGATCTTCAAACCCAGGTGCCCTCGGATGTACGTGTCAGCATTCAGCGTCCGACGATGGATGAGGTGTTCATTTCTCTGACTTCCGGCGATAAGGAGGAAGCCGTTTAATGGAAGCCCCATTTTCAGCCAAAGTGCCTTCGTCCTGGATGACCAATTGGGTATTCATCGGCCGCGGCATCCGCCATAGTCTGAGAGATGTGGATGCCATGGTCATGGCGATCGTGCTCCCGGTGATGCTGATGCTGCTGTTCACCTATGTTTTCGGCGGTGCCCTTGACCCCTCCGGCAATTACGTTGAGTATGTGGTTCCCGGGATCATCCTGCTGTGTGCCGGATTTGGTGCTTCAGGGACTGCGGTGAAAGTCGCCGAGGACCTTTCCAACGGTGTGATCGAGCGATTTCGCACCATGCCGATTCAAAGCCTGGGCGTAATAACCGGCCATGTCGTAGCCAGCTTGTTCCGCAATCTTATCGCAACAGTGATCGTGATTGGCGTTGCTTTGCTAGTCGGTTTCAGCCCTGCCGCCGGTTTCTGGGAATGGCTAGGGTCTATGGGCATGATCATCTTGTTTATCCTGGCCATCACCTGGTTATTCGCAGCCATCGGCCTCATCGCCGGGAGCGCCTCGGCCGCAAGCGGTTACGGGTTCATCCTGCTGTTCCTCCCCTATCTATCCAGCGCCTTCGTGCCCACGCAATCGATGCCGCGATGGCTGCAGGGCTTCGCGGCCCACCAGCCGATCACCCCGGCGATCGAAACGATCCGCGGGTTGCTCACCAATGTTCCGCTCGGTGACAATGCTTGGTGGGCAGTCGGGTGGTGCCTGTTCCTCATCGCCGGTGCTTTCGTCTGGTGTCGCGTCGTGTTTCAAAGGCGGTCAGGACAACGATAAACGCAACCATCATCCGGCAAAAAGCGCAATAAAAAAAGCAGGGAATAACGAATCGCTTCGTTATCCCTGCTTTTATGTTTGTTTTTTCGCAGCGCTCAAATAATGCTCTATCCCGTCAAGAATCCGCTCCAGACCGAATTCAATGTCATTCCCCACGCCGCCCTCGGCTTCATCTTCTCCGGTGTACTCTCCCGACATGATCAATGGATGTAAATAGGGGAAACGCTCCGGGGTGACGAGCTCTTTCAAAGCAGCACTGTAGCTATAACCGCTAAATTCACCCAGGCTAGTTCCCGAACTGAAGGCCCGCTCCATGTCCCGTTGCAGGATTCCGCAGGCGCGCGCATAACTGCTCAGGAGAAGTACAATTGACATTTTGACATACCCGCTGATTGGAAAGTCTCGCATTCCCTTTAATGCCCAATCGACAAACCGTAAACTGTTGGGTGTGATTGGCGCTCCATAAATCGGGAGATCGGCAAACCAGGGATGCTCCTTATATACTTTCACCGTACTCCAAACGAAGGTACGCATCATCCCTCGCCAATCCTCCGGATCCTGTTCCTCAGGAAGGAGGATGTCACAGATCGCCTCTTGCATCAGAAGCAGCAGATCATCCTTGCTTGGAATGTATCGATACAACGACATGGCCGTATAACCCAGCGCTCCGGCGACCCGGCTCATGGATACGGCAGCGAGCCCGTCCTTATCCGCAAGTGCAACTGCGGTACGGACAATTTCCGGAATGCTTAGCTCCCGTTTGGGCCCCCGTTTAGGCTCCGGAATCAATCCCCAGGTTAATGCAATTCCGTGAGGAAGCCCCTTCGTATAGTTACGATCGTCCGTCTTATTTCCATTCTCGTTCATGCGCGTGTCTCCTGTCCAAAATGCAACTGCTTATTATATAAGCAATATACCACAAAACAAGGGACAACATCCATGAACGTGTACATGAAGCATCCGCTTCAATTCAACCGAACGATGTGACCAACAACTCGTCCTGCGCACGAAACTTCAATTGCCCGATCCCGACTGCGGACAGTTCTACCGGGTAGAAATGGGCCGCTTTCCGGTTGGAGAAATACCATTCCCGTCTGTCCCTGACGACGATCAGCAGCCCATATTCATCGCCAACTGGGGTCAGTCCCTCATCGTCCCCTCTCCAATTCGGTATCCCTGCCGCGTTCAAACGACGAACCAAGGGGAGGACTTCGGATGTAACGATACCGATTTCACTAACCCCCATGATGTCATCGACGGTAAAATCGTGGCTGATCCCGCTGGGTAAATGATGCCGGGCAATCCATTCGACAATGTTACCGGACGGATCTTCAAAATAAACCGCATGCGCGTTCCAGGAGGTAAAGAACACCTCATCTTCCCCCTGTTCACGGATCAATGGAACTCTCGCCGCCAACCACTGCTTGGCTTCAACAAATTTATTCTCCGGTATGTTCAGCGCAAAATGATAAAACGGCGAGACGTTCTCTTGGGCCAAACGAAACGTGAGCAGCGTGGTTCCGGCTTGAATCGTGAAGTGCTCCAGTCCTTGCTCGATTAAGGCAAACCCCAGGATTTCCGTGTAGAAGGCTTCCGTCTCCTGCAGTTGCCCCGACCACAAAGTCATTTCCGTAAACTTCATGTTCCCCTCTCCCCATGACGGACGATGAACGCCCCCCTACCGGATTAAGCCAAACTCTCGAGGTATTCGCGGATCTGCCCCGGCGTTTTGGCGAATTTGCTGTGTAGATGGGCAAGCTTCTCCCCGTTTTTATAGACGAGCAGGCTCGGAATGCCCCGCACCTCGTTAGCTTCGGCCAACGGCTGGAATTCCTCGGCATCCATCGCGTAGAACTCCTTGTCCGTATGCTCGGCGATGATATCTCCAATAAACCGATCGAGGTTTTTGCAGTCCGGGCACCAGGTTGTATCGAATTTAATGACCGTATACTGGTCTCTTTGAATCAATTGTTCGAATTGCGTTTCCGATTGGACTCTTTCCATCCGGATCCACTCCTTTAATTGTAGATTTGATAGTTTAAATTTGAATATTCACCTTAGATCGATTATAACGCATTCGCGCGAAGACGCCATAGTCTTCATCAAGGTTTCATCTTTACGGATCCATGGTACAATCATGGGTAAAAATAGAGCGAAAGGATTGGCTTCATCATGCTCCTCGCGATTCTCTTGTTTCTTGTCGCCGGACTCGCCGAAATCGGCGGCGGCTATTTGATCTGGCTCTGGCTCCGGGAATCCAGGCCGCTCTGGTATGGCATCACTGGCGGGTTGATCCTCATCGTCTACGGCATCGTTCCGACCCTGCAAAAGTTCCCTTCTTTCGGTCGCGTATATGCAGCCTACGGGGGCGTCTTCATCGCGCTCGCGATATTATGGGGCTGGTGGGTAGACAAGAAGACGCCCGACCTCTACGATTGGCTTGGCGCCGCAATCTGTTTGATCGGCGTATCGATTATCCTTTGGGCCCCACGACACTAGAAAGGACATCTAAGCGATGAATCTCTCTGCCATTTCTGCGGCCATTCAGCCGCTTCAATTACGAAGCTGTCTCATCAACCGGGAAGGCCAGCTTGTCCTCGAGCATTATCGTAACACGCAAGTGGCTGACCAAATCGCCAAAACCAATTCCTGCACAAAAAGCTTCCTATCAGCCTTGCTCTGCATCGCCTTCGACCGCGGTCTGCTGCCTCCACCCGATACGCAAATCCGCACCTTCTTCCCCTCATTGAATGCGGACTCCGACGAACGGAAGCGGGAGATCACCCTGCGGCATCTCCTCACCATGTCGGGAGGGTGGAATTGGACAGAATTCGGCGAGCATAACTCGTTTCCACGGATGACCCGCTCCCGCGATTGGGTCCGGTTCGCCCTGGATCAACCGATGGCCGATCGCCCCGGCGACCGGATGGAATACAACTCGGGCGGCTCCCAGCTCCTATCGGCAATCTTGGTCCAAGCAGCCGGCATGCCGACAGCCCGTTTTGCCGAAGAGAACCTGTTCGGCCCGCTCGGCATCGAAACCTACCGCTGGGAGCAAGACCCGCAGGGAATTCATACCGGCGGATTCGGATTGTGGCTACGGCCAACGGATATGATGAAGTTCGGTTTATTGTATTTGCAGCAAGGTGCCTGGAACGGACGACAACTGATCAGCCAGGAACGCCTGAAGGAGTCCGTCCATCCCGCGATCGACGTTGAACCCCCCCATCGCGGCTGCTATGCCTGGCATTGGTGGACGGACGTATACACGGGGGAGCGGGAGTCGTCTTTTGAATTTTTCTATGCCCGCGGCTACGGAGGACAATTCATCTACGTGATCCCAAGCCTGGAGACCGTCGTCGTTCTGACCGATGATAAGCGCAAAAGAGACCGCCCTCCGACCGAAGTATTCCGATTGAACATCGCTCCCCATCTTTAAACGAAGAGCCCTCCCTTGTTGGGAAGGCTCTTTTGAAGTTGACGATAGCAGAGGTTAAAGCGTTGGGATCGTTCCTCCATCGATGACGTATTCGCTGCCTGTTATGGAAGCTGCCCGGTCAGAGACAAGGAACGCCACGAGTTCGGCTACATCCTCCGGTCGTCCCGGATGACCCAGCGGAATACCGCCAAGCGACTGCATCAGCTGCTCCAGGGCGCTCTCCCGACTACCCGTCTCTGCAGCAATTCGGTCGATTAAAGCATCGGCCGCTTTCGTCTGAATAAACCCGGGAGAAACTGTGTTGACACGGATGCCTTGCGGTGCAAATTCTTTGGATAACCCTTTGCTGTAGTTCGTTAACGCCGCTTTCGCCGCGGCATAGGCCAAAGTCGTTTCGAACAGCGGCAGCTTACGTTGGATCGAAGAGATGTGCACGATCGCCCCTTTCCCCATCTCCAGCATCGATGGCAGTAGTCCCCGGTCCAAGCGAACGGCGCTAAGTAAGTTCCAGTTCAGCGCGTAGATCCATTCCTCTTCGCGAAGTGCCAAGGCCCCGCCTGGAGGCGTGGTCGATCCGCCAACGCAGTGAATAAGGATATCTACGCCGCCCATGCGCTCCAGGACCGTACGGGTCACCTCCTCCGCCCCTTCAGGGGTCGCCAGGTCTGCGGCTACGAACAGCAGCGGATCGCCTGGCGATTCCGGCATCGATCTGGCCGTCGTCATGACAACGGCCCCCGCAGCGACTAGCCTCGCTGTAATGGCTTGTCCCATCCCTTTGGTGCCCCCTGTCACAAGCACTTTTTTACCGGCAAACTCCGTATGAATCTGATTTAAGTCGAATTTCATCTTATCCCTCCGTAATTTCCAATTTGCTGATCTGTCCTTGATCTAAGGTGAATCCAAACCAAAATCGATACGGCCCCCCTGGATAATCGCCGGTGATTTCGGCCAGAACCGCCCATTCCTTATCCCTTGGCTCCACCGCGATAAGATCCGCATGAACCCGGGCCCCGATATAGTTCTGATCGCTCCAGGAACGGATTGAGCTTAGCCCCTCATACCTTCCTCCATCGTCCAAAACTAATGCGTTATCCCCGAAGCAGGCAAGTAAGTCCTCCGTTTGGTGCTTATCACTTGCCCGAAAAAAATCACGAATCGTTTGAGGTAACCCTACCTCGATGTCATTCCGAGTCATTTCTGCTCCACTCCTTAGCTTTAGCATCTGGTCCTCGATCCGCTTTACTTGGTTGAACCGGGCCCAAATCCATTTTACGATTGACCCCTTATATCGTCTAATTTATAGTATTCATGTAAATAATAAATTAAATTAATATATAAAGGTGAGGTGACTACTGTGGAACTCACGCAACTCGAGTATTTCCTGACGGTTGCCCGCTTGCAGCATATGACCCAAGCCTCCAAGGCGCTGAATTTAACCCAGCCGGCCTTAAGCCACGCCATTTCCAAGCTCGAGCATGAACTTGGCGTTCCGCTCTTCGAGCGAAGCGGCCGAAACCTGGAGCTTAACCGGTACGGTCAGATGTTCATGGTCTGGGTTGAACAAGCGATGCAGGATTTGACCAACGGCACTCGGGAATTGCAGGAATGGACAAATCCGGAGACCGGAGTTGTTGCCTTGTCGTACCTGAATATCCTAGGCGTTGATCTCGTGCCAACACTGATCCGCGATTATCAACGAAGCCATCCGCAGGTCCGATTCGAATTAACGCAAGGAAACCTCGGAGACATCGACGAGCACTTGAACAAAGGACTCTCTGATCTCATGATCACTTCCCGAGAATCGTTTATGGAGCTCCATGAATGGATCGTGATCCAAACGCTTCCGCTATTTATCGTTGTTTCGGCACAACACCCCTTAGCTAATCGCCCTTCGTTAAGCTTAACCGAATTGTCCGGAGAGCCGTTCGTGGGGTTGAAAAACAACTGCGGTCTCAAAGCGACCCTACTCGCTCGGTTCCAAAGCACCGGATTTTCGCTAGCATCCACGTATGATGCCGAGGATTTGATCACAGTAGCAGGCTTCATTAAGGCCGGTTTAGGCGTATCCGTCCTACCGAAGACGATGGGACTGGAGCTCGAAGGACTCGCATGGATTCCCATTCAGGAGGAAGGCTGGGAATGGGAGCTTGGCCTCAAGTGGCGAAAAGATCGCTACGTTTCGCCAGCGGCCAAGCGGTTCATCGAATATGTAAATGGTCTATGCTATGATACAAAAAGCAACTAACTCGAAAATCCAAGGAACGAAAAGGAGATACAGATGAAAGCACTTATCCTCCCGAAACCGGGAAAACCTGATACGCTTGAAATCGCCGAGTTGCCTATGCCCGTGCCTGGCCCTGGCGAAATTCGGGTTCGCGTTCATGCCGCCGGCTTGAATCCGATCGATTACAAAGTATCGCCAAACGGGAATCCAGCCTGGGTGTATCCGTTCGTGCTTGGGATCGACGTTGCGGGTGTCGTTGATACTGTTGGCGAAGGCGTCACTACCTGGAAGACGGGCGAC
Source organism: Paenibacillus rhizolycopersici (assembly GCF_014947195.2). Taxonomy (NCBI): domain Bacteria; kingdom Bacillati; phylum Bacillota; class Bacilli; order Caryophanales; family Paenibacillaceae; genus Paenibacillus; species Paenibacillus rhizolycopersici. Next base: position 67,830 of record NZ_JADCNN020000011.1, on the reverse strand, counting down.
CGGGTTGCCTACATGGCCGATTTCACCCGGCCTGGCGGGTTCGCCGAATACACCGTCACCGTCGCTCATACGGTGGCGGCGATCCCGGACGGCGTATCCTTTACGGACGCAGCGGCGTTTCCTTGCGCCGGGCTAACGGCTTACCAGATTTTGACGCGCAAAATGAATATCCGTTCGGGGCAATCCCTCCTTGTCCATGCCGGAGCGGGTGGGGTTGGCGGATATGCCATTCAACTTGCCAAGCTCTACGGTGCCTCTCCCATCCTCGCAACGGCTTCGCCGCAGAATGCGGACTACGTCCGAAGCCTTGGCGCTGATGAGGTCATCGACTATAACTCGGATAACGTTCAGGAACGCGTCATGGCTATCACGAACGGGGTTGGCGTGGATTTGATCATCAACTCGTTGAACCGAGCAACGGCCCATCTGGACTTAGACACCCTGGCCTTCGGCGGGCAACTGGCCTGTATTGCCGGCGCACCGGAGACAGTGGCCGATTTCCAGCCGTCCAGCAAATCGTTTACGCTGCATAAGCTGATGATTGCCGGTGCTTATGGCTCAGGGAGTCGGAAAGCCGAGGAAGATCTCGCTGTCATGGCTGGCGAATTTATGGCTCTGCTGCAGCAGAACAAAGTCGACTCTTTGGTCCAGGAAGTGATTCAACTGGAGCAAGTACCGGACGCCTTGATTCGCCTATCCCAGCGCCATGTCCGCGGCAAAATCGTCGCCGAGCTGTAACGATTCGCTTATCCTTGAAGCACAAAGAAGCCCATTCCAATGCTCTGGAATGGGCTTCTTCTTCATCTCCCAGTTCAAGCGCCTTCACCGTGTTCCAGCGCTTCCTGCGTAATCCGCCTGATGTCGATCGGCGAGCTCGTCCCCTCGTTGACCATGTCCGTTAGAATTTCACGTAGGAAGTAGTCGACGCAACGAAGACGGATATTTTTGATTTTAACCAACGCATCGCGGTACATCTTGACGAATTCCTTCTCTGTATTCCCCCGCTGCAGCTCGGCAAACGCCTCGTAGACCTGATCCATCTTGTCGGCGACCTCGAGAATGAGCCCTTCGACGGTATGGTCCTTCCCTTCGCGAAGCTGGTTGCGGAAGATCGTTTTGAACTCTTCGGGGATATGCTCATCGATGAAATTGTGGACCATGCCCTCTTCAACCTGCTGGATCAAGTTCCGCAGCTCGATCGATGCGTGCTTGACCGGCGTCTTGATATCCCCAATAAAGATCTCGCCGTAATCATGACTGCTCGTAATTTCATACAACTTCTTCCAGTCGATAACAACGCCATGTTGTTCTTCGATATCGGCTAAAGTTTTCGCGTACTGCACGACTTTCCAGGAGTGCGCCGCCACGCTATGTTCTTCGAATTTGAACCTTCCGGGACAGCGATAGATGCGTTCCAGTTCATTTAAGGAGCGAAAATAAGCATGAATGCCCATCAGATCATCCATCTTTCTGTATGGTTTTTACCCCAGTATAGACGGTGATTGTTATGGGGACGTCAAAACCGACGTATCCCTTCGTCCTCCATCTCCCCTTCATCCCCGACTTCACGGACAAGCGAGGCGAACTTTCCCTTGACTTGTGCCGCAAGCTGCTGCGGCGTAAGCTCCATCTGCAAGCCGATCCGCCCGGCAGAGACGAGGAAGGTGTCCAAGCCCTCCGCCCGGCTGTCGATCCAGGTCGGGAACAATTTCTTCATACCGACCGGAGAGCAGCCGCCTCGGACATATCCGGTGTGCTGCAGCAAATCCTTGAGCGGGAGCATCTCGATTTTTTTGACCCCGGCTGCTTTGGCTGCCTTCTTCAAGTCAAGCTCTTCGGCTACCGGAATTATAAACACGAATAACGCTGGGCCTTGATGAGCCACCAGCGTCTTGTACACCTTCTCCATCGGTTTGCCAATCTTCTCCGCCACAGCGGTCCCGTGAATTTGCCCGTCCTCGGCATCGTACGCGAAGATGTTGTATGGCGTTTTGGACTTCTCCAGCATCCGCATGGCATTCGTTTTGGTCTCTGCCATTGATCCCACTCCTTTGATATCCATGTTTCCCTTATGAAAATTATCCTAGCACTTCCGTTGCGTGGGTGACAGGCCCGGATCGGTTTAATTTGTTTTTTCTGAAATGGCTTCCTAGTCCTTCTATCTTCAATTATTTATGTTTTAGGTTAATTTAGATAATTAATTAACGCATTTTCCAATACTTATTTACATTCTTGAACACTTTTCCTACTATGAGAGGTAAAATATCAACCAGGAGACAAGAGATCCCCATGGACGTGACCGATCAACGAATTTTTGAATCCCTCAAGCAAAACCGCTGATGACGACAGGTTTGAACCTTCTCGTGGGTCTCGCCCTGATTGCTTATGCGTTAGGTATAGTAAAAGCGCGCCATAAATCTTAACACGATCCCGGATCTCTTTTCACGCTCCTCTAACAAACGCTCCTTATGCTGGTCTTAAGAACTTCGCTCTCCGTCTTGGCGGGCGAACTACAGCAGGAGGAATTCCCATGCCGGCCTTATGGATGCATTTGGAGTATGGAGAACGGCTTGCGACCGATTTTCAAGAACGTTTGCCATTATTACGCGGGCTTCCGGCTCTACGCAAGCTCTATCATGTTGGCTGCCAGGGGCCGGATGTTCTGCTTTTCCATGGCTTTTTGTCCAGGAGTAACTCCAGTCGAGCATTTCGACTCGGCAACCTCATGCACAGTCGAAGCTGCGGATCGGTATTAGTTGATGTTTTCGCACATAGCCTCACGCTCCCCGAACCCGATCGCTCGGATGCCTTGCTGTATTTCCTCGGTTTTCTCACCCATCACCTTCTCGACCGTAATCTACACCCTTACATTAATTGGAGTGCCGGTTACAAAGGGCTGGACCATCAGCGCTTCGAAATTGCCTTGGACGCTGCATTCCTGTGGAAGCTAAAACAGTTTGACGTTTCGCGTCATCCCAGTTGGAAAGAAATCGATCTCGAAGCCGGGTTGCCCCTGCATATTCGCCGGGTCCTCCACGAGACTTGTCTCGCCCATTACCCCGAGATGGATAACCTGCCATTCACCAGCTGGCAAGCGGCCTATCGTGACATGCGACTCGCATTTCGTCTGCTGAACGATCCGAAGGGCTGGAAGAAGCGGTTGACGCCGAGACCGATCCGTGGCTTATTTTATCCGCCCGCCCCGTCTGTTTCGATCCCTTCCGCTCCGGATTATCTGAACGAACGGCATGCGAGGTGGCGGCATTCCGCCGTCTTATCCGAAGTCAGAACGGAAAGCGTGTGGGAGCTTTGGGAACAGGCGCTCGCGGACGGCGAACGAGTTCTCGGAGCCCTGGGAGAATGGCTAAATGAAGAAATCCCCGAAGCAGCCGTGCGGAAACGAGAACAGTTCCGGCAAACGTTAGGGGATCGCTCTTATGATACGGGAAAAGAATGCGTCAGCAATTTAGTCAATCGATACGCGGAGCCCATCTGGAGTCGCCGTCAATCGGTTAAGGTTTAGGCCGTCACCGGCGGCTGCGCTCCGGCATCGGGACCACCGCCGGCTCCCCGCAAGGCGTCTGCCCTGCCTTGGACAAGGTTCAGCTTCGCCACGACGGCGATGCCTAAAGCGAAGAACAGCAGCAGCGATAGAATCCCTAGACGCGGATTGCCAGTCCATTGTCCGATGAGTCCGAATGCAAACGGTCCAAAAATAGAAGAGAATTTACTCGTAATGTTGACGAAACCAAAAAATTCCCCCGTCCGGTTCGGCGGCATCAGATCGCTAAGGATCGAACGGGAAATCGATTGACTTCCCCCTTGGACCAACCCAACCATTACGGCCAGGATGTAAAAATGCAGGGCGCTACTCATCCCAAAACCCAAGAGAACGATCAGCACATAGATACCTAACGAGGCGATCAGCATCCGCTTAGGACCAAGGCGCGTAGCCGCTTTGCCAAGCAGAATGGTGCTGGGGAACCCGACGAATTGCGTAATGAGCAGAGCCAAGATCAGATCGCTGGTACCGATTCCAAGCGTCGTTCCATAGATGGTAGCCATCAGGATGATCGTGTTGATCCCGTCGTTGTAGAACCAGAATGCAGCGATCATTCGAAATAGTTGCGGATAGCGCCGGATGTCCCGGAACGTACCGCCGATTCGCTGACCGGCAGCCCGTACATATCCCCCCGTGGTTAGCCCGGACACTTGCTTGGATAAATTCGGCACCTTGCGCATGATCGGCAACGAGAAAACTAGCCACCAAAGGCCTACGCTGAGAAAAGAAAGCCGAGTTCCCGCCAGTTCATCCCTTAGGCCAAACCACCGCGGCTGCTGAATCATCAAGAGGTTGATAGCCAGCAGAATCCCTCCGCCGACATACCCTGCTGCATAACCTTTAGCCGAAACGCCATCCCGATCCCGGGAAGGTACCAGATCAGGGAGCATCGAGTCGTAAAACGTCAGACTTCCAGAGAATCCAACCGTCGTGATGACAAGCAACGCCGAGGCGAGCAGCCAATCTCCCGGTCCGACGAGCGCGAATCCGGTTGTCCCGGCGATGCCTAGCAGGGCAAACCAGGATAGGAACGACGTTTTTCGCCCCGATAAGTCCGCGATGGATCCCAACAATGGCGAGATGAGCGCCACCAACGCCATGCCGATGGCATGCGTGTAGGCTAAATAAGACGCCGCGGTGCTTTTGCTTAAGCCTTGCGCCGCCACGCCAGCGTAAAAGATAGGAAGTACCGCCGCCAACACCGTGGTGGCGTAAGCCGAATTCGCCCAATCGTACAGGATCCAGGCACGTATCTTCGATTTGTTCATCCTTTTGCCCCCTCCCCTACGAATGTTTAGATTATAGTAGAATAGGATTAACGCCGTGTTTCTCCGGTGTTTGCGCTGAATAAAACCGTCATAGTAAAATAGAACCCTAAATCTCTCGATCACAGTTTGGCATGGAACGGAGAAGAGACATGGCCGATACGTTAAAATCGATGTATAACGAAGCATTTCTACGCGGCTTCGGCGGCAAAGTGAAGGGCGCCTACCCGGCGTTCGACGCGGATACATTTGTCGCCGCAGTGATGGACGAAACCTGGGACAAGCTGGAACTCAAAGCTCGGATGCGGCAAATTACATTGAAACTGGGTGCATGGCTTCCGCCAAGCTTTACGGAGGCGTTGGACGTCCTGTACGCCATTGACGAAACCTGCGTTGGGTTCCCTTACTTGTTCTTCCCTGACTTCGTTGAGGTGTTTGGCCATGCCGAAGCGGACTGGCCGCTTGCCATGCAGGCGCTCGAGCGCTTTACGCCGAGGTCGTCCGCCGAGTTTGCCGTTCGTTCGTTTATCGAACGCGATCCGGAACGGATGATGCGTCAGATGGCGACATGGGCGGAACACGTCAATGAGCACGTTCGCCGATTGGCGAGCGAAGGCTGCAGGCCGCGCCTCCCTTGGGGTCAAGCGCTGCCGATGTTCAAACGTGACCCTGCGCCAATCGTTCCGATTCTTGAGCGGCTAAAGGCCGATCCCAGCTTGTACGTCCGCAAGAGCGTAGCCAACAACCTGAACGATATTGCCAAGGACCATCCTGAATTCGTCTTGGAGCTCACTCGGCGTTGGAAGGGTACCCACCCGCACACCGATTGGATTGTGCGCCACGGCTGCCGCACCTTGATCCGCCGCGGCGGACCTGAAGCGCTAGAGCTGTTCGGCTACGCGGCCGTCGAGGACGGCCATCCGCTCACGACCACGGCGGCGCTTGAGATCGTGCCGACCGTACTGCATATCGGCGACAGTAGCGAGCTTCGCTACGAGTTGACGATCCGCGAAGGTGAACCGGCTAAGGTGCGTATCGAATACGGCATCGATTTCGTCAAAGCCGGCGGTCGAACCTCGCGTAAGCTGTTCCTGCTATCGGACAAAACTATCCCTGGCGGTTCGCGGATCGGCGGTGCAAGGAAGCACAGTTGGGCAGACCTGTCGACCCGCCGTCATTACCCCGGAGAACACCGCATCGTATTGTTGGTGAATGGTGTAGAAGTGGCTGAAACGGTATTAACGCTGCAAGTCACCGAATAACAAGCAAGACCTGGACAGGGTTGGCCAGATCTTCTGTTCTTTCCCATAAACTTTTGCGGCAACAGTTCATCCTTTCGGAATCGGGATTTGGCAGATCATGGGATGCTCTTTTGCAGTTGGGGCTGTTTGTTGAAATTGAAACTTTTCTTTAGATCTGATTCACTCGATGGATTGGGTACGACCCATTCTGGTTAAGCTGGTGAAGGAGTCACCCGTGTAGGACAAGATATGACGAGGAGGAAGAGATCATGCCTATTGACGCTTATTTGTATTTTGATGGGAACTGCCGTGAGGCGGTTGAATTTTATGCCCAGGCATTCGGCGTGGAGCGGCCGCAAATTCTCACCTACGGCGAAGCGCATTCCGCCGAGCCGGATTATACGCTTCCCGAAGAAGCGAAGGACCGCGTCATGCATGCCAACCTTAAGGTTAGCGGCAGCAACCTGATGTTCTCCGACGTGTTCCCGGGTTCCCCCTATACCGTTGGAACCCATATCAGTTTGGCGCTGGTCAGCCCAAACCGGGAGGAGATCACCTCCGCATTTGAACGGCTCAAGGAAGGCGGTTCGGTTCAAATGGAATTGCAGGAGACCTTCTGGAGTCCTTGTTACGGCAATTTGAAGGACAAGTACGGCATCGAATGGCAGCTTAGTTATGACGACGGAAGAAACGGCATGTAAGCATGCCGTTTCTTCCGTTATTATTTCCCAAAGTAATCCTTCAGTGCCTCCACGATCGCCTTCGCTGCCTTGTCCTGTCCCGCTTCGCTTAACAGGACCGACTCGTTCTCAGCATTCGTCAGAAACCCAATTTCCGCCAGGACTGCCGGCACCTTGCTTGTTCGCAGCACCTTCCAGTCCTCCTGACGAACCCCTCGATCACGGAAATCCAAGGCTTCGATTAAATGCTGATGAATTTCCTCCGCAAGATCACGACTGCCATCTCCTTCAGCGTAATAATACGTCTCCGTTCCGGAAACGTTCTCCGGCCCTTCATAGGTGTTGCCGTGAAGAGATATCAATGCATCGGCATGCAGCTCGTTGGCAACCTTGGAACGGTCCTCCAATTCGATAAACTCGTCATTTGTTCGAGTTAAGTACGGTTCGAACTTTGGATCCTGCCGAAGGAGATCAACCACTTTCCGAGCGAGGGCAAGCGAAAACTCTTTCTCCTCCCTGCCGCTCACACTGCTGGCCCCCGGGTCCTTTCCCCCGTGACCGGGGTCGATGACGATCCGGTATTTCCCTTCGGATCTGTCGGGTACGGGCACTTCCTCCCCGGTCGCCGGTGCGGACGACAAGAACCGATGACCGGAGCCTACTTTATCCTCACCACCGAAGGTGATCACTCCACCAAAGGATAACAAAACGATAACGATACCTAAGAAGGCAATGAAATACGCAACTTTCCCACTTCTCCCCATGTTGCTCTCCTCCCGCTTTTCTCCTCTTCTCCCTCTCCATCACCATCTATATCTCCGCTCAAAAACGAACGCGACTGCCCTCCAGAATTGGATCGGTACTCTCCACAATCACCTGCTGACCCTCGAAAACCCCTCCGGTAATGGCGGTGTTGTACCCGTTGCTTCCAGCAACTTCGACGTTAGCTCGAGCAACGTAGTAAGCATTGCCAAGCGGGCTTTCTCTGGGCTCAACCGTATAGACGAACGTACCGGCATCATCCTCATGGATCGCCGCTTTAGGCACTAGAAGCGTCCCCGCGCTTCCGGTTTTCGTCATAACGACTCGAGCCTTGATCCCACTGCGCAAATGGTCTCCATGGAGCAAAACCGTCAAGAGTTGACCGGGTGTTGTAGCTAGGTCCGTCTGATCGGTTCCGCTGCCGGTCGAATCGCTTCCTGCATTAGCTTCCAAGCTTGAGATCTGCCCCTGAACGATCGAATTTTCCTGATCTGGCAGCAGGACATCCAGCTCATCACCGACCCGCACAAGCTCCGCGACATCGTTTGGAATCAGCAGTTCAAGGCGAAACCCTTTGGAACTGTCGGATAAGCGGATATCCGGCCCCCCGGCGGAAGCTTGTCCTTCAACCGCTGAGATCTCGATGATCGTGCCGTCGAACGGGGCGACCAGTCGGCGGTTGTCCTCGATTTTGGTGTGTAAAGCCGCCAGATGCTGACCTTGTGTGGCGATATCGATCTTCGCGGTTTGTATGGCGGTACGAGCGCTTTGTTGTGCCGACTCATCTCCCACCTGTGCCGCCTGCTTGTAAGCTTCTTGCCCATCGGCAAGTAACAACTTGAGCTTCTCAAGGTTCGCCTTCATGTCGGCCAACTCTTGGGTTGCTTCACGGTCGTCATACTCGATCAGAAGGTCGCCCTTGCGAACCACATCCCCTTCTTTCACATGCACCTGACTGACTTTCCAGCCGGCCGGGTTCATTAAAGCCTGAGTGGCTCCGTATTTCAATAGAGCTGAACCTTCATATGAATGTGCCAGCTCGCCGGGACTCGCAGCGGCTACCAGCACTCTAGGTAGCATCAGGTTCTGCAGTGTGTTGCCAAGTAGCGTAAAAACCAGTAGCAAGCCGATAAACAAACCGGCAAGCCATCTGATTTTCCGCTGCCTAACTCGCAGCCGCGACTCCTCATTCCATTGCGCTTCCAATGCGATTCCTCCGTCCTGCTAACCTTTAATTCCCGACAATTGTACCCCTTGGATGAAATAAGACTCTGCGTAGAAGAACAGCAGCAACATCGGCGTCATGTACAAGACGGAGGCCGCAAAACCGACTCCCCGCTCCTCCGAGGCAATGCGTGCCAGATAAAGCGACAACGGCTGTTTAAATGAATCCTGCAGGAAGAGGAGCGGCTGTTCGATCATATTCCAATAGTCCACGAACAACAGCACCGCTAGCGCCGCCAAACCGGGTTTGGCCAACGGGATAACGATATGCCGGTACACCGTCCACTCTCCAGCCCCATCTATTTTGGCAGCTTCCGCGTAAGCGCCAGGGATATGCGCCATGAATTGACGCAGCATAAACACCCCAAACGCGCCGAAGATTCCAGGCAAAATAATGGCCGCTTCCTTGTTCATCAGCCCCAACGTACTAGCCACCAAATAATTCGGCACCAGCGTCACTTGAAACGGCATCAGCATGGTTAAGAGATAGACCAGAAACAGCTTGTCCCTTCCGCGAAAACGCAGCTTCGCGAAAGCATAGGCTGCCAGAGAAGCAACCCAGGTCTGACCAGCGATGATCGGTACCACCATCCCCACCGAATTCCAGAACATTCGCAAGAATTTGGAATTCATGATTAAGACCTCCCGATATTGCCCGAAGCTCAGCCAATCCGGAAGCAGCTTTAGATTGACAAAGTGGGTATTGCCTCCCGCCGCAGCATCCGTCATCTGTCCGATGAGCCCGTAATTCAACCCGATCTCCGTCTCCGTCATCAACGAATTCGTAAACGTCAGGAGCAGTGGAACGGACATTAATAAGGCAATGAAGCCAAGTATTACTGTTAACGCTAGCTGCGGGAGCTGCCTCGACTTTTTCATCGTGCTTCCCTCCCTTCAGTCCAGAACATCCCGAAACCGCCGCTCCACCGAGAGAAGAACGATGACCAGGACGGAAATACAGAGAACCATCAGGGTAGCCGCCGCCGTTAGCTTCTGAATTTCCAGCGCCGCGAACATATTATTCATGTAGTGTTGCAGCATGTAAATCCGGTCATAGGGATAATCCCCTGCCAGCAAATACGTTTCGCGGAACACTTTAAACGAATTGATGATCGAGATCAGCACAACGAAGAACAGCGTTGGCGTCAAATAGACCAGCGTAATCCGTGTAAACTGATGCCACCTTCCCGCCCCCTCAATTCGTGCGGTTTCGTAGTAATCCCGCGGGATTTGCCGCAAGCCCGCCAGAAACAAGATCAGGTTGTAGCCGATGTTCTTCCATAGATACAACACCACCAGCACGACCATAGATCCGTTCGATTGCAGCCAGTCGACACGGCTATGACCCACATGAGTTAGCCAGGCGTTCAACGTCCCGTTCCAGTCGAAGAAGATTTGCCAGACCAGGACAACCGATGCCACAGGGACGACCAGCGGCAGAATCAGAGCGGTCTGCAAGCCTTGACGGAAGAACGGCCCTTTATTGATCAACAGCGCCAAGCTCAAGGACAAGGCGATCAGGAGCGGAACGCTGACCCCTGTGAATAACAGCGTGTTAGCAGCCGCTTTGCGGAACGAACCGCTGGCCAGCAGTTCCGAATAGTTGGACAATCCGATGAAGCTGCCGTTAAGGGTGCGGTTGGTCAAGGATTGAGAGATGCCCATCACAAATGGAATGATGTAAAACACTGCAAAACCAAGCACGCTCGGCGCCAAGAATAACAGCACTGCAGCGGTTTCCCTCCGAAACGTCCTCGACAGCCAACGGCTATTCATTGAGATACGTCGTAACTTTGTTTTGGATCAGGCCGGCGACGTCCTGGGCGGATTTCTGCCCGCTGAAGAAAGCTTGAGATTGTTCCATGATGATCTCTGACAGCTGATCCGGTTGAAACTTAGATACCAGATGGATTGCACCTGTCAGTTTGCTCTCCAGCGCGTCAAGTTCGTCCGGATTCACCTGGATCGGAACCCCTTTCAAAGGACCCTCTTTGGCGGTCGGTACGGAGCCGTCCTTCTTCAACTGTTCAACCTCCTGGGCGTACAACCGTTTATTGAGCGGAAAGCCGGCATGGTTCGGATCCACCGGCACTTGATCGGAGATCATGAACTTCACGAAGTCCCAGGCTTGTTCCTTCGCCTTGGAACTTTCATTCAGGCCGATGCTTCGGTAGGGTTGGAAATACCCGCCGGCGCCAACGTCCTGCGCGTGAGGTTTAACGTACAACTTCATGTTAGAACTCAGGAAGCTGTTTAACGATTCGAAATAATCGCCGGGCGAATTGATCTGTACCGGGAAGAAATAGGGGGTTCCCTCTGCGCCGATCACCCCGTCTTCGGACATTTTCTGGACCTGCTTCATTAAGCCGGTAAACGTGGCCGTGTTGAACTTGGCCGTCCCGTTGGGCTCATCCACAAACAGCGATAAATTGTCAGACACCATCCAGTTCAGCATATATTGGGGTTCGGTGTGGATGACATGCGGATACGTTTTGTTGACCAGCTGTTTGGACAGCACCGCGAAATCGTTCCATGACCAGGACTCGTCGTTGATTTCAACCCCTGCTTGGGCAAGCGCTTCTTCGTCGCCGGCCAGTCCGTGCAGGAAGAACGAAATCGGCATGGCATACAGGCCGCCGCCGATCTTGGCATGATCCAAGATATTCGTGAAATAGTCCTCTCTTTTAAAGGCAGCATCCTGCGCGATGAGCTCATCGAAATTGACGAGAAGACCGTTCTTCACATAACTTGCTGCCGGCAAATCGTCCAGCAGCAGCAAATCCGGCCCCTTTCCTGCCAGCATGGCTGTATTGGTTTGGGTCTTGAATTTCTCCATTTCCGCTTCCAGATGGGCATTATCTGTCTGTACACTCTGGAGTTGAATATCTACCTCCGGGTGCAAGGCTTCATATTGGCTGACGAGCTCCTCCAAATGCGTATCCGGAAAAAATGTTGAAAAAGTCAACGTGGTCATCCCCGCATTCGCCGGGGCCTCGACCGGTTGTTCGGATCCTCTATCGCCGGATTCGCCGATTTGGATTTGGGGTGTTTCTCCTCCCCCGCCGCTGCATGCGGCAAGTGCGAACAACAGGAAGAAACCGGCGGCTGCAGATGCTCTTGCTCTCATTCTGATTGTGGTTTTCACCGTCTTTTACTCCTTTCGGCGCTATTGCGAAAGATGAACTCCTGTTTGATAGGCCTACTTCATCGTAAAGGGCAGATGTCACCATCGTTTGACCGAGTTGTCAACAAAATGTCTCTAAATGCTTGCAAACACAAAAAAGACAGGGGCGTCACCGTTCACGCTCCTGTCCATTGAAAGATAAGTTATTTAAATTCGATAATGAAGGGCAGCCATTCGGCGCTCTGAAGGGAGGTTTCTGGATTTTGCACCTCTACGGGCTCCGGCTTCCCTTTCAGTAGACTTCTTCCGCCGAAGATCAGCAGTCTTCGGTTATCCGGGCTCCAGGCCATCTGAGATGGCAGAATGCCCTGATAAATCGGTTTGGCGTTCAGAACGTTGTTCCCCTGCAGCTTGCCGGCGAACAACGTTCCGTCCCCCTTGCTGTAGGCGACGTATTGGTGATCCCCGGACAGACTGAAGCTAAAAGCGCTGTCCAGCAAGACCGTCACCGCTTCATTCCGAAGGTCGTACGTATATAACGTCCCATCGCTCCCCAGGAAGGCCACCTGATCGTCATTCATCCACGCGGCTTGACCGTCTCCGATCAACTCATGTTTATATTGAGCGGTGAATACCCCGTCATTCCAGGTTCCGATGACGATCCAGGTTTCATCCATCCGTTGGTTGAGTAGAAAAGCGCTGTTCCCGTCATCCGCAACATGGACGGAGGAATACAGCTCCGCCCGGCTGCCCTCGGGGATCGGGACCAAGTAGGTCGCTTGCGTTCCATTCTGCACATCGTACACCACGATATCAGATTGGCCTTTGCTCTCGGGTTGAGTGGTGTAGCTCGCGAAAGAGAGATACCGGCTATTATCCGACCAGGTGAACCATTTCGAGGTGAGTTGGGAAGGGTCAAAGGTGCTTAACTTTTGTTCCGTTCCATCGGCAAGAGACAGCAGCTTGAGTTCAAAATTTCCATCGTTCTCCTCGATCGCTGTGATTCGCTGTCCATCCGGGGATAAATCAAATACAAACTGTTTAGGATCCACTTCGAGGACCTGCAGCAAGTTGTCATAAGGAGGCTTGATTTCCTGAAGACTTTGCGATCCCCCAGATCCGCTAAAATAACCTAACAACGCATTGGTTCCGGACCAGCCGATCAACCCGCCCTTGGCAGCCAGTTCGATTCGGTAGATCTTTTGGACCTCGAACGGGCCGGTTTGTCCGCCTGAGTTCTGACTTTCGTCCGTGTCCGGAATGATGATCGTTTGGGTTTGCGGTCTCCCGCCGCAACCCGCTAACATCATGACACAGATCATCAACCAAACAAGGGTACGTAATATCCTTCGTTTCATGACCGCTCCCTTTCCGCCATCATCAAGGGCAGCTCCACCTCAACGGTCGTCATTTCGTGTTCGCTGCTCATCCGAATGTTCCCTCCATGATCGTCGACGATGGACTTCACGATGCCCAGCCCTAGCCCAACGCTCCCCGTCTCTTTAGCACCCTGTCGGTCCGGGACATAATACGGCTCGAAAATTTCAGTCAATTGGTTTGGCGGGATCGTCTCCCCCCGATTGATAATGAGGAAACGAGCCATCTCCCCCGCGCGTCCCCCCTGAACCTGGATCTCCGAACGAGCTTCGCTGTATTTGATGGCATTGTCTAGCAAATTGATAAACAATTGCCGGATGCGGTCTTCCTGCCCGTAAACCTCAAGCTGTTCGTCGATTTCGCAGCGGAGTGTTTTTTGGTAGCGTTTGGCTTTAAACGTTAAAGCCTCGCATGTATCGCGCAAAATTCGTCCCGTCTCAACGCGTCTGAACTCTTCACGTCCCGCCGTTTCCTTCGATAATTCCAGCAACCGCAAGACCATGTCGTGTAATCGTTCGCTTTCCTGGACAACATGGTTCATGCCTTTATCAAAAAAAGCCCGATCCGACTCCCCTTGTTGACGGATGATCTCGGCATAACCGAGGATCGAGGTCAGCGGGGTTTTGAGCTCATGGGTCACGTTGTCGAAGAACGTCTTCCGCTGCTGATTCAACCGCTCCAGACGGTCACGGTCGCGTTCAATGCGGGCGATCTGCTGCTTGATTTGACCTATCATTTCGTTGAAGTTAGCGGCTAACCGGCCGATTTCGTCTCGTCGCTTCTGCTTAACGTCGATGCTCACGTCCAAATTCCCGTTCATGACCTCATTGGAGGCTTTGCTGAGCTTGACCAGGGGGATGGTCATATTGCGTGACAGGATATAGGAGAACAGGAACGCCGCAGCCATAATCCCGAATGCTAAATAGGTGATGGTATCCAGAATCGTGCCACTTTGTTCGTACAGCAATGTAAAGTCCTTGGCAAATCGCAGGATCCCGACTTTGGTTCCGTCGATGATCACCGGGTAAGAGTAACGTACAGCCGCCATCCCTTGTTCATAGGAGATGGTATAAGCGGTTTTACCTTGAAGCGCCTGTTTTAAATCATCATCTGCCGCCTGGGTAAACGCCGCCTCCGAAGACGAATGAAGCAGCACCCCATCCACGGTATACGCGCTAACCTCGCTGGAGGTCGCCCTCTTCAGGTCATTTACGATCTCTTCAGACATTTGCCCGAAATAGAGATCATCGTTCGTGAAGTGATTGATCAGGAACGCCTGACGAACATAGACATTGCTGTTCTTCTTCAACCCAATCAAATCATCGGTGATAATGTTCCGGTTGCTCTTCTGGATGATGTGGTCCACGGTTTGATTCAGCAGGACAAAGGACAAGGCAAAGATAAGAAAGAAACCGACGAGAAACTTTCCCCGAATCGTACGGATCATCGCCTAGTCCGCCTGTTTCTCGAATTTATACCCGATTCCAAATACAGTGGTGATCTGGTCGCCGGCATCCAGCTTTTTGCGTAGTCGCTGAATATGGGTGTCGACGGTGCGCGTATCTCCGGGAAAGTCATAACCCCACACAAGGTCAAGCAGGTCCGTGCGTGTATATATTTTGCCCTGATGACGATAAAGCCGCAGCAGTAGATCGAATTCTTTTGGTGTCAAATCTACGGGCTCGCCGTCCTTTCGGACAAGTCTTTCGCTTTCGATAATTTCAATATTTTTGAAGCGAATCCGCTCTTCCTCCTGGGATGCCCCCTGCCCGCCTCCGGTCGACTGAATCCGGCGAAGAATCGTGCGAATTCGGGCCACCACTTCGCGAAGGTCGAAGGGCTTCGTAATATAATCGTCGGCGCCGAATTCCAATCCGAGGATTTTGTCGGTAATATCCGACTTCGCCGTAATCATCAGGATGGGAAGGTTGTACGCCGCCGTCACTTTTTTGCAAATGTCCAGCCCGCTTTGGTCCGGCAGCATCCAGTCCAGCAACAACAAGTCCGGACGGAATGACTTCATCAGCTCCAGCCCTTCCGCTCCGTTCCCCGCCGTCTGCGTGTCGAACCCTTCCTTGGACAACCCGTAAGCCAATAAGTCGGCGATAGCCGCCTCGTCGTCGATGATCAGGATTTTCGTTTTCTCCATAAGTGCCTCCATTTTACTTTCCTCGACACCTATTGTACCTGTCTGCGGACGCGCAGGAAAGTTTACGGGTTATTCGTAATTACCGTTCCGCTCTTTCCATTGCTATTCTCAGCGTCACCGTTGCCATGTCTATTACCGCTACCGTCACCGTTACCGTTACTATTACCGTTACTATTGTTCTTTTGATTAGCGTCCCCGTTGCCTCCTCCTTGGTTTTCCCCTACCGAGTTCACAGGCTGCGATGGTGCTGTGTTACGGGGTTCCAGTACCTCTTTCTCCGGCCGCTTGTTGCCATTCTCCTTCTCATTTCCGTTTCCAGCAGATTCATTCCCAGGGACCTTAATCGGATCCGGTTTTGTCATTTCTGGCACCTGCAGATCAGTGGCGCTGTCATAAGATGGTTCTTCCCGGAGCTCTACCACCGGTTCCATAGAAGGTTGTCTTTCTTTCCCCGAAGACGAAGATTGGGAGCGTTTGGTCTCCTTCTCCTCCTCCTTGGCAGGCGGATGAATACGCGTAGAGTTGTTCCCCTTCTGCTGGATTGGCTCCTTCCCTTCTGTTACGTTCGGATCCGATTGCTGCTCGTTCAAGTCCCCGTCCGTCTTCTGCGAAGGCGTCGGTTCAGAAGAGAGGTCGCCCCCGGCAGCGGCAGGCATCTCCTTATTTACATCATGCTCAAAGAGGCTGGCGGGCGTTATGCCCACAGCTTGAAGCACGGATACAATGGAATGAGTCTGCAGCTCCGTAATATCCAACTTGATACCTTGCATCTGCGCTTGCTCGTACACCCTATATTTATTTACGGATAAATGGGCTTCTGCCGCCTTTTCTACCTGTACAGGTGTTGCTGTAAATAACTCCAGGTTGTAGCTCTCGGAGATCGGAAGTGAGGAGCGGTCGATCGAATAAGCGGGAGCATCGGAATTCTCCGGTGGAATAAGCGTCATCCAGATCCAGGTTTTAGTTGTTCCGTCCTCTAAGTAACCGTCTCTCTTCGCCTGAGTAATAATCTGACCAACCGCCTCGCTAAACGTCTTCCCCTTCAGCTGACGAGGGGTGATGAGCAACTTAGCCTCATCATTAACCAGATTCACTTCCCTAACCTTACCGGTTGATGTAACGCCAAGTTGGATGCTCGGATTGATGTCTATGGCCACTCGAGTAAGGGGTTCCGTGGTTTGCCTCATCCATTGGAATAGGAAAACGACACCGATCAGCAACAGAACTGAAGCGACCACAGAGCTTATAGTCCTTGTCAGTCTGATGTTTCGCCGGTTAACGTTACCGTTCCTAGCAGATGAAGTCACTGAAATTTGCTCTCCTAACCCCGGCAGCACCTCCGGCTTCGGTAGATTGCGGAAGGTTCCGTCTTCGCAGAGGACGACGATGTTATCTTTTGTGATTTTCATGACGGTTCCTTGCATCCTCTTCCACACCTCCTTCCGCAAACGATACCGTGGTCTTAATTCGCTTGAACTCTTCGCTGGCATAAATCAAAATTAACGCGATCAAATATTTTCGGTTGCGCTCCAGCGTTTTGGAGCTAACTTTAAAGACGGCTAACATTTCTTTAGCCGGAAGCCTTTTGGTCGTCCTTAACGTATTGAGCCATTGCGGATGCTCACTAAAGATTCGAGCGATCCGAATCAACTGCGCTCGGGTATCCCGATGCTTGGGAGAGACTTCCTCTAACTCTTCCAAATCAATCCCGTATTGCTGAAGAGTCACATCGTACAAGCGAAGCTCTTCCGCGAGCGCCTCAGCCGCTTGTTCCCGCTCGAAGATTTCCAAAGAACTAGCGACCTCAAGTGGCGACTGGTCCAACTCCGCGTGTCTCCCGTCCCAAATGGCACTTTCCAGTTGCATGTATTTTCCTTGCCTGCGAAATTCATCAATAAGACGATGGTGGATCACCATATAAGCAAAATTATCAAATGATTTCTCGGATGCTAAGAGATACCGGTCAATCGCCTCATTGAACGCAATGATTCCGATGCTTGCCTCATCCTGGTTCCAACCGACCTGCCTCTTGCAAACATGGGATACCGCACGGATAATGAACGGACGATAGTAGTCGATCAACAGGTCTCTTTCGTTGTTGTTCCCCGCTTGAGCTTGATGCAGTAGTTCATTTATCGGTCTATCCAACACAGCGGATCACTTCCTATTACGTAAAAATGGTTACCGTTTATGGGGGTGAACCCCTATATATCTTTATCGTTGCGATTAGTAAGTTGCTGAACCCTACTGGCAAAAAAGCATCTCTAGCCCCAAAAACGTTTCCCTTTTTGCAGCGAGACGAGGGTAGCAGTAATCCCGGCCTCGAACGGTGTTTCCGAAACTGGACCGATCTGGATGATCTTCAGTGGTGCATAATCACCGACACGCAGGAGACACTACAAGCGGAATTGACGAGTGTTCGTTCCTATTTCAATCCCATCAGGTAAAATGGTGAATCCATGACTAACAAAGACAACAGGGTTTGGGTTATAACGCAACCCTTGGCGGTACTTACGCTGCTTCTATGCGTCTTAACCCCCATCATCGCTTTTCCTGCGGATGCAGGAGCCTCCCCCTCGCTGCCCATCGTCTCGGAGGAAAGCATATTTTCGATCGAAGTCTACCCCCGGCAACATCGGCTGATTGTCAAAATTCAAGGACAATCCTATAAAACCTACCCCGTTGCGGTAGGCAACCCTTCGACTCCTACCCCTGTAGGAGAGTATCTGGTCACGTATAAAGGCAAGGACTGGGGGCCTTCCTTTGGTCCAAGATGGCTGGGACTTAACGTGCCATGGGGCTTTTATGGGATTCATGGCACCAACCGGCCCGATTCGATTGGAAGGCACAAGAGCCATGGCTGTATCCGGATGCGGAATCACGACGTCATGGAATTGTTTGACCTGATTCCTTTAGGAACCAAAGTAACGATCTATGGCCATATTCTCGGAGACGCAGACCACGACCCACGCGATTTAGCAGAAGGGGACGTTGGGGGTGACGTGCAGTTGATTCAATCACGGTTAAAGAGCGCAGGCTATTTCAAGGGCGATTGTAACGGTAAGTTCAACCGGGCAACTACCCAGGCCTTAACCCAATACCAACGCGATCACGGGTTGATCCCCAACGGCGTTGTGTCTTACCGGGTCTACCAGGCTCTAGGATTATCCGATTAATTCGAAACCAAAAACAACCCGTTCTCATCGGATGGAGATAACGGGTTGTTTATTCATGTTTTAGTAGCTTAAACAAACACTTGGACTAACTCGATATGCCGTTCCCTTGATAAATCCCGGAACTGCCATTCGTCAATTTGCACGAGCGGTTTAAAAATATCAGATGGGTTATTCCATACGATCGTCGCCGTTTCGCCGTTGCTTAATTTGACTTTCTTCCCTATAAAGTTCGGGAGGAGGTTGGAAGTCAACGCCTGAACCGCTTTCTCATTCAGCTTGCCAAACCCCATCATGTAGATGTTTCTCAGTACGGATAAGAGATCTTGCCGAGTACCCGAAGCGTCGGGTGAAGTCATGGCTATGTATTCATTGGCGACCGCTACAATTTCGGCATAGGGATGAATTTTCTCTTTCCGGAGGCCGGCCGGATAACCGGAACCGTCTTCCCGTTCATGATGCTGCAGTGCGACAAGTGCCGTCACCTCTTCCCCTGTTGACCTACGAATAATTTCATAACCGTAGGAGGTATGGCGGTTCATTTCTTCCTGCTCTTCCCCAACCAACTCCTGTTCACGATTACGCAGCGACTGGCGGACCCGGCTTTTGCCGATATCATGCAAATAACCTGCTTTGCTGATCTCATAACACTCATTAGGCGAATGTCCAAGCCAAGTGGCAATGTAGTAGGACAATAGACCCACCTGCAATGAATGGTTATAAATATTGACATCCTCTTCCGAGAAGGCGATCAGAAGTGAAACGACATCCTTACTTTGATCGAGCGCTTCAAGCATGGGCACCAATTGCTGCTCAACCATGGATTGGTTGAATTTCCCTGTCGTGAGCGCCTCTAGAAATAACGCTTGATAACCTTTAACCGTAAAATAAAAGTTATCGCGTAAACGCTGCGTGAAGCTAGGGTTCTTCTCAGAATTCAGGGCGTCTTCCCCTGCACGTAGTTCAATATCGACGTATTCGATACTCTGTCGAATCAGCAGGGCGATTTCCTCCGTATGAATGCTTGTCCCCTTTGGAAGAACGTGCAAACCGGCCCGGTTAAACACATCGGTTCTTAGACGATCCCCTTCCTGAAGCTCCATGACGTGAGTTTTCATATGCCCCTCCCTTCTTCATCTGCGCGTTAACCGACGAAATTTGTACTATTATCTATAAATATCGCGCAAATTGGGCCTCCCATGAATAGTCCTAAAGGCGTGTTTTGGAGGGGGTTTCGTACTTTATCCTTCGCATCACACGGGCCAAAAGGCCCCTGCCTACTTGGCGTTTCGTTTCCACGGTGGATCGCCGTACCGATGCAGCGTCTGATTAATCAAATAGAGGGTCCAAGGAATCACAGCTGACAATGCAGCGCAAATGAGCGTCCTCATCGTAGGAATCCGGTCCAACAATAGATTCCACATTCGCAATCACCTCACAAAATCAATTATTTGTTTCTACCGTTGAACCGAAGATTCGGACCTCTGCCCGTGCCTCGACGACGATATCGCTTTGAGCGAATATATTATCTCCTCGATCCCAATTGTCTTTAATCTTCTTCCATACCGAATAGTGTTGCTGCTTTAAATAATCTCCCAAGCCGATCACATCCACCCTGAATTTTTGTTGAACCCTCTCGATCGTGGAGGTGGTCAATTTGAACAATTCGTCGGCGGCTTTCTGCTCGATTTCCGACACTTCGTATTGCTTCAACAGATTGATTCGTTCCTGAGTTTCGCCAATATTCCCCTCCATATCGAGAAATAGAGTGAACCGGATATGCTCGAGATCGGATACATCTGCTCGAATCTTTCGCTTCAGCCCTTTGATTTCATAGGCTAGAAAATCGTCATTCATCTTGAATTCCAACACGCCTTCCTGAGCGGTTCCCCGCAGGAAGTTAAGCCCTGACGTTTCTCGATCATTCAGGAACCCTTTCAGCCTTTGAGAGGCACCGTCAAATACCGCCGATCCGGAAACGGACACCTCATCATCCAATTTGCTGAGTTTCGGGAGTGCGAAGCTTGTTTTGGATAGAATAAAGGATTGTACGTCTCCAATATTCGTCGGGGGATAGATTCTAGCGCTTTTGGGAGGATTCTCCGCCGTCGATTCAAAATACATGATCGGAATCTTCTCATTTTTGGGTTTAACCTCCAACAGTTCGCTTGCTTTCCCCTCAGCCACCATCACTTTGGTGGCCCGTCTCATTTCATGATCTCGAAGAAACAAATCCAGTGTTTTGACAAACTCACCTCGCAAAGCGAGTTCTTCAGAAATGAGGATCAAACGGTTATGTTGCAAATAGGGGCTACGGCTTGTCCTATACGACATATTCCGAGCTGCGGTGAACATGGTATTTCCCGCAGAGGTCAAATTGAAATACGCTTCTCCTTTGCTCCCTCCTTTACCACCGCTTTCCTTGGACTGCAATCCGCTGGGGACGACAAACTGAAACGTCAATAGATATTTTCCCTTCTCCGCTTGCTCCTCCTCGGCGATATCGATCCCGGCTCCTACCACAAATCCCCTTTCTTCGATCTCAACCCGGTCCCAACAGCCGGTTGTCGCGAGAATCAGTAAGGTTAACAAGACTAGCACACCAGCACGGTACCTACACACGTCCTTTCACCCCCCGTAGCAAAGACAATAGAAGTAGAATGGTCGGCAATAACATGCCTAATCCAACTCCGGCATAACTGATCCATTCTCCGAATCGTTGAATCTCGATCAGATTTTGAGGCTGCATGACGATCAAGAATACGATCGGACTCAACCAGATCGTAAGTGTAATGCGCTTTGCTTTTTTGAAAACAGCTTCGAGCGCTTGAATCGCGACGTCAAAGGCCATCGCAGCCGTACTGAATAAAGTTAGCACCCATATGGAAAAGAAAATCGATTCAAACCGCTCAAAAAAACCGCCAGGGACTTCCACCTGCTTGGCTAATTCGGCAGTAGGATAAAGTGTGCTGGCCGTAACCTCGGGTCCGAAGACACCGATCGTAAAGAAAAACACCAGCAAATAGGTCGTGAACGGAACCATCATTCCTAGTAACGAAGCCTTGACGATTTTTTTAGGCCGATTGATGACCGCATTATAGAACAACAAAGTCTCAAAGCCGAAAAATGAAAACAGCGATTCCTTTGATGCGAAAACGATATCTCGCCAATCAATAATGAAGAGAGGTTTGAGATTGCGCATATCAAAGAAACTGATATTCATCAATATCAAAGCCATTAACAACAAGATCACAATCGGCAGAAATACGATGTTTAATCGGAACAAAGCTACGCTGGGTCCTGCAACAGCATAAACAAGCACGAGCAGGAAAACCAGGCAGATCACTTCGATTGGAGTACGATCAAACAAGTAGATTCGGGAAATACTGGCTACCCCTCGGGTTTCGTAACTCACGAAGGTCAGCATGTATACGGCAAACAGTAAAGTAAAGAAAACCGCCAAAGGTTTACCGATCACCCTGCCGGCAATTTCGTAAAGGTTTTGCTTCGGAAAACGCGAAATTAACTTGCTAACAATCCAAGTAAACAGAATCGCAGCTATTCCACCGATGAATATGGACATCCATCCGTCAATCGATCCCGTCAATTTAACGGTAGTACGGGGAAGCGTGAGCACGCCAAATCCGATGACCATGTTAGCAACCGATGCGAATACTTCTGTGGTACCTACTTCTCTATCACCGTATTCAAAAGACTTCATTGGCCGCCCCTTTCATCACTCATTCGTTCCTCATCTTGCGTCTGCATAAATTTCGGCCGTTTGGTCAGCATCGTTAACGGCGCCCGGATTAACATATCTCGCCAATCTCGCGAGAAAAAGGGGGCCATCGGCGTAAAGTAGGGTACGCCGAAACTTTGCAGCCTGGACATATGAATGCAAATCATGATGATCGTCATGATGATCCCGTAGAGGCCGAACATGGAGGCGGCAAGCATGGTACAAAAACGCAGCATTCGGAAGGTGATTCCCGCGCTATAAGACGGAATGGCGAAAGAAGCCACCGCTGTTACTGCCACGACGATCACCATAATGGGACTGACGATTCCGGCCTGTACGGCCGCCTCGCCTATCACAAGCCCCCCTACGATCCCGATTGTTTGACCAATCGGCTTCGGCAAACGAACTCCGGCTTCCCGCAGCAACTCCAGCGTAAATTCCATTAAAAAAGCCTCGACCACAGCCGGGAACGGGACGCCTTCCCGTGCGGCAGCAATGGAAAAAGCCAATTTAGACGGAATCATCCCCTGATGGAAGGAGACTAACGCAATATAAAGCGAAGGAAATGTTAATGAAATCACCACCGCAAAATACCTCAACATACGGATCAATGACCCGATATGCCAACGTTCGTAATAATCCTCCGGAGATTGTATTAACGAGACGAACGTGGTTGGCATGATGAGCGCAAACGGAGTGCCGTCAAGCAGGATTACCACCTTGCCCTGTAGAACGGCAGAGGCGACTTTATCCGGGCGCTCCGTATGCAGAATTAGAGGGAACGGAGACAAGAAGCTGTCCTGGATCAACTGCTCGATTGTTCCGCTCTCCGGCGCATCGTCAATATCGATCGTCTCCACTCTCCGCTTCACCTCTTGAACAAGGTCGGGGTGGACGATGTTGTCAATATAGGTGATAACCAACTCTTTCTTACTCCTTGCTCCGACCCGGTAAGTGTCAAATCGCAGCTTCGGATCGCGGATCGCTCGGCGCAAGAGAATGATGTTCGTCTCAATGCTCTCATTGAAGCCTTCGCGCGGGCCGCGAACCAACGCTTCCGTTTGGGGCTCCTCCACGCTCCGCCCCGTCCATTTCTTACTGGCGATCAGCAGAACTTGATCCAAGCCGTCGATAAAAAACGCGGTATCTCCCGATAACACTGATACCAGTACGTCGTCGAGCGATGGGGTTATTTTATATTTTTGAACCGATAAAAATTGTTTGTTTAATAAATCAAACAGATCCTGTCCGGACATCTTCTCGGCATGTCTTATGGCGGAAAACGCCTGCTGCAACGAAGTTACGATCTGTTCGTTGATCATATTTAAATCCGACAATCCGGCGATGCAAAGAATCCCGCATTGCGGGATCCCCTCCCCGCCGCTGACAAATCGGGTAACCAAGTCGTCAGGAGCATCTAGGATACGAACGATCTTGGCAATCGACTCATGAACGCTGCCGCCGAAGGCTGACGAAGCGAGCGCATCGCCTTGCGCTGCTCCACTCTTTAGGACGGGGCTTCGTTTGTGTTGATTTCGGAACATAAATCTTGGCATAACACATCATCCCCAATAAGTCAGATCATCTCTGATGTCGTTACCCTTTATTACCAACTTCCTCCGAAAATAATCCCTTTTCGGTTTTTCATAGAACGCGTCCAAGTCGAAAAAAAGAATAAATTCCCTTCGCATCGCACATCTTAACTGGGAATAATCGGCCCAGGAAGGAGGAGGTTCCATGCCTTTCATCAGAAAACTGCAACGCCGGAAACTCTCCGGAGGGGGAGAGCCCAGCAAAACCCCAGCGAATCCACCAAGTCGCACAGATTCATCCGGATCTCATAAAGACGGAAGTTTGTCCACTCGTCTGGATTGGATCAAGCAGGAGCTTAAGGACAGCTCGGACGTGATCTACCGTGAATTTACGATCAGCTCCGGTCAGCGTTGTGTCTTGGTATACGTACGAGGCATGATTGCGCAGGAAACGGCGCAGCAATTTATCGTGCGGAGTTTGCAGCGGGAATCCGCGCAATTGGAAGAGAAGGACATCTATCAATTTCTGTTCGAAGACGAGGCGTTAAGTGTATCCCAAGCTACGGTCATCAATGATCTGAATCAAGCGATTCAAGCCGTGCTGAACGCCGGTGCGTTGCTGATGATCGACGGTGACACGCGCATGCTGACGTTCTCCATCTCGGCTTATCCGACGCGCGGAATCGATGAAGCCCCTAATGAATCGGTCATCCGAGGTTCAAGAGAAGCTTTTATCGAAGATCTGGAGAAGAACTTAACGATGCTTCGCCGTCGAATCAAATCGAAAAAATTCAAGACCCCGGCGATCAACAAAGGCCGGGAATCGCGAACCAGTATTGTTATAGCTTACGTCGAAGATGTTTGCAAGCCGGAATTGCTGAAAGAAATGCAGCGGCGACTATCCTACATCGACATGGATAGCGTGCTTGGCTCTGCCTACTTGGAAGAAATTATCGAAGATAATCCCTACTCGCCCTTTCCGCAACTCCAGTATACGGAACGCCCTGACGTCGTCAGCGCGGCATTGCTAGAAGGGAGAATTGCCATACTCGTGGATGGTTCACCGATTGTGTTGCTTGCCCCGGTGACGCTGCCGATGCTGCTGCAATCGGCTGAGGACTATTACCAGCGATATGTCGCAGCGAACTGGATTCGCTGGATCCGTTATTTTTTTGTGTTTGCTTCCTTAACGCTTCCGTCCATTTATATCGCCGTCACAACCTTTCATCCGGAGATGATTCCGTCGCAGCTGCTCATTACGATCGCTGCATCCCGAGAAATCGTCCCGTTTCCGGCGTTATGGGAGGCTTTTGCCATGGAACTGGCTTTCGAAGCGCTTAGAGAAGCCTCGATCAGAATCCCGAAATCGATTGGACAAGCCGTATCCATTATCGGAGCTTTGATCATCGGCACCGCTGCCGTTCAGGCGGGGATCGTCTCGGCGGCGATGGTCATCATCGTCTCATTAACGGGTATCGCCTCATTTATCATCCCCCATTTTGATTTGGGTCTGGCCTTTCGGTTGCTGCGTTTCCCGATCATGATTTTAGCCTCGATGTTCGGATTGTACGGCGTGACCTGCGGGATAATCCTGATTTACATTCATCTGGTGAATTTGCGGTCCTTTGGGGTTCCTTATATGTCCCCAATTGCACCGCTCGTGATCGAGGATTTAGGCGATACGCTCCTTCGAGCCCCCTGGTGGAAGATGCAGAAGCGTCCCGTTCAACTCACGAACAACAAAGTCCGCCAAACCAAGGATCCTCGTGCTTGGGTCAAGGAGAAAGGTGATCTGGAGTGACGAGAATACATCGTACAACCATCAAGGCAACGCTAGTCTTCCTGCTCTTCATCGGAGTTAGCGGCTGCTGGTCTGCCGAAGAACTGAATAATCGTGCATTTGTGAACACCGTCTTGATCGACCTGACAGAAGATGGGAAGACGGAGCTGACCGTCGGGGTTCCTCTGCCCAATCGGATGATCCCTGGACAAGCCGGCGGTGCAGGTCAACCTAAGGGGGATCCGTTTAGCTTTGTAACCAAACATGCGGATAATCTGAGCCAGGCATTAAATATGCTGCAAGTCGACCTCCCGCGAAACATCTCCTTCGGTCAAACCCGAATCATTGTGGTTGGTCGTAGACAGGCGGAGCAAGGCTTGGACAAGGTCATCGAATTCGTCTTCCGCCAACCTTCCTTCCGGCTCAGCGCCAGCCTGTTCATAACGCCCGGCGACGTCAAAGAAATTACGCGTTCACCGATGGTGTTTGAACGAATTATTAGTGACATCCTACGTAAATACGTAAACCATCACTATACGCTGGACACCACGATCAAGGACTACAAAATTGCTTTGTACCAAGGTGGAGATATCCTGATCCCGCTGCTAAATTTTGGGGAACTTCCGGGAGTGGCGCAAGAGGACCCCAAGAAGAACCGCTGGATGGGATCCGGGGGGGCAGCGATATTCAGCGGTGGAAGGATGTCGAAGATCGTGCTGTCCCCCCATGAACACCGGGTCGCGCTTTGGATTAGTTCCCAGCTCAAGAATACGACCACAACCATCTCCTCCCCCACCGATGATAAAGAGATCAGCTTTTTCATCGAGGATGTTAAGACGAGTATCGATCCGGTCGTGCATGGAGAGAACATCTCTTTTCGGGTCAAGAGCAGCGCCAAAGCTTTTGTAGAATCCTCTCTTTCTCACATTGATCTAAAAAATCCGGAAGTCCTTCTGAAACTGGAGGAAATCCTCAATAAAACAGTGGAAGAACAGTTTCTTGATGTGTTGGCCAAAACCCGCCAAGCCCGTTCCGACGCTTTTATTATGAGCCAGTATCTGGACTGGAGGTATCCAAAAGTTTGGCATTCGGTTCGAGACCAATGGAAAAATATATATGCCAAGGAGCTCCCCATTGATGTGAGCGTGGACATTAACCTGAACCGTTCGGGCGGCGTTTATCGTTCCGTGGTTCAAGAAACCAATAGATAGCGAGGGATAAGCGTGTTCTGGATAGGGATCCTGTTTACGCTGATTATGCTGGCGGACTGGTTCATGCAAAAAAAAGAAGGGATCAAGCTCAAAACTCGACTCAAGGTTCTGCTCGTCTCGCTCTGCTTTTTTGTTACCGCGGAAGTCTTATTTAAACTGAAAGACCAATGGAATTTACCTAGCTTGTTCCATTATTTACGTGCAACGATGTTTAGTGGATCATGACGATTCTGGTTACTAGGAGGCGGATAGCATGCTTAAAAATATTACATCCAATCAAATTTTCACGCTTTATAGCTTGCAGATATTCACCACGGTTATCGCCTTTTATTCGGGGATGCTAATCGGGGGCAGCAAATATTCCAGCCCTGTCGCGGTTCTAGTGGGCGGCCTGCTCGGCCTGTTGTTAATCTACCCGGCATACAAAGTCGGCTCTTCCCGCCCCGACGAGTTCCTCGTACGTTATGGGAGCAAATTGGTGGGTCGCCCCCTTCATTTCATTTTCATCCTCTATCTTCTGTTGACCCATCTCTTTCTTGCCGCTTTGGATCTAAGAGAACTCAGCGATTTTTTAGTGTCGGAGTATTTAATCGGTACACCGAATTGGGCAATTGCGGCTATTTTCGGAGTATGTGTCACTTACGCCGTACGCTGCGGGATTTCGACAATTTTTCGGACGGCCGAGGGGTTCTTTCTCATCTTTGCAGTCGCCTTCTTTTTTATTCCGTTTATTGGGTTTCAGGAGATGGAGACGAGTATGTTCACCGCCTTAATCACTCACTTATCGGTGAAAGAAATGGGGTCCAGTGTCTATGAAACGGTAGCCATTTTTGGAGAAATGGCTTTTCTGTTTCTGTTGTTTCCTTATTTAAAAGCGCCTAAAATGGTGTATCACTCTCTCGCTTGGGCAACCGGGATCTCGTTGCTGTTTATCCTGTTGCACCTCATCCCGGTACTGTTGACGTTTGGGCCAAACCTGGGAGCCAACCTGCTGTACCCTGACATGGAACTCGTTCGTTTCATTCGCGTCGGCTCGTTTATCGAAACGATGGACCCGATTCTAATCATCTTATGGTTAACTAGCATCTTTGTAAAAATCTCATTTATTGTATTTACGGCGGTCATTTGCCTCTCCCAGCTGACTGGCGTCAAGGATCATAAGCCTTTCACCCTGCCGGTGGTCGCCTTTGTTTCCGTGTTCTCCTTGGCTATCGTCCGTAACCCACCGGAGATGTATCATTTCCTGTCCTGGGATTGTGCACCGCTTTTGTACTTTGCCGAATTCCTGATCCCAGCGATTTACTGGTTGATGAGTGCCATTCGTTCTCCATCTTCGAAGTCTAAAACAACGAAACCCGCCGAGAAAAGTTCGGTGGGTTAAGACTTATTTCGTCGACAGCCAAGCCCGTTCCTGATTCCAACGCAAGGCAACAGGAGTCTCAAAAAAGTCGGACAACCCCGTTTCGTTCAGGACTTCGGCTGTTTTCCCTTGCGCGTATACCTCACCTCGGCGAAGCAGCAGTGTATGGCTGAATATCGGCAATATTTCCTCGGTATGGTGCGTCACATACAACATATGCGGCGTATCGGGCTCGGCAGCCAGGTTTGCGATGCTGGCAAGCAGCCCTTCCCTGGAGATGAAATCCAACCCGTTCGTCGCCTCATCTAAAATAAGCAATTTGGGCGATGCCATCAATGCCCGGGCGATCAACAGCTTTTGCTGCTCACCTTGGGAGCAGGTCTGATAGGTGCGGCCATGCAGATGACTGCATCGCAGTTGATTCATCAAGGCATCGGCCCGGTCATAATCCTCAGGCTTTGGTTTCTCGTAAAGTCCGATCGAAGCGAACTTGCCGCTCACCACAAGATCTTCGGCCTTTTGCTCCCCGTGCAGCTTGGACTGCATCGAAGAACTAACCCACCCGATCGTTTTACGCAGCTCCCGCAAATCCACTTCGCCAAACCGGTTTCCCAGCACGCGAATTTCGCCGGACGTCGGCCAGAGATATCCACTAAGCATGTTAAGGAGAGTTGTTTTGCCGGAGCCGTTTAATCCGAGCATGGCCCAGTGCTCTCCTTCCCGTACCGTCCAATCAATGCCGTTCAAAACCGCTTTCCCTTCCCGGAACCAAGTTACCTGGTTCATCTCAATGATGTTCATTCGAGTACCTCCGAAAATAAGTAGGTTTGCAGTAATCTCAAGCTACGCCTGTCTCCGCGGTTTGTCAAGCGCAGGCGGACGCTGTATGATTTCTAGTGCCAATTCTCTTCCGATCGTCTAGAATACTAGTGAAAGGAAGTGAGGCATCTTGAAACCGACATGGACTTGGGCCGACGTCGAAACTCTCCAACACCTTGTTGAGGAGCACGATGGGATTGCCCTGAAGCTGAATTGGGATACGCTCCACTCTCGTTCGGAAGACAGCGCAGCAGAGCTGGTGGAGTTCCGAGACGGCCAGTTGGTCGCCTTCTTGGGTCTTTATCCGTTCGGAAACACGCTGGAGGTCTGCGGCATGGTTCATCCGAAATATCGCGGACAAGGTCTATTCACCTCATTACTGCGTCGCGGACTAAATTCCGATACCGTGGTTTCGTATTCGACGATATTGCTGAATGCTCCCGGCAACTCAGAAACAGCCAAGAAATTCTTAGCGGATTACCCTTGCCGTTTCGACTTCAGCGAATACCAAATGAAATACGGGTTGGAGGCAGTTTTAGCGAGCCAGCCCCCACGTGACATTCACGTCACACTCCGTCAAGCCCTGGATGCGGATCGACCGCTGCTTGCTCGCCTTGACCAGGAAGGGTTCGGGCTTACCGCAGAGGAAACACGGCTGTTTTATGAGACATTGAACAATCATGAAATCGAGCAGAATGAATTGATTGTACATAAGGGGGAATCAGTCGGCAAAATCCGCGTTTCCCGCCGTGATAGAGAAGCATGGATTTACGGGTTTGTTGTATCTTCATCGCGCCGCGGACAAGGCATCGGCAGCTCCTCCCTGCGTCAGGTCATTGATCGCGAAAGAGCCGGCGATTACGAGATATGGCTTGAAGTGGCACTAAACAACCCCCAAGCCATGAAACTGTACGAACAAGCTGGGTTTCGGGTCTGCCGATCTCAGGACTATTATGCCTATTTGCGATAACTCGTGCGATACGATGCAGATTGCAGCCAAGAAGGTGGCATGCAAATAGAAAAATAAGGTACAATAACTACCGAATCAACAGAACTAATGGAAATGCCTGAACGGCAGGCCGCAAGAGCGGCGGAAGGAAGGATCAACGCATGTACGTAGCAAATGATTGGCAGGATTATGAAATCATGGATACCGGAAACGGGGAGAAACTCGAGCGCTGGGGGGACGTCATTTTGCGCCGCCCCGACCCGCAGATCATCTGGCCGATTGCCGATGAGGATCGCAATTGGCGCGAAGTGCACGGTCATTACCACCGTAGCTCCTCCGGCGGCGGGCAGTGGGAAATGAAGAAGCAAATTCCCGATCGCTGGACGATTTCATATGACCGGCTGAAATTTTATATTCACCCGACGAATTTCAAGCATACGGGATTATTTCCGGAACAAGCGGCCAACTGGCGCTGGATGATGGACAAGATCGCCGGTGCCGGACGTCCGATCCAGGTGCTGAACCTGTTCGCTTATACCGGCGGCGCAACCGTGGCCGCGGCTTCGGCCGGCGCTTCCGTCGTCCACGTCGACGCCGCTAAGGGAATGGTCCAGTGGGCCAAAGAGAACCTGGCGCTCTCCGGGTTGGCGGACCGCCCCGTGCGCTTCATCACGGACGACGTGTTCAAATTCGTGCAGCGGGAGCAGCGGCGCGGCAACCGCTACGACGCCATCATCATGGACCCTCCTTCATACGGGCGCGGCCCTGGCGGGGAGATGTGGAAGCTGGAAACAAGCCTCTACCCGTTTGTGGAGTCTTGTTTGTCCATTCTGTCGGACAAGCCGCTCTTTTTCCTGATTAACTCCTATACGACGGGCATTTCTCCGACCGTACTGAACAACATGCTATCGATGACGGTTAAGAAGCGGTACGGCGGAAAGATCTCCGCTGGCGAATTGGGACTGCCGATCACCCGTTCGGGGCTTCACCTTCCTTGCGGTATTCTCGGACGCTGGGAGGAATAACGTATGGATTCCGGAGCCAAGCGGACCTCGGGACAGCCGGCGATGGCGATCCTTTATGAGGATAACCACCTGCTCGGCATTGAGAAGCCGGTGAACGTCCCGACCCAAGAGGATGCCAGCGGCGACCCCGATCTGCTGAATCTGCTGAAGGCGGATATCAAGGAGCGATACGGCAAGCCCGGCAACGTGTATCTTGGACTCGTGCACCGATTGGACCGACCTGTCGGGGGCGCGATGATCTTCGCTAAGACGTCGAAGGCCGCTTCGCGGTTGGCCGAGACGGTGCGCAGCCGCCGCTTCAGCAAAACGTACGTCGCCGTTGTGCACGGAACACCACCGCAGCCGCAAGGCCGATTGACTGATACGCTGCTCAAGGATGAACGCACCAACACGGTGGCTGTCGTCCCCGCCGGGACGCCGGGCGCTAAGGAGGCCCGTTTGGATTACCGGGTGCTCGGCAGTTCTACGTCAGAAGGGTTGAGCCTCGTACAAGTGGAGCTGCATACCGGACGCCCGCACCAGATTCGTGTGCAAATGAACCGCATCGGTTGTCCCCTCTACGGCGACCAAAAATATGGTGCGGCATTGAACAAACCGGGTCAACAAATCGCCCTTTGGTCACTGTATGTCGGGTTTCCGCACCCCGTAACCAAGGAGCCGGTTGATCTGATCTCCCTCCCTCCGCACTCGTATCCTTGGGATTTATGGGAGGATAGAATGTATACCCGCCTCGCAGCCTTGCTGCAAGCCGGGGAGAACGGAATGGAATTGTAAAAAGGCGGGATGCCTAGGGTTGATTTCAACCCCTTAGCGTCCCGCCTCTTTTTTTTGACACCGCTTCTTATTTCGTTCCGGAGATTTTGCCCAGCAAAAAAACCAACAGTTGCTGATTATGGGTGGAGATTCGATCCAATACCCCGCTTAAATAAGCGTTGCGAACCGCGATACCCCGTTGTACTTCCGTTTGTCCTTTATCAGTAATCGACACCCATACGTTGCGGCGGTCGTTTTCGTCCCGATCGCGGCGGATCAAATCCCCCCGCTCCATCCGGTCAAGCAGCATCGTCACTGCGGCCGGCGTTGTGGAGAGAAACGGGATCAAATCGGACGGCTTCAGATTGCCCTGCTGCTCCAGCAGCTCCAGAACGGTTAATTGCGAAGTCGTCAGCGTTGGAGCCAGCTCCTCTTCCATGTGGGCCTGATAATCCTTCATGATGAGATCAAGCAATCTGGCAAATTCAGCGGTATGCAATCTTATCCCTCCTTGCCTTACATCACCACTTAAATCATTCGCTGCTTCCTTCGCAAATTCCTGCTCGCTTTGCGCAATAATCCAGTGATTGATGGCTGGT
Source organism: Paenibacillus rhizolycopersici (assembly GCF_014947195.2). Classification (NCBI taxonomy): domain Bacteria; kingdom Bacillati; phylum Bacillota; class Bacilli; order Caryophanales; family Paenibacillaceae; genus Paenibacillus; species Paenibacillus rhizolycopersici. Next base: position 35,506 of record NZ_JADCNN020000011.1, on the reverse strand, counting down.
AGGAGATGACCCTGAAGATTTATTGAACGGAATACCGCCAGCCGAACAAATCTTCACGTTCTCCGCGTTGAATTCCTGTCAGCGTGTCGTAAAGCTTGGCAGACAACGCCCCGGTTTCTCCGCCGGCAATTTCAATATCGCGCTCTTCCCATTTCATGCTGCCAATCGGGGAGATAACCGCTGCGGTGCCGGTTCCGAACGCTTCCTCGAGCCGACCTTCCTGATGGGCCTCGAACAGCTCCGCCACGGAGATTCGACGTTCCTTAACCGGTACGCCCCATTCGCGAAGCAAACGGATAACCGAATCGCGCGTCACGCCGGCTAGAATGCTGCCATTAAGCTCAGGGGTGATGACTTCTCCGTCAATCTTAAAGAACACGTTCATGCTGCCAACTTCTTCGATATACCGTTTCTCGATTCCATCGAGCCAAAGCACCTGGGAGAAGCCAAGCGATTTGACGTCTTCCTGTGCCTTGATCCCCGCCGCATAATTCCCGGAGGTTTTCGCCTCCCCTGTACCGCCGCGCACTGCCCGAACATAACGATCCTCTACATAAATGCGGACCGGGTGAATGCCTTCCGGGTAATACGCCCCAACCGGCGATAATATGACAATCAAACGGTACTCTTGGGCCGCCCGCACGCCAAGCCCCGCCTCGGTAGCGATGATAAAGGGACGGATGTACATGGAATTGCCTTCACCTTCCGGCATCCACTCCTCCTCCAGTAAGAGGAGGCGGTTAATCCCCTCAAGCACTTCCTCCGGATCGACCTGAGGAATGCCGATGCGAGCGCACGACTGGTTCAACCGACGTAAATTCATGTCGGGACGGAACAGCACAACTTCTCCCTGCGGCGTCCGGTACGCCTTCATCCCTTCAAAGACCTCTTGCCCGTAATGGAACACCATCGCCGATGGATCCAGCGAGATCGGACCATAAGGAACGATACGCGGATCATGCCATCCCTGACCTGCCGTGTAATCCATCAGCAGCATATGATCGGTAAAATACTTTCCAAAGCCCAAACGATCGGCTTCAGGCTTCATTTTTTTGGTTCTAGTTAACGTGATTGGCCATTTTTCCATGGTTCAGTTCCTCTTTTCCAATATCGGTTTTACGAATCGTACGAATCAATTGATTCCCTGTCTCTCACTATACCGATTCTAAGTTCATTGATCAATAACATAGTTTCGATTATAATCATTGACAATATCTATGAAAAGATACGGAGGGGATCCGGAATGGAGCATCGCTTGCTGGAATATTTCATTGCGGTCGGTGAGGATTTGCATTTCACCAAAGCCGCAGAAAGACTCGGAATTACCCAGCCCACACTTAGCCACCAGATTCGCTTGCTGGAGCAAGAGCTCGGAACTGCGCTGATCAGCCGCATCGGCAAAAAAAACTACCTAACCCAAGCGGGTTCCATCCTCCTGGAGCATGCCCGCCGGGTCGTCTATGAAGTGGAGCAGGCCAAGCTGGAGATCGGCCAGATAAGCGGCGTGCAGCGGGGCCAGCTCCGCATCGGCTGCTCCGGCAATCACTTGCTGGAAAGCAAGCTGATCTCTTTCCACCGCCAGCATCCTGGCATTGCGTTGACAGTGCTCGAGTTGGCTACCGAGGAAACGCGAGCCGGACTGCTCGCCAACCAGCTGGATCTCGGCGTCGTGTTCCTGCCGCTTCAGGACGAGCAAATCATCAGCCGTCCACTCTATGACGAAGAGTTAGTATTCGCTGTCTCCAGCCTGCACGCCTACGCAGAATTGCCTGAGGTCACACTGGATCAGTTGGCTCGGCTGCCGCTCGTCTTATTTCCTCCGAAGTTTTACGTTCGGCAATTGCTCGATACGGCCTGCGCCGAACAAGGCATCGAGATTCGGCCCGTCATGGAACTATCGACGATGGAATCGCAGGTACAGATGGTTCTTCACCATGTTGGGGGAACCGTGCTTCCTGCCTCCTATGCCCAAACGCTGGCCGGAGCGAACCGCCGAGGTGAGATTACCGTTGTCCCGCTGGCGGAGCCCGTTCCACGTAAAAATGTCGGGTTGGTGTACCGCAGCAGTACGTTTATGGACCCTACGCTTCAGGCGTTTATCCGGCATTTGACGGAATAGGATAGCATATCTCATTTTTTCCATTCAATAAGCGGTAGAATGCTTTCTTTAAGGGAGGTTGCGGGGCCGCCGATCAACGTCTCTAAATCCTCTGTGGTGGAAGTCGTATTCAGTTTGCTTAAATACCCATAAATCCAGCTCTGGATCTGCGGATCTTCGCGATGAACGACGTTTTTACCCGATATCTCAGACAAAGCTTCCGCTAAATTCTGAAAAGTCCAGAACCTAGGGGCCGTTAGCTCGTAAATCCGATTTACATGGTGCGGGGCCGGGCGAGAGCCTAAAACGGAAGAGATGGCCTTTGCTAAATCCTCACGTGTAACGGTATTAAAGCGCCATTCTCCTGGGAATGTGGCCAGTTCTCCCGTTCGGATGGCCGAGTCGAGCCCGAACTGGGACGTTAGGTCGGCATAAAGAGCATTCCTGAAGAAGGTATATGGAATCCCCGAAGTTATAATAGCTTGCTCTGTAGCCAAATGCAGAGGCACGGGTGGAACTTGAACGGTTCCGGGAAACGCAAAGCCCGTATAGGATAGATGTTTTACCCCTGCCCGTTTGGATGCCTCGACAACTTGGGTATGCTGGCGAAGGCGAACCGTATCATCGATGTCCGAGCCAGAGATCAGTAGCAGCTTATCCACGCCGGTAAATGCAGGGGCCAGGCTTCCGGGTACATCATAATCGCAATAGCGCACCTCAACGCCCAACTCCTCATAGTCAGTTGTGCCTTCCGGCTTGCGCACGCAAGCGATTAAGGGCTCGTTTGTCGCCTGCTGACGCAAATACTTTAAGATCAGTTTTCCTAACTTCCCAGACGCTCCGGTAATGGCAATTGACATAATAAACCTCCCTGTACATTTAATTAAGAACTTAACTATATGCTCATTATGAATTACACTTGGTTTTTCAACTTATTTAGCAAACCTGCGAGTTGTTTCAGTTCGTCATCCGTAAGCACCTTTAGCTTCTCAGTGACAGTACTGCGGTTGCCTGGCAAATGATTCAGCAGAAACGACTGTCCTTCGATCGTGATCGAAATAACTGACTTGCGACCATCGGTCGGATGGCTGGTCCGGCGAATCAATCCATCCTTTTCTAAAGGGGTGAGCAAAAGGCTGATGTTTGCTTTCGTGACACCGATCTTTTGAGCGAGCAAGGAAGGAAGCAGTTGCCCTCCCTCCTTCATGATTTCGACCAGAATGCGGACTCTGGCACCATTCTGTCCGATGGAGTGCCAGTATTTTTCCGATACCTCTACCAGCTTCGCAGTCGCTTCCACAAGAGTGAAGAATACCTGCATAGGCAACGTTTGTTGCATTACGTAATCCTGCAATTCTTCCATTAAACGCACTCCTCAATCTCAAGCTATTTAATTAAGCACTTAACTAATATAATCAAGAACTCCCCCATAAATCAAGGGGGATCATTAATTTTAAGTCTTCTTTTGTAGCCAGCTCTGGTTTATGTTGCTCTCCAAACACTAGAAAAAAGTCCCGCCAAATCGCTTACGCGCCTTTCGCGGGACTTCTACTTATTCTGATTTGCTTTTGAGCAGAAGCTCGGTGACTCCGTCGTTCTTCTCGAGATGCATCAGCGCTTTTCCGATCGATTTCCGATCGGCTAACGGAGCCTCTTCCGAGCTGAATGCGTGCATTTTTCCATCTTTCGTAACCGCCTGCAAGAGCACCGGCTCTTTGCAGCGAATCCCGCCGATCAGACGGCTGCCATTCGGCTTGACGCGTTTGCCTTCCTTAAATTCAAAGGACTGTACGCCTTTGCCGCCTCGGCTTTGGAGCGGGTAATCCAGCAGCAGGCTGCGTTTGCCGTAAGCCAGATCCGACACGACGAGAACTTCGCCTTCTTCCCCTTCGACCCAGAGTGCGGCGACAACCTCGTCGTCATCCTTCAGGTTGATCCCGCGTACCCCTGCGGACACGCGACCCATTGGGTTCACTTCGCTTTCAGCAAACCGGATCGCCATTCCCTGTTTCGTCAGCATCAGGATCTCTTGATTGCTTCGGCTGACTGTGACGCTCAGCACCACGTCGCCGTCGCCGACCTTGCAAGCGGCGATGGCTCCGGAACGCTTCGTCTCGTACTCCTTCAATTCCGTCCGCTTCACCTGACCGTTCTTCGTGACGAACACCAGACTAAGCTCCGGATTCTCGTCGAAGCTTTTCACCGGAATGACGCTGATAATCCGGTCCTCTTTGGCGAGCGGGATCACGTTGACGATCGCCGTTCCGTTGTCCTTCCACTTGAACTCCGGAATCTGGTGCACCGGCAAGAGGAAATACTGTCCCCGCTGCGTAAAGATCAGCAGGTTCTGCAGCGTATCCAGCTCCAGCAGATGCTTGATGTAGTCGCCTTCTTTGACCCCTGAGCCATCCCGCTCCCCGCCGGATCTAGTAAAGGACAGCATGCTGGTGCGTTTGATGTACCCTTCATGCGAGATCGTGACCAGCACATCCTCCTGGGCAACGAGAACCTCGAGGTTCACTTTAAGCTCCTCAACCTCGTCTTGAATGTGCGAGCGGCGGTCAATTCCGTATTTGTCGCGGATTTCGATCAGCTCTTTTTTGATCAAAGCAATCAGTTTCTTATCGCTTTCCAGTATGCCGCGCAGAACCGTGATTTTCTTCTGGATGTCCTCCATCTCTTTTTGCAGCGTCGTGATTTCGAGATTCGTCAACCGATACAGCTGCAACGTCAAGATGGCATCCGCTTGGCGTTCGGTGAAACCAAACATCCATTGCAGGTTGTTTTGCGCATCCTGGCGGTTCTTGGAGGCTTTAATCGCCGCGATGACCTCATCCAAGATGTTGAGCGCTTTAACTAGGCCCTCCAATACGTGAGCGCGGTCCTCCAGCTTCTCCAGCTCATATTGCGTCCGGTACGTGACAACTTCACGTTGATGGGCAATGTAGGCTTCGAGCATCGCTTTGAGGCCCAATAAGCGCGGCGCTTTGTTGACGATCGCCACCATATTGAAGTTGTACGTGACTTGAAGATCGGTTTTCTTTAGCAAATACGCTAAAATCCCCTGGGCATCCGCATCCTTCTTCAGCTCAACAACGATACGCAGCCCGTTCCGGCCGCTTTCGTCGCGGACCTCGGCGATTCCGTCCACCTTTTTCTCCAGACGGATGTTTTCCATGGCCGTAACCAAACGGGATTTAACCACCTGATACGGAATTTCGGTGATCACGATCTGCTGTTTCCCGCCGCGGAGCGTCTCGATCTCCGTCTTCGACCGCAGATAAATTCGGCCTTTGCCGGACTGATAAGCTTCCTGAATGCCTTCCTCGCCCATGATGATCCCGCCCGTTGGAAAATCCGGTCCTTTGACGAACAAGCGAATTTCCTCCAACGTCATTTCGGGTTTCTCCATCAAAGCGATACAAGCATCGATCACCTCGCGCAGATTATGCGGCGGAATTTCCGTCGCAAATCCGGCTGAGATCCCGCTGGCGCCATTGACCAGCAGGTTCGGAAATCGTGCTGGCAGCACCACAGGCTCCTTCGCTGTGTTATCGAAGTTGTCTTTGAACGGTACGGTTCGTTTCTCAATGTCGCGCAGCAGCTCCATCGCGATCGCCGATAGGCGAGCTTCGGTATACCGCATTGCTGCCGCCGGGTCATCGTCCTGCGAGCCCCAGTTGCCGTGGCCGTCGACCAGCGTATGACCCATTTTCCACGGTTGCGCCATCCGCACCATACCCTCGTAAATCGAAGAGTCCCCGTGCGGATGATAGTTCCCCATGACGTCCCCGACGGTTTTGGCCGACTTCCGGTACGGCTTGTCCGGCGTATTGCCGGAATCGTACATCGCGTACAAAATCCGCCGTTGCACCGGCTTCAACCCGTCGCGAATATCGGGAATCGCCCGGTCTTGAATAATGTATTTGGAATACCGGCCAAAGCGGTCGCCTACAACCTCTTCCAGAAACGCCGGCAAAAAGTTTTCCAGCATGCTCACATCAATTCACCTTCTATTCCTCAAACTCCGTGAAATCCACGTTTTCCACGATCCAGCGCTTGCGCGGATCGACCTTGTCCCCCATCAGCGTAGACACGCGGCGTTCCGCTTTGGCGGCGTCTTCGATCTGCACCTGCAGCATGGTCCGCGTTTCCGGATTCATCGTCGTTTCCCACAGCTGCTCGGGATTCATTTCCCCTAAACCTTTGTAGCGCTGCAGCTCGAAATTCTTGCCGAATTCCTTCAGGTAGTTCTGCAGTTGCTCGTCACTCCAGGCATACCTCACCGTTTCCAGCTTGCCGGATCGACGGGTGATCTTGTACAAAGGCGGCTGGGCGATATAAACCCGTCCCGCATCAATCAATGGCTTCATGTAACGGTAGAAGAACGTCAGCAGCAGCACCTGGATGTGCGCGCCGTCCGTATCCGCGTCGGTCATAATGATGATTTTGGAAAAATTGCTGTCCTCAACGGCGAATTCCGGGCCGATACCGGCACCGATCGCCGAAATGATGGCCCGGTATTCGTCGTTCTTCAGAATATCGGCGAGCTTCGCTTTCTCCGGATTCATCGGCTTACCCTTCAGTGGCAGAATCGCCTGGATCTTCGAATCGCGCCCCTGCTTCGCCGAACCTCCGGCAGAATCGCCTTCCACGATAAATAACTCGGTACGCGAGAAGTCCTTCGATTGCGCTGGCGTCAGCTTGCCGCCGAGGTTCGAGCTCTCGCTCCGCTTCTTGCCCGAGCGCATTTCGTCGCGGGCTTTGCGGGCGGCCTCCCGCGCTTTAGAAGCTTGTACCGCCTTCTTGATCAGCGTTTGGGCGACCTGCGGGTTCTCTTCCAGAAACACCGCCATCTTATCCCCAACGACCGATTCCACGGCGCTGCGCGCGGACGCACTCCCCAACTGGTCCTTCGTTTGTCCCACAAACTCGACCTCGGACATTTTGACGCTGATGACAGCCATCATCCCTTCGCGCAAATCGTTGCCTTCGAGGTTCTTCTCCTTCTCCTTGAGGATGCCGTTCTTCCGGGCATACTCGTTCATCACCCGGGTATATGCCGTCTTGAATCCGGTTTCATGCGTTCCCCCGCCGCGAGTTGGAATGGAGTTAACGAAGGAGACTAGGGTTTCGGTATAGCCTGCATTGTACTGCAGCGCAACCTCCACCTCGATATCTTCCCGCTCCGCATAGAAATGGACGACGTCATGCAGTACGTCCTTCCCGTCATTGAGAAACTGAACGAACTGACTGGCTCCGCCCTCGTAAAAAAACTCGTCGAAACGGTCGGTCCGCTCGTCCTTCAAGGTCACCTTCAGGCCCGAATTCAGAAAAGCGATCTCCTGTAAACGTTCCGCGAGCGTATCATAGTTTAATCCGATACCACCGGAAAACACGCGAATATCCGGTTTAAACGTGACCTTCGTTCCGGTCTTATTCGTATTGCCGATGACCTCAAGTCCAGTGACTGGTTCGCCAACGTGTTCAATACCTTTGTCGTCGACCCAATATTCGAAGCGCATTCGATGGATTTTCCCGTTCAGGTAGATATGAACCTCCAGCCACTCGGACAGTGCATTGGTCACCGAGGCGCCAACGCCGTGCAAACCGCCTGATTTCTTGTAACCCGATCCACCGAATTTACCGCCTGCGTGCAAAATCGTAAATACGACTTGCGGCGTCGGAATGCCGGTTTTGTGCATCCCGATTGGAATTCCCCGACCGTTGTCGATTACGGTGACCGATCCGTCCTTATTCAGCGTAATGTCGATTTTGGAGCAGTACTTTGCCAGATGCTCGTCGACGGCATTATCTACGATCTCCCAAACCAGATGATGAAGTCCCGACGAGCTCGTACTGCCAATATACATCCCTGGCCGTTTGCGTACCGCGACAAGCCCCTCGAGCACTTGAATGTCGTCCGCGTCGTAACCCGAAGACGAGCTTCCGGAACTTGTGCCGGGTACGTCCTCGAACAAATCGATTTGTTCGGCCATTCATGCTCCCCCTTTATTTCTTGTAGTAAACCTCTGTATGTAAACGAACAGATGTTTTGGTGCCTTTGTCCATTTTAATTCAAAATATCTTGTTTCGTAAAGACAAGGAATGAAACGATTAGCGAGCAAGCCCCCCAAACCGCCAGCACAGCCAGCGAAAAGCCCAGCGTCATCCCCTCGATTGGCGCCGGAGTACCTGCTAAATAATTCGTTAAACCCAAGTTCACCATGAACAGGTATTTGGCGCTCGTCCAGGAAGAAGCCATATTCGTCAAAATATTGCCGGCGATCAGCGTCGCCATCATGATGACAATGCTTGCCGACGTGCTGCGCACGAGCACGGACACCATGAAAGCCAGTGCGGCGACCACAACGCTGACAAACCAAATCAGTCCGGCCTGCATGAAGATATACTGCCATTGCGGCACTGCATGCACGCCCGAGATATCCACTTCCGCCCCTCTGAGCTGGAACCCGGTAAATACCGGCATCGTCCATCCGCGGTAACCGAAAAATAAACCCGATATCAAATAACAAATCAAACAGGTTGATATGATGATTAAGGACACGAACATCAGCAAGGTCAACAGCTTGCTCAACAGGATTTTCCACCGTCTAATCGGCCGCGTAAGCAGCATTTTGACGGTTCCCCCCGTCCGCTCCGAAGACACGATATCCGAGCCCACGCCCATGATTAACAGCGGAATGAACAACGTGGCCGCGTTATCTAAGAACTCCCGAGTAAATGAGACGCCGCCCGGCTCCTTCGGATTCACGTCATGTTCCAAATAATATTTCATCTGCTGAATATAAATTTGGCGGTATTTCTTCCATTCTTCCGGTACCCGGTCGCTGCCCAGCGAATTTTGGTTGTCCGTGATCGCTTGCTGAACCTCCCGGCGCCAGTCGGTACCGAACTTCTCCCGTTTGTCCTCGGCCTGCCGCAGTTGGGCGTAAGCAAACATCGGCACCAGCACGATTAGAACAAGCAAGATGACATAAAAGCGTTTCTTCTTGATCATCTTGATCGTTTCATTTTTTACTAAAGGCAAAATGTTATTCAATGCTTTCACCTTCCGTCATCTCCAGGAACAGCTGTTCAAGTGTCGGACTGACTTTCTGGACGGCTTCCACCCGGACCCCCTCCCGCACCAAGCGACCTACGAGGTCAGGGATTAATTCCGGCTGCATTTGGGTTACAATCGCTTGGCCCTGGATCCCCGCCATGATCGTATCGTCCAGCACGTTTCCAGCTTCGTTCACCACGCTGACCCCGGATGCCGATCGAAGCAGCCGCTCTCCCGGCTCCCGGGGTTCCAGTTCCCATATCACATAACTCATGTTCGCTTGAATCAGTTCGTCAACTTGACCGACGGCCAGTACGCGTCCACGCCCGATAATCGCCACCCGGTCGCATAGCAGCTGAATTTCGCTAAGCAGATGGCTCGATACGAATACGGCCATGCCTTCCTCTGCCAACCGGCGGATAAACCCGCGCATCTCTTTGATGCCCTTGGGATCAAGACCGTTCGTCGGTTCGTCTAGGATCAGCAGCTTCGGTCGTCCTAACAATGCCTGAGCGATCCCCAGCCGCTGTCTCATCCCTAACGAATAGGTTTTAACCTTATCGTCAATTCGGCCCGTCAGCCCCACCATATGAACGACTTCTTCAATCCGACTCGCATCGATGCCTGGGATCATCCGGGCAAAATGCTCGAGGTTCTCCCGTCCGGTCAAATAGCTGTAAACCTCGGGATTCTCTACGATCGATCCCACGCAACGCAACGCCAGCTCCGGTTCCCGCTGCACATCGTATCCACAAATGTTCACTTGACCGGCCGTTGGGCGGATCAGGTCAACGAGCATGCGGATCGTCGTCGTTTTACCGGCCCCGTTAGGTCCCAGGAACCCGAAAATCTCCCCGGCATACACCTCGAAATTCACTTCGTGTACGATCCACTTTCGGCCGATTTTCTTCTTGAGCCTCTGTACCTTCAATACAGGTTGGCGTTGTTCGGCATTCATCGGCTTCCGTATCCCCATCGCCGTCCACTCCTTCATTTTTACTCCAGAACAAGTCCTTTATTAGCGCTTAATACCCTGCACCATTCGTTCAGCTATTGCTTGATAGCCGTCCCCGTTCGGGTGAAAATGATCGCTCGACAGATAGCGGGACGAGTTTTGTATAAACAAATCATAGGTAGGCACCGCTAACGTGCCTTCATATTCGCCGAGCGCATTCATCGCCATCGCATTCCACCGAGCCACCGCATCATTACCGATTTCCCGCATCCCTTCCAGGTCGCTGAATGGGTTATATAAAGAAACGTAGACAAGCAGTGCCTGCACGTTGATTTTTTTAATTTGCGCGACGACTTGCCCAAAATCAGCCGAGCTCTTATCGATGGCCGCATCGATTTCGGCTTCGGTGGGCACCTGTTCGCCGGAGGTCAATTCTTCCGTGCCGTTGAACAAATCATTGCCTCCAATGGACAACAGGATGATCCCCGCCTGCTGCAAAGCATATTTCACGCCCGGATCCTCCAGCATCGGCAAGAGTTCTTCCGTTGTTAACCCATTGATCCCGAGGTTGTTGACCAATTTAGAGGTTGCACCTTCTTTATTTAATAAGTCAACCGTCCGCCGTGCAAATCCGCTCCCCGTATCGTCCCCGGTCCCTTTGGCCAGGGAATCCCCGATAGCGGTCACATCGAAAGCGCCGGCCTTTGCGGCCTGTTCCGTTCGGGAAGGGGATACCGCCTGCTTGCCGGCTACTGCCGAAGGATTCGCAATATCCGACACTGCGTAAACGAAGCCAGCCAGCAGCAGCAAGGTCGACAGGGCGGAGGAAATTCCTGCCCATCTCCAGATTCGGGACGTTCTGTTCATGCCACTTCCTCCTGTTCGTTCTAAGTCCCATCTAACACTCACTTCAATAAACTCTCCAACTTATGTAAATAACATAAAACTTCTTGTGAAGAGATGCAAATTTTCCCGAAAAAAGGACTAGCTTTTTGTAAGTCACAGAGTTATAATATTTCATGTTCCGAAAAAACTTCACGTTACGGGTTATTAGCTTAGCTGGTAGAGCAGCCGACTCTTAATCGGCAGGTCGCAGGTTCGACCCCTGCATAACCCATTTATAGCATCCTCCACTGCATCGGCAGCTTGGGGGATGTTATTTTTTGTCCACTTCTAAGCGAAAAAAGCACGAGAATCGAGGTTGTCGCCCCGTTCTCGCGCTTCTCGTCATGGTCCAGCCACCGCCACCTGTGTTAGTTGGCGCGGATGACTTTGACGTCGGCTGAAATCACCTTAACGCCTTCGTACAACATAAACCGTCCATTTTGCCACTCGATGCGCAGCAGCTTGCCATCGTCGGACTGGTATTGCCACACATGCTGCTCTCCACCTTGCAGAAACGGCGTTTTGCCAACCACGGACACGTAACCCCCGTACTCCTCTTCCAAAAAATACTCCGTTCCGTCCAGCTCCATTTGAGACGGTACTTCGGTTGGATCGTCCAACCTTCCGTCAATCGGCTGATACCACTGATACTGCAGCGTCTCGCGCTCCTCCACCAGCAGATAACTGATGCGGCTGCCGTCCTGTAGCGTCAGTACGACGGCATTACGGCCGCGATTGCCCACTCGTCCGGTCACTTCGTAGGAGACGAGCGATACCTCGCAGATGTCACCGGGAGCTAGTGCAAGCATGCTCTTCTCTGTCATCGGCGGTGCCGGTTTGGCAAACAGGTTACCGATTCTTTTCCATACGCTCATGTTCGGTCTAGCCTCACTTTAGGTTCGATTCGCCTATTTTTTATCCTCGTATTGCTTCATCAACTCGGCCAATTCCGCTTCCACTGCAGCGTCCTTGTTCAAGCCTTCAAATTCTTCGTCCAGAGACTTGCCCTTGGAGCTAAGTTCATTGCTTGCTTCAGCTTGGGCTTCCATCTGCAGCATTTTCTCTTCCATACGTTTCAGACCGCTTGATGCGGAATCCGCATTAAACCCGGACATCGTCTTGTTGATTTCGTTCTGCGCTTTCGCCGCATTGTAGCGGGCTACGAGCGTTTCGCGTTTGTTCCTCATCTCCGTCAGTTGCTTGCGCATTTCCTCAAGCTTACCCCGAAGATTGTCGGCCGCTGCTTTATTCTGGTCATAGCTGGTCTTGTATTCCGCCATTTTCGTTTCAGCCGCTTTCTTCTCTTCCAAAGCGCGGCGAGCCAGATCAACGTTTTGCGCTTGGGCCGCTTGGTGCGCCTGTTGTGTGCGACGTTCGACCAAAGCTTCCTGTTCTTCGTACAGTCCCTTGAACTTCTTCTCAATGGCAATCTGAGCGGCAACCGCCTTCTCTGCGTCTTCAAGATCTTCTTGCATATCGCGGATATATTGGTCGGTCAACTTAATCGGATCTTCCGCTTTGTCGATCAAAGCGTTGATATTGGACATCGTCAAATCGCGTAATCTCTTAAACATAGACATTTGTTTATTCCTCCCGATTGAAATATCAGATTATGCATATGTTTACGCTGCAGAATTCAGGAGGTTTCATGAAAATATTTCGGATTAGGCGATCAGACTTGAAAGATTGATCAAACGAGCCTTGGAGCCCGCCGGGTGAAATGTTCTTACGATCGCTGTTGTTCGCGGATTTCTTGATTGTGTAAATTCATAAGGGGTAGAAATCCGCTCTCAAAGGCGACCACAGCCTCTCCTTCCGAAGTAGCTTTCTTTCAGAAAGCTTTTAGTTTCTTCAAAATCATTTCACCCTCTGGCCTTTTGCGCTCTTTATCTCCTTTCAAATCCCCCCAATCCGTGAAGGGGGGGAGTAGGAGGCCCGGTGAATCTTATCGTTAATTCACCGGGCTATTACTCAATTACTCTACCCTGGTCTTTGCCATCGCCGTACGCGACTCCGCTCTCTTGCGCTAACGGACCGTAGAGGCGTTATTTAAACATTTCCCGGTTATTTCCCAGTTTAACGGACCCAGAAGCCGTTATTCGCCTCAAAATGAGGCTACTACGGCCAATTGGGAGCAAATAAGGTCTTCTCGGTCCGTTAGAGTTCTTAGCCTTGTGCTTCTAGCCAAATAACGTCTCTCAGGTCCGTTAAAAACACCTCTATCCCGTTGAATCACTCTACGTTGGTCCGTTCGCCTACTCAAACACACTTTTCGCTTTTCCGAGCCCAGCGAATCATGTACACTGAATCGCCAAGGCCCCCTCCTATTTCCAGCTCGCGGATGTGACACGTGCTACCTCACAGCTCCACCCCATCGTTGGACAAGCGGCGGACAAGAGCGGCCCGTGCTTGTTATTCGCTTCCGCTGACTCCGCTAAACTACAACAAAGAGCCCGGCAACACGCCAGGCTCCTCTATATTTTCATGCTCGCATGAAGACGCGAGCACTCATTTCCCGATAAACTCCTGCACCCAATACCCATTATAATACCCGACGCCGATCAGCTTGTATTTGGGATTGAGGATATTCGCCTTATGGCCAGGGCTGTCCATCCAATCCTTGACCACTTCCTCGGCGGAACGCTGGCCTTTGCCGATGTTCTCGCCGGCATAGAGATACGTGATGTTGGATGAGTCCATCATATCGAAGGGGGAGCCGTAGTTCGGTGACGTATGGCTAAAATACCCGGTTTTGAACATGTCGATGGCTTTGGTCTTGGCCATCTTCGTTAAGTTGGTATGCACCATCAGCGGTTTTAACCCGGCGTCCTTTCGCTCCTTGTTCACGAGCGCGACCACCTTGGACGCGTTTTGCGTCTGGATTTGCGCATAGACTGCTGCTAGCGACTTCGACTTAACTCCAGATACAGCAGCTGCATGCGCAGTGTCCGTTCCCAATCCGCCTCCTTGCGCCGTCGTCAAAGCCAATGCCAAAGCCGCAACCAGCAGCCCGGACATCCCGATTTTTGTACTCCATTTCTTCATGATGGATAGCTCCTCCCAGCCGTTTGCCCCGTTTTGCCGTTTCTTGTCACATTTTAACATATTTCGATGGCCTCTGCTTGCTTAAAAAATGGAAAAAGAGCGACTCATGAGCCGCCCTTCCCCCTGCCATTCCTTTTCTTATTTCTTGCTTGCGTATTTACGCATATCGAATGCTACGGCAGCAACGATAATCGCACCTTTGATGATTTGTTGCCAGTAAGGACCTACACCAACGAAGGTCAAGCCGTAGTTGATAACCGTAAAGATCAGCACCCCGGCCATGATGCCCGGAACCGTACCGATACCCCCTGTAGTGGAGACCCCGCCGACGACGCAGGCAGCGATCGCGTCAAGCTCGTACATGTTCCCGTAGTTGTTCGTTGCGCCGCCGGTTCTAGCGGCTTCCATCACACCTGCCAAGCCATACAAAGCGCCTGCGATAGAATAAATGAGGATCAGGTTTTTAGATACGTTGATCCCAGACACCTTAGCCGCTTGCTCATTGCCGCCAATCGCGTACATGTTTTTACCGAGACGTGTTTTGTTAAACATCACCCAAACAATGGCGCAGACGACGATGGCGATAATGACGATGTAAGGAATGGAGAAATCACCTTTCCCAATGCTCCCCGAACCCAGCAGATTCGTAAAATCGCCGCGCAGGCCGCCGATAGGCTGGGATTGGTTAGGATCGGTATCGAAGTACAGCGAGTTGATTCCGTAAATAGCAACCATGGTACCCAATGTAGCGATAAACGGCGGAACTTTGAATTTAGCAACGATTACCCCGTTAATCAGACCAAAGAGCAGACCCACTGCAATAGCGATCAGAACCGGAATAAACATCGGAAGCTCCGGTAAATTGGGGAAGAAACGACGCGCATAATCTACTTCTTGCAGCATGGAAGCAGACACGACCGCCGTCAAACCAACCATCCGGCCAGCGGACAAGTCAGTACCGCCCGTGATGAGAATAAAGGCCACGCCGAGGGCGATGATCACCCGTGTCGACGACTGGATCAAAATATCGCGAAGCGTATTCAAGCCGATAAAGCTAGGCTCATAGACAGCGATGCCGACTAATAGCACAGCCAAAACGATATAAATGGCATTTTCACTAACAAAACTTTGTAATTTCTTTGTATTCATGATTTTCTCCTCCTTCTCTAACCTTAGTGCTGGGCAGCCAAACGCATAATTTCTTCTTCCGTAGCCTTGTCTCCATCCACAATCCCTGTAAGACGGCCTTCGGACATTACCATAACACGGTCGGACATCCCAAGCAGTTCAGGCATCTCGGATGAAATCATGATGATGCTTTTGCCTTGCTGTGCCAAATCCGCAATAATGGAGTAAATCTCGTATTTTGCCCCAACGTCAATCCCGCGTGTGGGTTCGTCTAAGAGCAGAATATCCGGCTCAGTCAAAAGCCAGCGCGCAAGCAGTACCTTTTGCTGATTCCCGCCCGAAAGGTTCATGATCAACGTCTTCGGGGACGGCGTTTTGGTCCGTAGCTTCTCAACCATTTGGTTGACTTCGGCTTTTTTCTTGCGATCATTCAAGAGCCCGAACGACGTCACGTAACGGGACATATTCGCGATCGCCCCATTTTCGTGAACGGACAATACCGGGAAAATACCGGTCGTGCGGCGTTCCTCCGTGAGTAGGGCTAACCCGTGCTTCTTGGCTTCGCCGGCACTGCGAATCTTGACCTCTTTGCCTCCGATCGAGATCGTCCCCGACTGAATTTCCCGGAGGCCGAACAGCGCTTCGATCAATTCCGTGCGCTGTGCCCCGACCAGTCCGCCCACGCCAAGGATTTCCCCTTTACGCAGCTCAAACGATACATCCTTAAACGATTTCGGGTTGCTGGACGTCAGCTTATCCACCTTTAAAATGACGCCGTTCGGCACATTGTGGCGGTCTGGAAACCGCTGCGTTAAATCGCGGCCGACCATCTTGGAGATAATGAGGTCCGTGGTCATTTCCGCTGCCGGCCACGTGCCAATCTTCTTGCCGTCGCGCATGATGGTGACATCGTCGGAGATCCGCAGGATTTCCTCCATTTTGTGCGAGATATAAATAATCGACACGCCGCGTTTCTTCAAATCATTGATGATCCGGAACAGATGCTCGACCTCTACGCTTGTCAAAGAGGAGGTTGGTTCGTCCATGACGATAATCTGCGAGTTGAAGGATACCGCTTTGGCGATCTCGATCGACTGGATCTTCGAAACGGACAGCTTACCGACAATCGTTTCCGGGTCTAAATCGATATCTAACTGTTTAAACAGCTCTTCCGTGTCCTTGTACATCTTCTTATGGTCAACGAAGCGGAGAGGACCCCATCCTTGCATAGGGAAACGTCCGAGCCATATATTTTCCATGACATTGCGGAAAGGTACCGGATGCAGCTCCTGGTGAATCATCGAAACCCCGAGCTTCAGCGCATCGCTGGAATTGTTAATTTCCGCTTTCTGACCATTCAGCACAATTTCGCCATCGTCCGGCTTATAAATTCCGAACAGGCATTTCATCAGCGTTGATTTACCGGCCCCGTTTTCACCCATCAGCGCATGAACGGTACCAGGTCTAACCTGCAGCGTTACGCCATCCAGCGCTTTGACGCCGGGAAACTCCTTGGTGATGCCCTTCATTTCGAGCATGAATTCAGACATTGTTTTTCGCCCCCTGATCATTTCTTTCGCTTTAGAGGCACAGCATGATTTCCTCCGGTATTCCTATCCCTGCGAAAAAACCGGGAGGTCCGTACCCTTCGGCATCGAACCTCCCATTTAGTCTTTGCGAATGTTGAGAAGTCCTGCTGATTACCTGCTAGCCGTGCTCTTATTTAAAGTCAGCAGCGTTATCCTTCGTTACTTTTTGGTAAGGGATCCAAACATATTGGTTGTCTGTAATTTCGAAACCAACGCTGTCTTTGCTGATCGCTTCGCCTTTTGCCAGCAAGGAAGCCAAAGTAACTGCTGCTTTCCCTTGGTTTTCAGCGTCATTCAATACCGTACCCAGCATCGTGCCTTGTTCCAGCGCTTGAAGTGCTGGTGCCGTGGCGTCAACCCCTACAACCGGCATGTATTTGTCGCCTGTGAAGTATCCGGCCGCTTTCAAAGCTTCGATTGCGCCGAGAGCCATGTCATCATTGTTTGCAAGCACGGCTTCGATTTTGTCGCCGTTTGCAGCCAGGAAGGCCGCCATTTTCTCTTGGCCTTTTACGCGGTCCCACATTGCGGTGTCTTCGGCTACTTTTTCAACTTTGATGCCAGCTTCTTCAATCGCTTGGATCGAATATTGCGTACGCAGCTCAGCATCTTGGTGTCCAGGTTCGCCTTTCAGCATCACGTATTGCAATACGCCGTCGCCGTTTTTGTCCGCTTCCGGATTTGCTTTCCAGTAGTCAACTACGATTTGTCCGGATAACGTACCGGATTCTTCGGCTTTCGCACCAACGTAGTAAACTTTATCCCATTTCTTCATATCTTCCGGCAAAGGTTCGCGGTTCAGGAACACAACCGGCGTATCTTTGGCTTGGGCTTTGTCGATAATGACGCCTGCCGCCGTACGGTCAACCGGGTTAACGATCAGCGCGTTTGTTTTCTTCGTCAAGAACAAGTCGATTTTATCGTTTTGGGTCGGTTGGGAGTTTTGGCTGTCTACGACATCCACTTTTGCAATCCCGTCCGCGTTCTTCTCGATGGAGTTCCGAACGCCCGTCATGAACGTATCGTCAAATTTGTAAATGGCCACGCCTACGCTTGGAGTGGATCCTCCATTTCCTCCGCTGCTCTCTTTGTCGCCGCCGTTGGAGCAACCTACCATTGTCGCACCGAGCATTGCTGCGGCCAGCATGACTGTCGTCAACTTCTTCATATCTTTGACCTCCTGAAAAATGTATTTCTGTGAGTTATCCTCTTGGATACGTTTTCATTATGCATGGTTTTCGACGGAATGCGAATCCAAAATTCTAAGATGTTTCTATCAAAATTCTGATGATGTCCCTTTGAGAATTTATAGTTCGTTTCTTCGGTACGTTAGCAAAACGGCAAAACAGCAAGCCGTCCGGACGATCCGGATCCCACTTGCTGTTTGCTCGTTTGAACTTCAACTAGAGAAAGAAAGGCTCGGTCTACCGCTGTCTCTACTTCACGAACGGGAACAGCAGTTTCTGGTTTTCCGGCCACAGCATATTGTTCAGGTCGATCAGCTTCGTATCCGTTGGAATCCGATCCTGCAGCTTCTCGCCTCGGGCAGCCTGGACGGCAGCGGCTACGGCCATGTAACCGTTGTTAAACGGGTTCTGTACAACCATCGCCTGCACCTTCTCCTCCTGAAGCAGCTCAAGCATTTCCGGCGGATTATCAAAAGCGATCATTTTCACTTTTCCGCCGTAGCCGAGCTCATCGACGGCCCGACCTGCGCCAATCGAAGATTCGGCGCTGAGCGACACGATGCCGTCCAGATCCGGGAACCGCTTCAGCATATCGGCCGTCAGGTTATAAGCGAGTTTCTCGTCCGAACCGCAGTATTGAATATCGACGACATGCACGCCGGGAAACCGGGCGATGTAGTCCAGGAATCCTTCCTCCCGTTGGTTCGCGTTTCGAGCGCCCTGGACAAAATTCATGATTCCGATTTCGCTTTCCGGTCCGGTCAGTTCAACCAACCGTTCGGCGGCTTTCTGGCCGGCTTCGTAGTTATTGGTACCGACGAAGGTCTTCACCTTGGTCGAGGCCACTTCCGAATCCATCGAAATGACAGGAATGTCGTAATAGGATGTTCGGTCTGTCACCTGCCCCAACGCTTCATAATCGGAAGCCGCCAAAATGATGGCATCGGGACGCCGCTTAATCGCCCCCTCCATCAGCTGGATTTGCCCTTCGACGTCGTTTTCGTTCTCCGGCGCCAGGAAATTCAACCGCACGTTATACTCTTTGGCCGCAACCTCCGCCCCCAGCTTAGTTGTCTTCCAGTAATCGCCGCGATCCATCTTGACGATCATGTCCACGTCGATAACCTGCTTGTTGTCTCCCCCTCCACCGGAGCGGCCGCAGGAGGACAGCAAAACGATCAGCAGGATGGAGGATAACAGCAGGCAAGCCAGATTCACGTACTTCGGCAATCGCTTCATGACTCCCTCCCTCCTTCTTCCGAACTTTCCGGCCGCACGGCCGGGATCGTAATCGTCACCGTTGTCCCTTCTTCCGGTTCGCTATCAAAATGAAGTCCATAGCTCGCGCCATAATAGAGCGTAATTCGCTCCTGTACGTTACGAACACCGACGCCCGACCCACTTTCACTTCGGATAGCCCCGCTAATGAGCTTCTCGACCGTTTCCGGAGACATCCCGATTCCGTTATCGCGGATACGAAAGACGAGCTTATCGCCTTCCAAACGGGCCTCCACCCGAATGAATCCCTCTTCGGCCGATTTTTCAATCCCGTGATGGATCGCGTTCTCGACGAGCGGTTGCAAGATCAGCTTTAAGGTTGAGCACTTCAATGCGTCTTCATCTGCGCTAATCTCATAGCGAAACTTGTTCTTGAACCGGATCGTTTGGATGATCAAATAATGGCGCACATGCTCCAACTCGTCCTGCACGCTAATGACGTGGTTCCCCTTGCTTAAGCTGATCCGGAAAAACCGCGACAGCGACGTTATCGTCGTAACAACCTCTTCGTTTCGTCCGAGCTCAGCCAGCCTTGTGACCGAGTTCAACGTGTTATAGAGGAAATGAGGATTGATCTGCGACTGCAGCACGTCAAGCTCGCTTTTGCGTTTGGCTTCCTGTTCCTGGATGATTTGATCCATCAACTCACGAATCCGGCGCAGCATCAGATTGAACCGCTTAGACAGCTGTTCGACTTCATAAGCGCCGCTAACATAGACATTCGTCCCGAAGTCCCCGCGTTCCACCATTTGAACGGAGCGCTCCAGCTTGCGAATCGGCTGGGAGATCCGGGCCGATACATAAATGCTGATGACCAGGATGATCGCGATTACGAGGGGCAAGAACCAGGACAGGAAATCGCCGACCTCCCTTTTTGTCGTCAAGAACTCGTCTGCGTAGGCCACCCCGACGATTTTCCACTCGGCCGGTTTGACCGTCTGAATCGTAATGATTCGCTGCTCCCCGTCTGACTCGTCGAAATAACGACCGTATGCATAATTCAGCACCGGCTCCAGATTTTCGTACTTCAATCCTGCATAAATCAGCTGTTGCTGTGGATGGTAGACGATATTCCCTACCTCGTCGATAATGTACACGTAACCTTTTTTGCCCAAGCTGATTCGACCGCTAAGCTCATCAATGGTACGGAAGTTGATGTCAATGACCAGCACGCCTTGCTTCAGCTTCCCTTGGTCCCGGTAGGTCACGGTTTTGCTCATCGAGACGACCCAGCGATACTGCCACTTAAACAAGTTCTGAATGTGAGGCGGGGTAAATTGCAGTTCCCCCGGATTTTCCATTGCGGATTCGAACCATAACTGCTCCTGCAGCCGTGTATTTTGCCGCATCGGAATGGACGGCATGTTACGCACCAGCTTCCCGTCCTCCGTAAACAACGCCATCGAAACCAGATCCTCGCGCGTACTGAGCACGGTCTCCAGTTGCTCCCCCAGTTGATCGTTGGTGGGCAGATCGGGGACTACGGCAATTTTTTGCTCCACAAGGTCAAAAATATCCTGCATTCCGCTAACATATAGCTCCAGGTTGGAATGAACCTGTTCAATGATTTGCTCTAAGCTTAAATAGGCATTCTCTTCCGCAGCTTGGGAGAAGCGGTTGAACAGCAAGGTGCTGACCAATACGACCGCAAGTACCGTAACGGCAATCGATGACAAGGATATCAGTACTTGAATGTTGCGCACATGGAAACCTTGAGCCATTCGTTTGACGGAACGCCACAATCTCATGAGCTTCTAGCTCCAGTGCGATATTCTTTGGGAGAAATGCCGTATTTCTTACGGAAGCAAAAACTGAAATAGTTGGGATCGGCAAACCCAACGCGTTCGGCGATTTCAAATGCTTTCAAGTCTGTTGTAGCCAGCAGGTCCTGTGCCGCATCCATCCGCACGCCCATCAAATAATTGACGAAGGTCGTTTTCGTCTCCTTCTTGAAAATGTTGCTGAAGTATCCGGTACTGATATGCAGATGCTGGCATACTCTGGCGATGGAGATGTCATTGTCCCCGTAATGCGTCATGATGTAATCCTTTGCTTCATCTACCAACTTGTTGTAGCTCGATTGCCGATCGGAGGCGATGGAATGCTTCAGCTTCATACAGACATCCAGGAACCAGGTCTTAGCTTCTTCCGCATGCGAGAACTTGATGAACTGACCTAGAAATCCGGCTCCCTCACCAAATAATTTGTCGAGGTCAACGTGTATGTCCTTGGCGACCTTGATCACCGAGGTCAACATTTCCAGCAAATACACCTGAAAATCCTGATAAGACGCCTTACTATCAGCTAAAGCCGAGAACAGTTCTTCCAATAAGTCAGTCAACTCTTGGTCGCTGCCAACCTTCAGGCAGCGGACCAACTCTTTCTCCCTTAGCTCGTCCATAGATAACGGAACGTACTGCCGTGATTCCACGTCCTCGATCCAGATCACTTTATTGCCACCGAGAATCACGCGGTAATCCAGCGCTTTGACGGCCTCTTCATAAGAGCCGGCGAGTTCACTCAGTTGCTCCACCTCAGAGCCGGCGCCAATCGTCACCGTTAGTTTAAGGAAACGCTCCACGCTAAAACGGATTTCTTCCAATAACTGTAGTGTTCGGTCTGCGAGTTGATCCTCCATGCTAGGCTCTGCTATGCTGAGCACCACAACCTCATCATGATGGATAAATGCCCGGTCTCCGGAATGAAGCCGGACCATCTCCTCGGCAATGTTATATATGGCAAACAGCTGTAACTGCGTATCGTTTGTATCCTTCAAGGAGACCGACGCCTGCCGATTCCCGGGTTCGCCGCTCCCAGATGATTCCCGACGGACCGCCGTAGAATCGATTCGGATCACGGAGACTTGATAACGTTCGCCGCTCAGATCCAGGTCATAATGCTCGCATTTCTCATGGATCTCTGTTTCCTGCAACCGGCGAGACACCAGGGAAGACAAAAACAGGCTCTGCAGGATTGGCAGATTTTTACGGTAATGCTCCGTCAGTAGCTGCACGTTTTCCTTCGCGGCCACCTCTTCATCTATCTGCATTTTCACCTTCGTTAAAATCTCGGCCAATTCTCCCGCCGAAAACGGTTTCAACACATATTCGTCGATGCCCAGTCGAATGGCTTTCTGCGCATATTCAAACTCCTCGTATCCGGTCAAAATAATGATCTTCGTGGCCGGGTATTGTTCACGAATCCACTCGGAGAGCTGCAAGCCGTTCATGAACGGCATTTGTATATCTGTTACCACAACGTCCGGCGCATGCTTCTCCACCAGCTCGGCCGCTTCCTTGCCGTTCTCTGCCGTCTCCATGACGGTATAACCGAGACTTTCCCAGTCGATCAGGCTCAGCAAGCCCTCCCGTACGTCCTCTTCGTCATCGGCCAATATCAACTTATACATCGATGGACCATCCTCTTCTATACCCTGATTTCCCCCCGATTTTATCGTATCGGTCCACAAAAGTAAATTGCGGATCATTTCGAGCTGATGGAAGGATCCAAGACCTTAGTCCAGTTTGTTTTCCGTCTTCGGTCCATTTTGGGATTCCCATAAAACAAGTACCATGATATTATCCTAAAGAACTATCATCAACTCTAAATGGTGGTCGAATTTATGAACAATGAGATGAAAATCTATATTCTATTAAGCAATCCAAAGACATTGGTCGCTAAAGCGATCGGATTATATACCCGCGCTCCTTACAATCATGCCTCCGTCGCCTTTGATCCTGAGCTGCGAGAAGTGTATAGCTTCGGGCGCAAACACCCCGTGATTCCGATCTTCGGCGGCTTCGTCAAGGAAGACATTCACTGCGGGGTATTCGAAAAGGCGACCTGCGCCGTGTATAGCTGCAAGGTTAGTGCGGAGAACTACATGCGCATGAGAAATTTCGTAAAAACTTTTGAGGACAACGGTGAACTGTATAAATATAACTTCATAGGCCTGTTGGGCGTGATCTTAAACATGGAACTTGGCGGAGAGAACTCCTACTTCTGCTCTCAGTTCGTCAGCCGGGTGTTTCAAGAAGCCGGGGTCAAACTGCTGGATAAATCCGCAGGATTAACTACCCCGTCCGATCTCTGCGGTTGCTCGCAGCTCCAACTCGAATTCCGCGGACGCCTTGAAACCTACCGCGAGTTATACTGCTATTCACGTCGGTCCGCAGTGGCGTATGAGCAAAGCCGGTATTATGCGGCGAATTAATTTTGATTAACCACTGTCGGATTGAGCATGACCAAATAGCGCTATGTTTTCACCTTATTTGGTGGGAATAGCGCTATTTTAAAATCACCCTATTCTGCTGTTGGTCGTGATTTTCAGGCGGATAAGGTGAGTTTGTGGCGCTAAATTGTTTTGAGTCGGACAATTATTCAACGATAAAAGGTTTTGGCGCACCATATTGCTGCAGCCATTGCACGATTTCTTGATTTCTCTGCTCGATGTACTTATCCTCTAATCCATGCTGACCATTCGGGTACACCACAAGCTTTACGGTTTTACCCACCTTCTCCATTTCATCCGCAAATAATTGAACGGTTTGCCGGCGTCATGATGAATGGTCATATCTGTATATTATCCCATAAAAAAGGATAGGCCTAGGCCTATCCTACGATTGGAGTCCCTTTAAGGAGGCTTCCGCTAAGCTAAATAAGCTTCCTTGACCTGCTCGTTGGCGAGCAGCAAATCAGCCGCGTCTTCCATCAAGATTTCACCGGTTTGCATCACGTAGCCGCGGTGAGCAATTTGCAAGGCTTGATAGGCATTTTGCTCCACAAGCAGCACGGTCATCCCCTCACGGTTCAGCTGTTGAATAATTTCGAAAATTTGCTCAACGATAATCGGCGCGAGCCCCATCGAGGGTTCGTCCAGCAGCAGTATTTTCGGCTGCATCATCATCGCCCGACCGATGGCCAGCATTTGCTGCTCCCCTCCGCTCATCGTTCCGCCCGTTTGCGCCAACCGTTCCCGCAGCCGCGGAAAATGGTCGAACACCCTCTCCATCCGCTGCTTAATCTTCTTTTTGTCGCTCACCGAAAAAGCACCCATCTCCAAATTTTCCTTCACCGTCAACCGCGGGAAGATCCGTCGTCCTTCCGGCACATGCGCGATCCCTTCCAACGCCGCCCGGTGCGGAGGTAAGTTTGACATTTCGGTGTCGTTGAAGCGGATGGTGCCGGTCATGTTCACCTGTCCGCAAATCGCCTTAAGCGTAGTGGACTTCCCGGCCCCATTCGAACCGATCAGCGACACGATCTCCCCGGCCTCCACGGTCAGGGTAACTCCTTTAAGCGCTTCAATCGCTCCGTAATACGCGTGTACCTCTCGCAGCTCCAGCAAACTCATGAAATCACCTCAAGCCGAACCGCTTCTCCTTGGACAGCGCTTTTGCCCAGGTACGCTTCAATCACTTTCGGATGTGCACGGATATGGTCAGGTCCGCCTTCTGCAATTTTCGTCCCGTAATCCAGGACAAGAATGTGCTCGGATAACTCCATCACGAGCTTCATGTCATGCTCGATCAGGATGATGGTCATTCCGGTTTCCTTCTGAATTCGCCGAATCAAGCCGATCAATTCAGTCGTCTCGCGCGGATTCATCCCGGCTGCCGGTTCGTCCAGCAGCAGCACCTTAGGCTTCGCCGCCAGCGCCCGGGCGATCTCGAGCCGCCGCTGAGCGCCGTAAGGCAGGTTGGACGCTTGTTCGTTCAACAACGCTTGCAAACCGACGAACTCCAATAAACGGTATGCCTCCCGATGCACCAACTCCTCCTCATGTCGGGCAGCCGGCAGCGAGAGCAGCGTGCCGATGATCCCCGTCCTCAGATGGATGTGCATGCCCACCATGACGTTTTCCAGCACGGTCATGCTGCCGAACAGGCGAATGTTCTGGAACGTCCGGGCAATTCCCAGGCTCACGATCTGATGGGGTTTGACGCCAACGATGGACGTTCCATCCAGTTCAATCACACCTTCGTCCGGAGTATAAATGCCGGTAATCAGGTTAAAAAACGTCGTTTTCCCGGCCCCGTTAGGACCGATCACAGCGGAAATTTTGCCGCGCGGGAACGCAAAGTCAACGCCTCCAACCGCCGTTAATCCGCCGAAGCGTTTGACCAGCTTATTGACCTTCAGAATCGTCATTGACCTACACCTCCGCTTTGTTGTTTCGCCGGCGGCAAGACGGATAATGCTTTGCCCAAACGCTGCTCCTTAAGCCGCTCGGCATCCACCTTCTTGTTCTTGGCCGTGATCAGGCCATTGGGTCTGAAGATAGCAACGAGCACCAGGATCGCTCCAAAGATGAGTCGCTGCATCTTGGACGGCGAGATCGAGTTAGGGATATGAATGATTCCCTGCAGAGTCAACTGATTTAGCCAATTGGTAAGCTCGGTGAGCACCTGCAGATTCAGGATCGTCACCAAAGCCGCGCCGAGAATGACGCCGGGTACGCTGCCCATCCCGCCAAGCAGCACCATGACCAGAATCGTAATCGATTCGAGCAATGTAAAGCTGGTCGGATCGATAAACGTTTGCTTCGCGGCAAAAACCACCCCCATCATGCCTGAAAATGAAGCACCGATGGCAAAAGCGGTCAATTTGGTTCGAATGAGCGGGATACCCATCGATTGCGCGGCGATCTCGTTCTCCCGTATCGCCTTCCATGCCCGTCCAAGCCGGGAATACTCCAAGCGTTTGACGCTAAAAATGACGATTGCCAGAATAAAAATAACGATGAAATAAAACTGGTTCGGAAACGTGAAGGAGAGGCCAAACAAGCTCGGAGGCCGAATCGAAGACAACCCCATCGCCCCGTTCGTGATGTTCACCGGTTTATCCAGATTGTTAAAGATGATGCGGATGATTTCTCCGAACCCCAACGTGACGATGGCCAAATAGTCGCCCTTGACCCGAAGTACCGGCAAACCGAGTAAGAGCCCGAACAATGCAGCCATAAACCCGCCAAGCACGATAAAGATCCAAAACGCGCCCCCAGGCAGCGGAAACCAGTGACCGGAGATAAATTCGTTCGCCTGCGGTGTGGCAAAGATGGCGTACGTATAAGCCCCTACCGCAAAGAAGGCAACGAAACCGAGGTCAAGCAGTCCGGCGAATCCGACCACGATGTTAAGACCTAGCGCCATGGCGATGTAAATGCCGCACTGCGTGGCCACCTCCATGTACGACTGATGGGCCGGACCACCCGAAGTAGCAAACGGGATCACCGCAAGCAGCAGCACCGCTCCGATCCCCCATTTGATCGAGGTTCGGAAGGTCGTTAAATACAAGAGTAGCAAGGAGCCAAGTAAGAGCAGAAAGGAGATGACCGACTTATCCGAGAAATACACACCAGCTGCCGCGACCAAGATAAACAACGTTAATAACAAAGCTTGTGCGAATGGGCTTCGCCCCAACCAGAGCTTCAGTTGATTCATGGCAGATCACCTACACCTTCTCTTTCACGGCCTTGCCGAATAAGCCCTCCGGCTTGAAAATCAGCACCGCGATTAGGATCAGAAAAGCGACGACGTCTTTATATTCCCCGCCTAACGCGCCCCCCGTTATGGCCGACAGGTTGGCTGAGGAGAACATCTCCAATACGCCGATGAACAACCCGCCGAACATGGCGCCCCGGATGTTGCCAATGCCGCCGAGGACCGCAGCGGTGAAGGCTTTCATCCCTAAGATAAACCCGATATACGGGTCGATGGTTCCATACTGCTGGGCGAACAGGACGCCGGTCCCGCCGCCTAGCGCCGACCCAATAAAGAAAGTCAAAGCAATCACTTTATTCACGTTAATCGACATCAACGACGCCGTTTCCCGATCCTGGGCTACGGCCCGCATGGCGGTTCCCCATTTGGTGCGGTTCACGAAAAAGTCGAGACCCACCATGAGTACGACAGCCACCGTCACAACGATGATCGTATTCGTCTTAAGAAATGCGTCGTCAAACCCGCTCCATAAGGATGAAGCACCGAGCTTCAGGTTATCGCCGTACAACGAGATGCCGGTAACGATAAAATTCCCGGTACGGATATCCGCGATAAACCGTACGATATCCTGCAGCAGGAAGGACACTCCGATCGCCGAGATCAGCGAGATCAGCTTCGGAGCTCGGCGGAGCGGCCGATAGGCCACCCGCTCGATCCCGATCCCCAGCATCCCGGTTGACAGCATCGCCGTCGCCAGAATGAGGAAGTAGGCGAGTCCGGCAGGCAGCCCGGTCAGCCAACCTGCCGAGTTCATCGTCAGCAAGGCTGCGGTGCCTACGAACGCGCCGGTCATAAATATTTCTCCATGCGCGAAATTAATGAATTCGAGAATGCCGTAGACCATCGTGTAACCGATGGCCACCACCGCGTAGACGGCACCCAAAGTTAATCCGTCCACCAATACTTGAGGGAGTGTTTGCAGGATCATATCCATAAGTCCTTATCCCTTCTGCGTTATTGCCGAGAGTTCATTACTTCGGCTGTTCGATCTCCGAAACCATCGTGCCAGGGTAGGTTGGCGAATCGAATTTATAAATGAAGACCTTGGCGTATTCATTATCGCCTTTGTCGTCAAAGCTGACTTTCGTGGCGATACCCTCGAAGTCGGTCGTAGCTCGGACCGCATCACGGACCTGTTCGCGAGTCGGAAGCTTGCCGCCATTGCCCTCGATCGCTTTTTCCACCGCGTTTAAGATGACATTCATCGAATCATAGGCATAAGCGGAGTAGTTCTCGACGGATTTGCCGAACTTGGCTTTATACTTATCCGCCCATTCCTTGTTGGATTTCGTGACGTCCGTAGACACGGAGCTGTAGGCAACTTCCGTCAGCTTGTCGCCGGCGATGTCGACCATGCCCGAGGAATCCAGCGCGTCTCCGCCCATGATCGGCACCGTGATGCCTTTCTCGCGCGCCTGTTTGACGATCAGTCCCGCCTCCGCATACATCCCGCCGAAGAAAATAAAATCCGGCTTCTTGCTGAGCACCTGGTTCAGTACGCCGTTAAAATCCTTCTCCCCAACCGTAATGCCCTCGTAACCGGCGATGGTCGCCCCCAGCTCTTCGGCTGCGCTGCGGAAAGCGTCGGCCAGCCCCTGCCCATAAGCCGTTTTATCCTGGATGACGAATATATTTTTCGCTCCCACGGTTTTCACGGCATATTCGGCGCCCGCCGGTCCCTGGAAATCGTCGCGGGCAACGATCCGGTTGGCCGCTTTCAGCTTCCGGTCGGTGAAGTCGGTTGCCGTGCTGGCCGGGGAGACCATCGGAATCCCGTATTTCTCGTATACGACCGAGCTTGGAATCGATACCCCCGAGTTTAGATGTCCCAGTACCGCCAATACCGCTTGGTCGGCGCCGATCAGTTCGGAGTTGGCGACACCTTTCTTTGAATCGCCTTGATCGTCGTAAGGCACGAATTGCAAGTTAAATCCCAATTCCTTAAATTCCGTTTGACGCTCCTCCAGCGCCATCTGCCCTCCGAGCTTAATCGATTCCCCTTGAATCGCCGAGCCCCCGGATAACGGGGATTGCGAAGCAATCTTGATGACCGTCAGTTCGCCTCCGGCTGCGGCGGCATTGCCATCCGCAGGTTTCGAAGTGTTGCCGGACGAATTGCATGCCGAGAGTAACCCCATGATTAGAAAAGTGCTGACAAGCCAAACATAGCTTTTTTTGCCCTTCATACGCATCCTCCTAAAATGGACATTTTCCTAGGGTTGAACCCCGGTCACTGTTAACTATATGTCATAATACATAACACAATAGATATCATCCGCTTCATATATGTTAGTATTCGTGACATTTGAGAATGAATTTAACCTATTGACTACAAAAAACTACGGTATCCTACCCAATACAAAAAAAGAAATGTTAAAATATTTTACATTCCCTTCTCATTCTCCCACGCAAGCACAAAAAAGCCCCGTCCTAAAAAAGGACGGAGCCTGAATCGCAGTTTGTCTACTGATTTAAGTTATATTTAGGTTTAGCTTAACGGCTTATTCATCCGGTAACCGGTGCAGCTGAAGCCGCAATGCTCATAAAACATTTTCGCGGACAGATGATTCTCTCGGGCTGTAGAAAGAACCAGATCCGTGCTACCACGTTCGATGGCCCACTTCTCCGCCTCCATGATCAACCGTCTCCCGATCCCTGTACCACGGTGTTTCTCTTCAACGACCAAAGCTGTAATCCGGGTGACCGGTTTAATCATATCATGCGTCTGATGCTGCTTGAGAAAAGCTGTCCCTACGACCACACCGTCGAGTTCCGCAACCAGATTGCCTAGCAGTAACTGACCTTCCAGCATTGCTAGACGTTCCTTCAACACACTTGCCGTCATCGGATAACGCAACTGACGCATTAAAGGAAGCATGTGTTGAACATCGTCGCAACAACCGTTGCGAATGACCAGAGCCGGAGCTAACGCCTCAATACTCAATTGGACCAAACCACCTTCAATAAATTTGCCGATTCCTAATCCAATTCTATTTTCCGGTTTTATGTCCAAGATTGCAATAGTTCTAATTAAAAATGCACATATTTTTCGATAAAAAGTTACAAAAACCGAAATTGGGCTTCGACCAAGCCGTAATAGATTCCCTTTTGTTCCATCAGTTCCCTGTGCGTACCTGATTCTTTAATCTGACCATGGTCCAAGACGATGATCTTGTCGGCATTGCGGATGGTAGATAGCCTATGGGCGACGATAAAAGACGTCCTCCCCTTGAGGAGCACCTTTAACGCGTCCTGGATCTTCAGCTCGGTCTCCGTATCAATGCTTGCTGTCGCCTCGTCGAGGATCAGAATCCGCGGATTCGCCAGCAGCGCACGGGCAAATGACAATAGCTGACGTTGCCCCATCGAGAGCACGTTGCCGCGTTCCTCCACCTCCGTATTGTAGCCGGACGGTAGCTTCATGATAAAATCATGGGCGTCCACCGCTCTGGCCGCAGCCTCTACTTCCTCATCCGTCGCGTCCAAGCGACCGAAACGAATATTGTCCCGAATCGTTCCTGAGAAAATAAACGTATCCTGCAGTACAACTCCGATTTGGCTGCGAAGGCTCTGGACGGTGACCTCGCGAATATCATGACCGTCGATCACCACCGAACCGCGGCTCGGGTCGTAGAAACGGCTGAGCAGGTTGATGATCGTGCTTTTTCCCGAACCCGTATGGCCGACAAGCGCGATCGATTGGCCGGGACGAACGTCCAAGTCGATGCCTTTCAAGGCTGGGCGCCCTTTTTCATATTCAAACACGACCTGATTAAAGCGAATCCCTCCCGTAATCGCCGGGAGCGGCTTAGCTCCTGGCTGATCCGCGATATTCGGCTCCTCGTCGATAAATTCGAAGATCCGTTCAGAGGAAGCCATCGCCACCAGCAGTTGGTTGTACATTTGTCCCAGGCGATTGATCGGATCCCAGAAGTTCCCCACATAGTTGCTAAACGCCACCAGCAGGCCAATCGTCAGTTCTCCGGTCTGAATGAGGTAAACGCCCAACATAAACAGCACGAACGTGCCGATGCCCCCGGTAATTTCGATTAAAGGACCAAAACCCTGATTCATGGCCGACGCTTTGTCCCACGACTTCTTGCTGCTCAGGTTCATCGAATCGAAGTAACGCATGTTCTCCCGTTCTTGGGTGTAGGCTTGGGTGACGCGAATCCCTTGAATCGATTCATTCAAATGGGAGTTGATCCGCGAGTTCTTCATGCGAACTTCCTGCCAGGCCATCCGGATTTTTTGCCGCAGTTTGGTGGAGATCAGGAACATGATCGGCACGGTGATCATCACCGCAAGTCCCAGTTTCCAATTGATCAGCAATAAAATCACGACAATCCCGGCCAACTGCACGCAGTCGATCATCAGGTTAACGACCCCGTTGGTGAACAACTCCTGCAGGGAATTAACGTCATTGGTCACCCGCACTAGCACCGAGCCGGCCGGACGCTTGTCGAAGAAGTTGAAGGAAAGCTTCTGGATATGCTTAAACAAATCGGCGCGCAGGTCATAAATGACCTTCTGTCCAATAATGTTCGTGTATTTAATCCGGTATACGCCGGAAACCCACTGAATCAGGTATAGGATGAGGACGGCGACGGTGATGCCGTACAGCAACGTTAAGCTGGTTTGGCCGTTCTCCGGCGCGATCGCCCGGTCGATGGCTAGACTCGTCAAATAGGGCACGGCCAGCTTCGTTACTGTACCTAGCACCGTCATCAGGACAATCAAAGGCAACATCTGTTTGGCGTAAGGGATCATATAGGCAAAAAGCCGGCGGAATTGCTGCCAATCAAAAGCCTTGTCAATCACCTCGTCATCCTGGTAAACGAAGCGTTCCTCGATTTTTCCGCGGGCTGATTCTTTCCCTTGAGGCTTCCGCCCGGTTACCGTTTGCGTATTCATACGTCACCTTCCCGTTCACGCCGGGCCGCTCCATCCAGATGGTCCGCGTATTGGATTCGGTACACATCCCGGTACGGACCGGGAACCTCAATCAGTTGCTCATGTTTGCCGCGTTGCACAACCCTTCCTTCATTCAAGACGAGAATTTCGTCCGCGTGGCGCAGAGAAGAGATTCGGTGTGCGATGATAAATGTCGTTCGCCCCCGCATGACTTCTTGAAAGCCCGATTGGATCTCCTGCTCGGTCTCCATGTCCACCGCGCTGGTGGCATCGTCCAAAATGAGGATTTTCGGATTTTTGAGCAAAGCGCGGGCGATCGCGATCCGTTGCTTCTGCCCGCCCGACAATCCGAGTCCTCGCTCACCCACTACGGTATCGTACCCGTCCGGCAGCTCCATGATAAAATCGTGCGCCTTCGCCAATTGGGCAACGCGAATGATTTGCTCCATGGATACATTGTTCATGCCGTACGCGATATTCCCTTTAATGGTCGATGAGAATAGAAATGTCTCTTGGAACACGGTGGCGATTTGGCTTCGCAAGCTGCGCACGTTGATCTCTCGAATGTCTTTGCCGTCCAGGCGGATATGGCCTTTGTTGACGTCATAAGCACGCATCAACAGCTGGATGATCGTTGATTTGCCGGACCCGGTGCCGCCGAGAAAGCCGATGACCGAACCAGGTGAGGCATGAAACTCGATGTCGACGACAGCCGGCATTTTGTTTCCGTATGCGAAGGTGACCCGATCGAACTGGACATCGCCGCGAACCTGCTCCGGATCGAGCTCTACGGCCCGCGCTTCGTCCTTGACGTCAATCGGTTGATTCAAAATTTCCAGCACTCGTTCCCCGGATGCCTTCGATTGCGTATAGTTGTTAATATGGAAGCCTAGGCCCCACATCGGGCCGATGATAAACCAGATCAAACTAAAGAAGGCGACTAAATCGCCGAGCGTCAGCTGCTCCTTGATCACCAATGTGCCGCCGGCCGCCAGAAGAACCGCAACGCTAATCGAAGCCAGCAACTCCATCACCGGAAAGAATTTGCTCCACAAGGTAGCCGCAAAGATCTGGTTATCCTTATATCGCTCGTTCCGATGCGAGAACTTCTCCACCTCATGCGGCTCCCGGGCGAACGATTTGACGGTGCGCACCCCGGTTACGTTCTCCTGTACTGCAGTCGTCAAGGAACTGAGTGCCTGGCGCATTTCCTGGAATGCCGGATGAATTTTCGACTCGAATTTGAGCGCCACACCGGCTAAGAATGGAATCGTGATCATCGTCAGTAAGGTCAACTGCCAGTGAATGGACAACATTACCGCCGATCCGAAGGTCACCATCAGGACGAGATTAAGCAACTGGGCGAAGCCAAACCCGACGAAGTTGCGGATCGCTTCCAAATCCCCCGTTAATCGGGACATTAAATCCCCGGTTTTCGCTGTGTCGTAATAGCGGAACGATAGAAATTGTAGTTTTTCGTAGCAGGCGTTACGTAGTCGGTAAGCGAGATAATTCCCCAATCTTCCGCCGAAGAATCCGTGCAGGAACTGCAGCAGCGCCTTGACGGCCACGACGGAAACCGCCATGGCGGCAATCCACACCACTTCCCCGTAATTTCCCGGCCGAATCACATCGTCGATCAGCTTGCGCAGCAGCATTGGATAAACTAAGCCCAGTCCGGTAGCTGCCGCCAAACATAAAATCGACAACACCAAGTAATTCAACTTTGCCTGGTAATATCCCCGAAGTTGCCTGAGAACCTCCATGTCACTCCTCCTACACCCGTTAGTTGGAATTAACTTGATCAACCGTCATAAACCAACGATTCCGGACGTCTTGGATGAAATAACAGAGGGATCTGTCTGAACGCCGCGAAACCTGTCACAGCCTGGAAGCATGCGCTTTCATGGCTATAGCTCTTTGCAGTTTATCATTCGGATTTTCCCGCGGCAAAGCGAAGAAAAGCCTAATATCCCTTAAATTTGGAATATTAGGCCTCTATCGCCGGTTAAACCGGCTTATCTTTCATAAAAAGCTTCCATTTCCTCCACATCCCGCCCGATTTGAGCAAGGATGCTTTTCCAATGCGACAACTCCTCCGGCGAAGCTTTGGAACCTTGAATGCTTTGCTCCCATTCCGACCACAGGCCGCGGAACGTTTCGGCGGTTTGTGCCTTCCGTAATGCGATTTCTTGTTCGTAATGCTCCCGGAAGTTCGTCTCCATCCCCTCAACGATCTTCTTCAACTTGGCAAGCAGTGGATCTTCGAGCTTAGCCCGCAACTGCAAGCGGCCGCCTCCTTCAAAAAATGTTTTCGGATTTTTGAAGATGGGCCAATACGTCTCTGGTTCCAACGTTCCGCCGTCGAGCAAACCTTCGGGTATCGTCGGCGTATTCCAGCTCGTTTCGCCCTCCGTATAGCTAAGCGGCATTTCCAGCGCCGCCTCATGCCGACGGCACCAAGCTTCCGCTTCGCGGCGGAGCAACGCCTCTGCTTTTCGCTCCAGGCGCAGGGTCGTGGCAAGCAGTTCGCGCTCCAATTCACCCGAAATTTGATCCAACCAACCGCGCATGGCGACGGTAAAGTTACGTTTCAGCGGACCGTTGTGCTCCTGCAGCAGCGAAGGGTGGAAAAATTCGGCGAACAGCTCCAACGCCTGCAGCCGAACGCGCTGCACGACGTGGAACAGCAACTCGGAATTCTCCTGGGCCCACTCCCTGCCGATATCGACCTGAACAAACTCGGCGACCGCCTGTTCGAAGGCATCTCGGCGTCCACGTAAGGCGGTGAGCCGCTGCTCTGCATTTTCTGCGTTGTGCCCGGCGGCTTCCGTCCATTTGAATAACCGTTCGTGCATCTGCTTCACCATTGCAGCAGCGGAAGATACGGCCAGATTCCCCAGATCCTGTTCCAGAAAAGCGGAGAACCGCTGTCGGAAGAGGGTGAAGCCCGGGTCGTTCGCAACGTTCCCCTGAACTGCGGCCATGGCTCGCATACTGGATACGGCAAACACGTTAGGTTGCTGGATCCCTGCCGTGCGGAGACCCTCCCGTACATGCTCCACGACGGCGGTGAGTTCATCGTCCGAAGCCGCAAGATCGGCGGCGTTAACAACGAAGAACATTTTATCCAGGGCAAAGCTGCCTTTCATCCGTCCCAACTGGCTTAACAGCTGCTTGTCGGCTCGCGAAAACGCGTGATTGTAGTAGGTCACGAAGATAATCGCATCGGAGTCCTTCATATATTGGAAAGTCACTCCCGTATGACGGGCATGGATGGAATCCGCCCCTGGGGTGTCCACCAGCACGATTCCTTGTTCGGTTAATGAACAACTGTAGTAAAAGTCGATTTCGGCCACGAAGCAAGCCTTCTTCTCGTTTGCGGCGTAGCTGCGGAACATCTCCGCCTCCACGACCTCCACTTGGCCGAATCGTCCGGCTGACTCTGTCCATCCGGCGGCCGCAGCTTTCAGGAAGCTGTAGTGAGCGCGACCGGCCGCCGGAATGTCTTCAGGTTTCAAGCGCCGAACCGCCTCTAGCCAGGCCGTCTCCGACCAAGTTCCCAAACCTAGAGCTTGGAAGGAATAGGCCAGGTCTTCGCGGATCGCCTCGGCGCTCTTGAATTTGACAGCGGCCGTGTTATGGCGCTGGCCTCCAGCGGGCGCCATCACGCGGATGATCGCCGCGGTGGTCGGATGCGGCGATACGGGCAACACGGCTTCGCCTAGCAAAGCGCTGGCGAAGGACGATTTTCCGGCGCTGAACGCCCCGAACAGCGCCACCGTGAAGACGCCGCCGCGCTGTTCGGCGGCGCGCCGGGTCAGCTCCCGCACCCCGGTGCCGAAGGCCGGGTGGGGAG
>NZ_JADCNN020000010.1:0-168536 GCF_014947195.2 Paenibacillus rhizolycopersici | reverse complement strand
TTCTTTTGCGTTTCCTTTAAGCCAGGGGATGCGGCACGTAAAGCTCCTCCAAACTCACGACTTCTTCGGGTGTCAATTGAACCGACAACGCCGATACGGCATCGTCGAGATGGCGGGATTGAGTCGCCCCGATCATCGGAGCTGTGATCCCTTCTTTTTGCAGCAGCCATGCCAGTGCGATTTGGGCTCGAGGAACGCCCCGGTTCGCGGCGACCTCCGCGACTCTCTCCGCGACCTTGCGGTCCGCTTCTTCGGTTTTGACGAACAAGGCCTTGGCGATCGCGTCCTTCTCCGATCTCGAAGTCTGCTCGCTCCAGTCCCGAGTCAGCCGCCCCGCGGCTAGCGGCAAGTACGGCGTGATTCCCACCCCCTCATCGATGCATAAGGGAATCATCTCCCTCTCCTCTTCGCGATACAGCAGATTGAGCCGATTCTCCATGGAGATAAACCGGGTCCAACCGTTACGTTCGGCAACGTGCTGAGCCTTGGCGAATTGCCAGGCCGACATGGAGGAAGCGCCGATGTACCTTACCTTCCCGGCCTTCACCAAATCATGAAGCGCCTCCATCGTCTCTTCAATCGGCGTATTCGGATCCCAACGATGAGTCTGGTACAAATCGACGTAATCCGTACCCAACCGCTTGAGACTGTGATCGATTTCGGTCAGGATCGCCTTACGGGAGAGCCCCATCGCGTTGGGACCCTTGCGCATCGGAACAAATACCTTGGTGGCAATGACGACCTCGTCCCGGCGGGCATAATCGCTTAACGCACGCCCTAGAATCTCTTCGCTGGTTCCGTCGGAGTACATATTGGCGGTGCTAAAAAAATTAATCCCCGCTTCAATCGCCTTCTTGATGAGCGGTCTACTGTCTTCTTCGTTCAGGGACCATGAGATGGTCCCCCTTTCAGGTACGCCAAAACCCATGCAGCCGAGGCATAGTCTCGATACCTCCAACCCCGATCGTCCAAGCTTGAGATATTCCATAAGTGCACGCTCCTTATTGTTGAATCCATTTTAGGTTGACACGTCAACCAACGCTCTTACTTTATCATATTGTGGTTGACACGTCAACCGTGTTATGATGTGGCTATGAAGAAGAACGAGTTAACCGAAGAAGAAATGCGAATATGGAACTTGTGGAAGGGCTCCTTCAAACGGATCTTCGGCCATGTCATCAAAGACCTGACGGAGCAAACGGGACTTTCCGAGGGGGATTACGGCATATTGGACCGGCTTGACCTCCTGGGGGAAGGCAGCTTGCGGCAGCAGGAACTAGCCGATTCCATGGACTGGGATAAGAGCCGCTTATCTCACCACCTTACGCGGATGGAGAAACGTGGGCTGGTCGAGCGAAAACCGCTGGATACGGACCGCGGCGTCCAGGTATTGCTTACGGCTGCGGGCAGATCCGCCTTAGAGGACGCGCGACCGGTAGTCTCCCAAGGCATCCGCAAGTATTTCCTGGATCCATTAACGGAGGAAGACATCACCTCGATTACAAAGTTTGCGGAAAGGACCAAACCCGGCTCGTCCGGGAACCTCCCGCCGTCATGACAAAGAACCCTCCGGGAACGGGGGGTTCTTGCTCGTAAAGCTGAACTCGCTTATTCGAGTAAAAACAACTGTCTCTTACAAACATCTCAAATCTGACCGTTTATTAGCGGTCAGATTTCGTTTATATTCACCTTATCCTACAAATGAGGTGATACGAAATGGAGCAACCGTTAATTCTACGACATCTTCTCGGTCAAGGCATTCTTCCGGAACAGTTCATGGAGAACATGCTGGACCGACAGATGCCCTTAAGCGGGATCGCGAACACCAAAGAGCGATTCCGGGAGATCTATGACCATTTTACTTGGGGGAGCGATGAAGATCGTCAATTTTTCTTTCGCTTCGGCGAGCATGCCAAGATGACCTGCCTGATCCTCTGCACGGACTGGTGTCCGGATGTCATCTGGAACGTTCCCGTGTTATTTCGAGTGATGGAGCATGCTGATATCAAGGCCGGCGTCCTGCTCATGGAAGAGCACCTTGAGGTAATGGACCTCTTCCTCACGAACGGAGGACGAGCGCAGCCCATCGCCGTCTTTATGGATGAAGACGGCCGCGTGCTCGGCCGATGGGGGGCGCGCCCCGCTTACATTCAAGCCGTGATGGACGGGTTCAAGCAATCCCATCCCAATCCCCAAGCCTCCGATTATCAGGAAAATCTGAATGAAACGTATAAGGCTATTGGAGAGCTCTACCGCGCCGACTCGGGGACCACGTATCAAAATGGATTGATCGGAGAGCTCAGGCAGCTATTCAACCGGTTTCCGCTAGAATCAAATCCAAGGGGCCCGCGGTCATGAGCACCCCGCGTTCCCGTTACCTTGCCCTATTGATGCTGGGTGCCATCTGGGGTGGCTCCTATTATTTTATCAAGCTCTTAGTGGCGGACTTTGGCCCTTGGACGGTCGTATTTTTCCGCTCCGCCCTAGGTTGTCTAGCGATAACGGCCGTGATGCTGCTCTTTCGGATCCCCTTCAAATGGAGGCAAATTCCATGGCGGCCCGTTGCCTTGATGGCAATGGTGAATACCTGCATCCCCTGGGCCTTGATCGGATTCAGCGAAACCCATATTTCGAGCAGCATGGCTTCCGTACTGAACGCGACGACGCCGCTTTTTTCCTTGGCGGTAGGCACCTTGTTTTTCGGAGCTTCGATGCATAAGACGAAGTGGATGGGAATGGCTGCAGCCGCGGTAGGGGTGCTCCTAATCCTTGAACCTCATCCGGGTACCGTGTCCGAAACCGGCGCATGGGGGGTTGCAGGCATGCTCCTCGCATCGCTGTTCTACGGCACCGGCTCCCAACTATCGGGTCGGCTATTGCGCACCCTCTCGACATATCAAGCCACTTTTGGGACACTGCTCTTCTCCATGGCCGGTAGTGGGGTATTTGCCCTATGCTTGGAGCCGATCCCCTATGCCCGTATGCTGGAGCCTTCCAACCTCGGGGCCATGATGGGTTTAGGCATCCTGGGCTCAGGATTAGCCTACATCCTGTTTTATTGGCTCGTCAAACATGGCGGGCCGACGTTTGCAACCTTCGTCACTTACCTGCTGCCCGTATTTTCGCTCCTATGGGGCGTCAATCTGCTCAACGAGCCGTTTCATTGGCGGATGATCGCAGGGCTCGTCCTGATTCTGAGCGGCGTTTTCCTAGCGGGAACAAGCAGCAGAAAACGTTCGAACCCAGCGACAACCTTAACCTCTTAAGGTGTGGCATCGTCACTAAATCCTTCGAACCAGGCTTTGCGCAATAACCGAATGCCGGTTTCCATCTCCTGCAGGCCAATCCCCGCAAATCCCAGGAATACGTTGGGGAATTTCTCGGCTATCGGTTTCTCCCCCATCCACATTTTATGAAAATCATATACGGCCACGCCGGCCCCCGCCGCCAATTTGACTAAGCTTTGAGCCGATTTCCGAATTTTTACGGCCAGTTGAAGATGCAGTCCGGCGTGCTCCCCCGTTACCTCCACAAGGTCGCCTAAATGCAAAGCAATCAACGCGAGGAGATGGCGATGCTTTCTCCGGTACGTGTTGCGCATTTTGCGGATATGCCTATGCCAGTGACCCTGCTCCATAAAGAGGTACATCGCCCATTGCTCGATACGGGATGGCGCGAAAAGAATTTCATACGGCATGGATCTCAAGGTTTTCAGCAAAGCGGGCGGCAAAACCATGTAATTGAGACGCAGGGCAGGAGTGACCGCCTTTGAGAACGTCCCGATATAAATCACCCGATCGCGTCGATCCAAGCTTTGCAGGGACGGTATCGGTTTGCCCGAATAGCGAAACTCGCCTGCATAATCATCTTCGACAACATAAGCTCCTCGTTCCGCTGCCCAATCCAGTAACCGTTCCCGGTCCGGGTACGGCAAAATACCGCCGGTCGGGAATTGATGGGATGGCGTTACGTATACGGCCTGTGCCGAACTTGTCCAAAGATCGGACACTTCGATTCCATTTTTCCGTACCTCAATGGGATCAATCCCGTATCCGTTCAACACGAATTGATCACGCACCAAATTATACCCCGGCTCCTCCATCGCAACCCGCTTCAAGCCGGGCAGCAGTTTGATCAAGATTCCGATGCTGTAAGCCATGCCGGAGCCAATGACGATTTGTTCCGGCAGGCAATTTACTCCTCGAGAGCTCCACAGATATTGAGCTACGGCTGTTCGCAGCTCCCACTCCCCCTGCGGATCTCCATACTTCCCCATGTCCCCTGCAAAATGTTCTAGAGATTGCTTCAGCAACTTACTCCATGTTCGGAACGGAAACAAAGCAGGGTCTAGGGACGTCGGGTTAAAATCAACGACGGTCGGGGGTGCCGGCAAATGGAGTGGTTCTTCCGGCCTGCCCGGCGTCGGCGAACTGTTGAAAGGTCTCGACGGTTCGGTCGGGAACAGCCGGTCATAATCCGCTATGTACAACCCCGAGCGAGGAACGCTGAGCACGTACCCTTCCGCAAGCAGCATTTGGTACGCCGTCTCGATCGGCGTCTTGCTACTGTTCAGTTGAACCGCAAGCGAACGGACCGAAGGAAGCCTCATGCCACCCTGTAGCCGGCCAATGTGGATTTGCTCCCTTATTTCGTCGTAGATCCTTTGGTATAAGGGCGTATCTTGCTGTTCCGTGATGAGAAGATCGAACATCTGACTTCATCCTTGTCATGAGCGGTTGCGTTGACTGCGATCCGAACTCGTATTTTCCTCATTGTACGTATAAACGATTCAATTAACAACACATCCGGCCAAAGGTCTTGTTAGGACAAAACCGTCGAACGGATGCATGGAAAAATGGATGCGAAGTGAGAGAACGATCCATTCGTCCTTGTCCCACTTCCCATCCATCGAGTCCGCATGTATTCTTTTCGTCCAATAGTTCCGTACGTGTTAGGCTGGTGCTCCAAGGCCGTCTTCCGTTGCGGAAACCGGCTTGACGAGCGCTTTCTTCTCCCAGGCGCGGCTTCTCCAGCGAAGCAGCATGATTAAACCCCGCAGCCATTCATCCACGGCAAATGCAATCCATATGCCAAGCAGCCCAATCTCCAAGTGAACCCCTAGCAAGTAAGCCAGTGGAACCGACACGCCCCACATCGAGCATACGCCCATGAGAACGGGGAAACGGGCATCCCCGGCGGCGCGCAGCGAATTGATGATGACCATGTTGAAGGTCCGGCCGGGCTCAAGCACGATGGAGAGCAAGAAGATGCTTGCTCCGGTTGCGATGATTGCAGGATCATCCGTGAACATGCCAATGAGGTCATGGCGGAAAATTGAGGCCACCCCCACGATGGCCAACGTTAACAGGAAGCTGATCCGTACGCTCTTCATCAGTCGCTTATAGGCGGCCTTCATTTCGCCAGCACCGACCATTTGACCAACGATAATCTCCGTCCCCGCCCCGATCGACGCGGCCAGCGCCATAAAGTAGTTCGAGATGTTCATCACGTAAACATGCGTATTTAAGGCCGTGATGCTGATCATGTTCACGAAACCGATGATCATGAGGTACTGCGATTGCCAAGCGAGATGCTCCCCCGCCGCAGGCAACCCGACGCTCAAAATCTGTTTGGCATAAGTCCCGTTCCAGGTCAC
Source organism: Paenibacillus rhizolycopersici (assembly GCF_014947195.2). Taxonomy (NCBI): domain Bacteria; kingdom Bacillati; phylum Bacillota; class Bacilli; order Caryophanales; family Paenibacillaceae; genus Paenibacillus; species Paenibacillus rhizolycopersici. The sequence goes on along the minus strand of NZ_JADCNN020000010.1, from coordinate 162,880 downwards.
GTAATCTTTCCCGCGAATCGGCGCAGCAACTCGGCGGTACAAGATGAAGAACAGCACGATAATGCCGACGAACCGGCTGATCACGGTCGATATGGCCGCGCCGGTAACGCCCATCTCCGGAAAGCCCAGGTTCCCGAAAATGAGCAGATAATTCCCCGTAACGTGCAGGAGATTCACGCCGAGCGTCACGTACATCACGCTTTTGGTGTTCCCGCTTGAACGGATGACCGAGGAAACCGCGTAAGACAACGCCTCGATCCACATAAAGCCACCGATGATCTTCAAATAATGGCTTGCGATGCCAATCTGTTCCGGATTCAGGTTAAGCAGCCGCAGGAGAGGCTCCCCAAAGCTAAAAAGGATAAAGCTGACGAGAATCCCGAAAATGAGGTTCATCGAAATCGCCAATGCCGAGACGCGGCTCGCTTCTTTCTCTCGCCCGGCGCCGATATACTGGGAGACCGCCACACTCGTCCCGATGCCGACAAATCCGAACATCAAAATGCAGAAATAGATGATTTCATTCGCTAACCCCACCGCGCCTGTTGCCGTATCGGAAATCCGGCTCAACATAAACACGTCCACGGTGCCCAGCATCATCCTTAACACCGAATCGATGAAGATGGGCCAGGTCACGGCAAAAAGACTAAGTTTCTTCCACGAAGGGATACGTTCAGTTATCGTCACGTTAAACAAGCTCCTACTAGATGTATTCTTTGTCGCCTACCCTAGTGTAGCTCCAACTGACAAATACGTCTATTGGAGTTTTTTGTCGTGCTCCAGAATCGACGAATGAATCCGTGGAGACCGACATAAACGATAATAAAGCGAATAAGGGAGAGAGTTTCTTGGGCCACTTCAACCCGGATAAACTGTTTGTTTGTTACAGAGACGGCATCACTTCTACGGAACCGGTAATGCCTCGGCGTCACACCTTAACTCACTCGGATTCGACGGGAGCGTTATTTTTAACGATTGGATTGGAGTATGCTTGGGATAAAGTCAATTCGATGCGAGACGAGGTATTAGGCGAGTGGCGCCTAGACGGGGGTTCCTTGATTTATGCGGTGTCTGTATATCTCGATCAAGGTGAATATAACCAAACCGTATCGGCCAGTCGCTACGAAACTTTTCAACGCGAACTCCCCCTTGCATTCACCGCTATTCGATACGGCGACAGGAACTTATTTGATGTATACCCCGAATTGGATCGTACCCCTGTCATCGTAAACTTTATGTCCTCCTATCCCCTGTTTGCTAGACAAGAAAGCTGGGGGGCTTTCCGCAATTATTCTATACTTCCTTGATTCCATTCGAAAAAAGGGCGCCCCTTGGGGCGCCCTTTCCGTTTCTTAGGATTGTTCCACGTACATCTTGAAATTGTCCAAAATCGCTTGCCAGCCGGCCTGTTGAAATTCTACCGGATGCGTGCTTTCGGCATCAAACGTTTCAACGACCTTCGTTCCTTGGCCTTCTGCGGCGAAGGTGATTTCCACCCGTCTCCCATCTCCCAAGGTGTAGGAGATGAATTCATGCGTTTTGACCTCATCATAAACTCCGCCAAAATCAAAACCCATGCTGCCATCCTTCGCTTCCATCCGGGTCAGGAACGTGCCGCCCACCCGCAAATCGTTCTCCGCTCTTGGCGCATGCCAGTCGTCGGAGGCTTGATTCCACTTCGTAATGTGTTCCGGCTCCGTCCAATCGCTCCATACTTTTTCAACAGGGGCTTGAATGACCGCTTGAACGGTTACTTTCGTCGGTTGGTTCGTTTCCATTTCTCAAAGGCACCTCTTTCAACAGGATTGTTTTTACTTTACATTCCTATAGACGTAACCCGAATTTGAAATTCATCGGTCCAATCGCTCCGGCAGCCCCAATCGGGAAAATAATCTCGTGTTAATGAAATTTTGGACGTGGAGGATGTGATCCTCTTTCGTTTCAAGGACATGAATCCCCCAAGGCACCAGGCCGGAGCTTTCCTTGCTTGGCATATACTGAGCAAGCGCAGGATACCCGCCGTTAATTTTGACCGGCAAAAACCGGGAGCCCTCGCAATGCCAACGCGTAAGCGTGAAGAACTTCGACAAATCCTCCTTGCCGCGGACCCACATCGGGAACGGCGGCATGGACATGCACCCTTCCTCGTGAAACAACGCGACCAGCCGGTCGACGTCAAATTGCTCAAAGGCTTCCACATACCGCGACAACAGCTCTCGATCCGGCTCGCCTTCCATCCGACTAAGCTCGTCGGAACGGAGCCGGGTTCGGTCCATGGTCTCCCGGGCTCGCTGCAAAGCGCTGTTCACGGCCGCCGGCGACATCCCCAGCGTCTCCGCAATCTGCTTGGAGGACCAGTCGAAGACATCCTTCAGAATCAATACGGCTCGCTGGCGGGGCGGCAAGGTCTGCAGGAGCGCGATGAAGCAGAGCTGCAGGGTATCCTTGCGGATGAGCGCATCCTCGGGATTTTCCCCGAAATCGGGAGCCAGCCAGATCCATGAGGAATCGGGCAACGTCTCCCGGGGTTCGTTAATGGAACCCGCCGGATCGGACAGATCGACGGGAAGCACCCGGCGTTTGGCCTGTCTAAGTTTATCCAGGCATAAATTGGAGGCGATTCGATAGATCCATGTCTTATGCGAGGATTCCTGCCGGAACGAGCTCCAGCTTTGCCAAACGCGGATATAAATCTCCTGAACCGCGTCGTCCGCGTCATCGATCGATCCGAGCATTCGGTAGCAGAACGCGGTGAGCTCCGGCTTCATTTTTTCCAATAACTGCAGGTCCAGGGTGGTCCCGTTCATATAAGCCTCCTTTGGGTGGGGAAAATAGGAATTTCATGGACTAGATCTAGCGCAGTCCTGCTTCAACCAACCGTTGATCCAGCTCGGCCTTCTGGCGCAGATGATGCCGGCTATGCATGCCCACCAGCTCGAACCATTCCAGGGCATTCAACCAGCCGAACCAGCCATGCTGCACCTTGTATGCCGGATGTACTTCCTGCACGCGAGCCGCCCAGTCCTTCAAATCCTTAAGGATGTGCTCAAAGCCGGCCGCAAGTTCGTCCTTGCTCTCGGGGTTTCGGGTGGCGTTCACCGGTTCTTCCAGCTTCACGCGGACATTGGGCCACATCTTCTCCTCAAACACCCTCGTTCCGTCAGCGCTCTTGCTTCCGGGTTGCTCTCCCCCAGTTGTAGACGCGCAAGCCCGAATATACCCGAGGTATTCCTCCGCCACGCCGATCACGTGGTGGAACATCTGCCCAACCGACCAAACGTTCTCTTCACTTTTATAACGCAGCTGTTCTAACGTATATTCCTTCAGACTCGACTGATACTGTTCAATCACCGTCAAAGTATCCGGTTTCGGCATTCGATTCCTCCGTCTCGGCAAACTTCATTTTTTCTTCGTTCTGATTTCCATATTAACAAAAATCTCCCTCAAATATATCATTTTTTAAATAAAATGAAGGGCAGCTGTCCAACACGCGATATTTGCCTGCTTCCCTAAAAAAAGTGGCACCTCACCCGAAATATGGAACCTATCCATCAAATGCCCGGATTGATAGAATGTAAGCGTTCTCCTATGTAAGTATTTTCCTATGATAGCGTAGGTTGGGAGAATGATGATAATAAAGGGAGGGTATTTATGAAACGTTCTCAACTGACGGAAAGGCTGCTGGTTCGCAAGGTGTTCGGCTTATTCCTGGCGGTCGTTCTAGCCGCTGGCGTCGGTCTGTTGCCAACGCCTAAAGCTCAGGCAGCCGGGACGACGATTACCTCGATGAGCTACTTCTCGGCGGCAGACGGTCCGGTGATCACCAAATCGGGTGTCGGGCAAGCCAGTTACGGCTTTGTGATGCCGATTTTTAATGGAGGCTCGGCCACCTGGAGCGAGGTTGCCCAGGATTTGGGCGTCAAGGTGAAAGCAAACGGCAATTGGATCGATATCGACAGTGTCGGCAGCTTTGTCTACAACCAGAACTGGGGTCACTGGAGTGACGGCGGTTTCAACGGCTATTGGTTCACCCTTTCCGCGACGACGGAGGTTCAGCTGTATTCGAAAGCCAACGGAGTAACGCTCGGATACAACCTCGTCTTTCAAAACATCAACAAAACCACCATTACGGCAATGACGCCGACGCAAGGCCCGGTTCTCACCGCAGGGACGACGGGCGGGGCCGGCTTCACTTATCCCGTCTTCAATAACGATCCGGCCATTCCATATGCGGCGGTAGCCGATGATTTAAAGGTATACGTCAAGCCGGTAAACAGCAGCGTTTGGATCGATATCGATAACAATGCGGCCAGCGGCTGGATTTATGACCAGAACTTCGGCCAATTTACCGATGGAGGCGGCGGCTACTGGTTTAACGTGACGGAGTCGATTAACGTCAAATTGGAATCGAAAACCTCATTGGTGAACATCGTATATACGATCAACTTTAATGAGCCCGTCAGAAACTCGTATATCCTTACTCCCTTTGAGGGAACGACTTTCACCGCAGATGTAAGCGGTGCCATCGGTCTGCCTCTGCCTAAAATCGACGGCAGCGCCCCGATCGCCACCGAACTGGGGAATTTCGTCTACCAAATCAACCTTAATGGTCAATGGGTCGATTTGGCGGACTCCGGCCTAAGCGGGTTCGTTTATTCCGCAAGCGGTTATAATAACCTATCCAGCGCAAACCAATGGGGGTACTGGGCCGACCACATCTATGGGCCATGGTTCCAACCCATCCAGCAAGACATGCAAATCCGCATCGGATATCCCCTGAACGGGCAAAAAGGCGGGAACATCGGCAACAACTTCATCACCTACTCGTTCATCGGAAATCCGGATGCACCGCGGCCAGATGATGCCGATCATAAAGATATTCCACTCAGTTCGCCAACCGATCCGGCTATCTCTGGCCTGACGCTGATCTGGCAGGACGAATTCATCGGATCTGGGCTGGATACGGGAAAATGGAATTACGAGCAGGGGTACTATCTTAATAACGATCCTGGTACCTGGGGTTGGGGCAACGCGGAGCTGCAGCATTACACGAATAGTCCGCAAAATGTTTTCGTCCAGGACGGGAAGTTGAATATCCGGGCCCTGAACGATCCCAAATCCTTCCCGCAGGATCCCGGCCGGACCGCACCGTACTCTTCCGGCAAGATTAACACCAAGGACCATTTTGCTCTCAAATACGGCAGGGTTGATTTCCGCGCGAAGCTGCCTACGGGGAACGGCATTTGGCCGGCCCTTTGGATGCTGCCGCAGGATCAAACCTACGGCACCTGGGCCGCTTCCGGCGAAATCGACGTGATGGAAGCCCGAGGACGCCTGCCCGGCATGACATCCGGAGCCATCCACTTCGGCGGACAATGGCCCGCCAATACGCATCTTTCGGGCGAATACCATTTCCCTTCCGGGCAAACCATCGCAAATGACTTCCACGTGTATTCCGTTGTGTGGGAAGAGGACAACATCAAATGGTATGTAGACGGCAAGTTCTTCTTTAAGGCCACTCGGGATCAATGGTATTCCGCGGCGGCGCCGAACAATCCGAATGCTCCTTTCGACCAGGCCTTCTATCTCATCATGAACCTGGCGATTGGCGGAAACTTCGACGGCGGCATAGCTCCAAGCCCAGGCGATATTCCGGCAACGATGCAGGTCGATTATGTACGTGTCTATAAGGATAACGGCAACGGCGGCGGTCAAAACCCCGGAGATCCCGGTACCCCCTCCACCGTCGTGATCGGCGATCAAGTGAAGGGATTGAAGAAGACCGGCGATAACCTGTTGTTCTACGTCAACGGCGCTACCTTCGCTGATCTGCACTATAAGGTCAATAACGGCGGTCAACTGAACGTAGCCATGACCTCGGTGGGGAACGGCAACTATACCTACGCGGTCAACAACCTGAGCCAAGGGGATACCGTCGAGTACTTCTTCACCTATAACCCTGGGCAAGGAGCGCTCGACACCCCATGGCAAACTTATGTTCACGGAGTCACGCAAGGTACGCCGGAGTAACCTCCCGATCTTGCCAAAAGGCTCACAAAACCAGGGCTCCCCAAACAGGGCCCTGGTCCTTTTTTTATTTCCCTTGAATAAAGGTTATGATTTCGATATAGCAAGCCGTCATCTCGTCAGGGGTTTTGTCCAATTCATTTTGAATCCACTGTTCCACTAGCCCTAAAAAAGCCGAGGTGATAAAGGAAATAAAGTAATCTTTAGGAACGTTTAACGTTTCATAAAAGCTTCCATGCTGTTCCAGATTCAGACGCACCTTTTCCGAAAAGGCGTTCTTGAAGCGAATGTGAAAACCCGCCCGGCCATGATCGCTAAGAAAAGCTTTTAATACGGGTGAATGGATTTCAATAAAGCTGAACAAGGCACTCGCTAATTGCTCTTGTTCTCTTTCAAAGGTAGGGGCCGACAAATAATGAGATTGCAGCTTATCAATATGATTTCCCAAATCCGAAAATAACTGCTCCTCCATTTGTTCCAGCAAATCGAACTTATCTAAGTAATGCAAATAAAAGGTCCCTCGATTAATGTCAGCCTTTTTCGTAATATCCCCAATCGCGATGGAGTCGAACGATTTTTCCGCCAGGAGGTTCATAAACGTCGTTTGGATCAGTTGCTTTGTTCTTTGTTTCTTCTCCTCATAGATACTCATGTCAAAGTCCACCCTCTTCTTCAAATCCAACAACTTCACTAAATCTGTTCATTGCTTGTGCAACGATAAGATTATAGAATATGGGAGTGCCACTAAACAACATGTTGATTACTTAGAAAGGGTGACATCCATTGAAATTATTTAAAGAAAAACTCGCATGGGCCGCTCCAATCGCCGTTATTTTAATTATCGCTCTATTTTCCGTCAATTTATTCGTTCAAGGAGATCCCAAAGCTACGAACCTTCCCGTTGCACTTATCGTGAATGATGAGGGTGCACATGTCGATGCTGTAAAAGCAGCTGTCGAACAAATGGGTCAAGGGATCAACGGCGAAGATCCTGTCGTTGCCTTTTCCACGGAGAAGGAAGAGAACATTGAGGATTTGTTTAAAGATAAGCAGTATTATGCAGCCTTGGTGGTACCTGAGGGTTATAACGACGCCGTACAAAACGCCGTCACCAACAACGCCGCAGCTACATTGAAGATCTACGTAAACCAGGGTTTCAACATGACAGGCGCGAATTATGCGAAGTCTGCATTAAATGCTTTAATCGGACAAATAAGCAATCAATACTCCACTGGCTTCTTGAATCAAATGAATGATCAGAAAATTGATGCAAGCCAAGCCTCTGTAATCGTCAACCCGATCGTCCCGGAGGAGAAGGTATTTAATGCAGTGACTTCGGCTACGGCAAATGGCAGTGCTCCCATTTTGATGGCGATGCCTGCTTGGGTAGGAGCGTTGATCGGCGGTTTCATCCTCTTCTTGGCAACATCCAAAATGACTAAGAAGGAAAGACTCACTCCTAGACAATCCGTGCGTGTAATGGGCGGCCAGATTCTGTTTGGCGTTATTATCGCTCTGTTCTCCGGATTTACGGTGGCTACCTTAGGCTCAATTGCCGGCGTGAATATGCCTAGCTACTTCCTGGTTGGATCGTTTGTATCCTTTGCCGCCTTCTGTTTCTTCCTGTTGGTATCCGCCGTGACGGCCTGGATTGGGAAGCCGGCCATTACGTTATTCATGGTTGTGATGCTTCTGGGAATGGGCGTGATTATGATGCCAAAAGAAATGATTCCCGATTTCTTCGTCACCTTCGTTCGTCCATGGATTCCGATTCGTTTTGCGGGTGACGGCTTGCGTGAAATTTTCTACTTTGGCAGCGGCTTCTATACCGGTGAATCCTTTAACATCATTTTGGGGATTGGTGCGGTCGGCTTAGTGGTTTACCTGCTGTCTATTTTCAAGCCCGTACGTCATAAGACGGTTTCTATAAAATAATGGTAAAAGTTCAGCAACAGGCGATTGCCCAAAAACACCGAGGATCTCCTCGGTGTTTTTGGGCATCCACGAGTAAGTCATAGCTAGCGTTGGGACGTAGTTAGAATCTTTATGTGGCAAGTCCAATTGACTTATGGTTATACCGTGTATCTTTTAGTGCCTTTATGATAAAGTGGGCAACGTCGGCACGAGGGATGGACCGTGATTTCTCGGGTACGCCCGTCGCCGACTCTCTGTACTTCCCTGTAAAAGGTTGATCCGTTAACCCCATCGGTCTAACAATGGTGTAGTCCAAATCATGTGCTTGAATACAATCGACGGCAACCCGATGATCTGCAAGAGGATTCTTCAACATGGTCATGACCAGCTTCCCGCTAATGCCGGGCACTTCCTGGTGGATCCCTGCGGATGCGGTATAGATGATTCTCTTCACCTGATGCTCCTGCATCCCCTGAACTATACATTTCACCATTTCTTGGAGTTCGGTAGATTTCTTCATCCCCTGAGTGGAGCCTAAACAGGACACAATGGCATCATGCCCCGCAATCGCGGCAGACACTTCCTCTTGATTCAATGCATTCCCCTGAACAACGTGTAAGTTCTCATCCGCGAGGGTTAACTTTGCTGGATTCCTTACAAACGCCGTGATTTCCAACCCTTCCTTAAGCCCTTGCTCTACCACGGACAGACCTACACCGCCTGTAGCTCCAAAAACGATAATCTTCATCGTGCTAGTACCTCCTTTGTCCAACTTTACGATCACTTATTCTCACTATACATGAAAAACCTCATTTCACAATCAAACGTAAAAACAGAGCCCCCTCAGCCGGGGGCCCTATTTTTCTCAAGTATTCACGTTAAGGGTAACATCATCGTTTCAATACTCGCCTTTAATCACGAAAAACGAGCCCCGGATCGTTCCGGCCAATTTGGACTTCTGCCGGGCAAACTTAAACTTCTTCTCCTCCAGCTCTTTCGGGATCTCCATCCCTTCGGACAGCTTAAACCCGACGGCCCGCTTCTTGGGATCGTCCAAGGTGTACAGGACGTTAACCCCAAGGCCATCCTCATAGAAGACAAAGGCCCACCGGATGTTCTCCACTTGGAACAGCGACGTTTCTAACGGTTTGGCGGCAAACTCGATGCCGCGTTCTTCCTTCAATACCCGGTTCACGTAGTCCAGGGTTTCCTGGCTTTCGTTGGCCGGTTCAACCGTAAACTCATGCTTATATTTGTTCATGAAATAACGCGCTTCATTGGCTCGCAGCCCGGCTAGCGCCTCTGCTACAGGAGAGGATTCCAAACCGACGGTGGATACATTTTTGAAATCAACGATATAGGACATGCTTGCCCCTCCTCCTCTTCTCTATTTTCGAACAACGGGAATCCACATTTCTCCCACGACGCGGTCGTTCTCTTGCCCCATCAATACCGTGGCGTTTGGCCCTCCAACATAGGCGACTTGATTGACTTCTGGTAAAACTTGACCAAAGGCGATCCCCGCCAGCTGGTTGCTTAATTCATCAGCTGTCGCCCCTTCCCCTTTCACAATCAAGTACTCCCCTTTCGGGAATTGAATGACCCGGGAGCCTTCCGAGGCCGGCAACACTTCATGGCTCAACACGCCGGCGTAATGCATCATCTTGTTGTTTACCGCTTCATTCACGACAAATACGTACTCGTTTTCGGCGATCGCCTTCAGCTGATCCAGTCTTCCATCCTCGTTCACGGCTTGCCAGAAGTTTGATTTTTCCTGATTGATGCCAACATAGTCCGTGTAATTGCTTTTCAATTCCGTGCCAAGTCCAAATACGGTGAAGCCGTCCTTTTCTTCCAAGAGATAATTCGTCATGTTTCATACCTACCTTCTTTAAATTTGTTTTCTGTTCTTGATAGGTTTATCATAACTTTAAACCATGTCAAAAAATGAACCTGTTTAGGAGCCCTGATGAAAAAAGTTGAACGGATCAACACCCTCATGCGGTATATCAACAACCGGTCGCACTTCACCATCTCCGAAATCATGCGGGAATTCGACATCTCCCGATCGACCGCAGTCCGAGACATTCGGGAAATCGAAGCCTTAGGGATGCCGCTGGTTGCCGAAGTTGGAAGGGATGGCGGCTATTCGGTGATGCATAACTCGATCCTCCCCGTCGTTCGTTTTACCGATACCGAGGTCAAAGCCCTATTCATTGCCTTCATGGCCACAAGAAATGCACAGCTTCCCTATCTCAAGAGCCGCCAATCCTTAGCCGAAAAATTGCTGGGGCTGATCTCCAAGAATCAGCAGGACGATCTTTTGCTCTTGGATGAAATTCTGCTGTTTGAGGGCACCAACCCGCATAATCCTGATCTGCTAGAGCTCTCAGACCTCCCTCACCCCATGTTGGAGAAACTGATCCAAAACCTGCTTCTCGACAGTTATTTATGGATTACCGTGGAGGAAGAGAAGGAACGTAACTCTTATCCTGTCTATCTCTTGCATCTTTATCACGAAAAAAGTCTCTGGCTGATGGAAGTTTTTGATTTGCAGGATGAGAAGAAAAAGTTGTTCGCCGTTGACCAGCTCACCCATGTCGAGACCTACTCCCCTAAGAAGAGAGTCAGTCGGAAGAAGATTCTGGAGATGCTTAGCCAGCACGAGGAAGAATTCAACCTGATCCTGGAGCTGGGTCCCCGAGCCATAGCTCAATACAAAAAGTACCACCCCTTAAAAGCATTTATTTCCTATACTAATCCCTATCAAACCACCGCCATGCTAAAGATGGTTGTCCAAGTGAATCAAGTGGAAGAGTTATCGGATATGATCCAATGGCTGTTGTTCCTGGGTGAGGATATGACATTTAGAAAGGCGCCAGCCGAAATCATGGAAGGATTGCAGCAGAGACGAGGCCGGATGGAACAGTGAAGAAGAGAGTGAAATAAGGGTTCTTATTAAAAAATAAAGCCACCCTTAGACAGGATGGCCTCTTCTTGATGTTTGTGTCAATTGAGGAGGAGCGGCTCGGGTTCACCCTCTTTCTCTATTTTAAAGGTTACTTTTGTGCCTGCGCAAGCCAGCTCATACTCTCCAAGGAATCCCTCGAAGGAGACCTTCCCACTCTCATCGGTACGCGTGGTTACTTGGGTAGACCAGTCGCCTTTAATCCGTTGCTTCAGCACGTCGTAGGCCGGTTTCGGGGTGTTGTCTGTTCTGACCAAACCGGCGGGTGCGCCAAGCCAGGCCCCTTCATCGCTGAAATTCCAGGCAGTAATCGCCTCGACCAAAGGGTGTTGAAACAGAATCGAGTACATTTCTTCGACCTCTCTGGCCTGACGTTCTTCAAATTCCGGGGTGGATGGCCATTCCGGAATCTGATAATCGTTCAGATCCTCAATATCCACCGGCATGAGATGTCCGGAGGTCAATGTATTTTCCGTAAAATGAATCGGAAGGCCGAAGTGAGAGAAGCGCTCCAGCACTTCCTCCAGCTTCTCGCGTCCCCAATATCCTTGATGCTGGTGCGACTGAATGCCGATGGCATCAATCGAAATCCCCGCGTTTAAACATCCGTCAATCAGAATCTCGTAGTTGATTGAAGTGTTGAAGTCATTTAGTAATAACGTTGCACCGGGGTTGGATTCCCTTGTCTTCGCAAACATTTCTTTAATGATCCCAACGCGGCCTAAATCTTTACTGATTCTTGTGATCCCATTATCGTATTTATCAAAAATCGGCATGATCACCACTTCATTGATGACATCCCACATCTCAATCAGGCCTTTGAAGTCGGCTACATCCCGCTCGATTCGGGCAAACTGCGCTTTCAGAATGTCCTCGTTGCTCAAGTCCAGCAGCCACGGCACGGTGGCGGTATGCCAGCAGAGCGGATGTCCTTTGACGGCAATATTCCGTTCCTTCAACCACCGTGCGGCCGCCTGTAGCTCTTTCGTCCGCGGCTTGCCTTTCTCCGGCTCAAACATCCCCCAGTAAAAAGGCAACGTTGCAAAGTTAAACACATCTAGGTATAAGTCCAGCTTCTGCTCCAAATAAGCAAGCCGATCCTCCGGCACGTTTCGATTGGCGATCGGAATGACGTCAAAAATCCCGCAGCCAAACAGGAATTGATGGTTGGTCTGATGAATCGCGACTTCCTTCCCTGTGACGGGATTTCCGGACGCATCCACAAGCTGGATGGTTTTGCTTGCCATGCGATGGGACAATGGGTTCTTCTGCATTCGATGACCTCCGTATCCGTAGCGATTAATGGTAAGCGTTTTCAGCGCCTACGGATTCGATTGTACTAAACCTCTCGTCACCGGAATAGAAGCCATTTAAAGCGAATACCTTTGAAATTTGAGATGTTGCTCTCCCCCTCTATTCCTCCTGCTCCTTCATCACCTGCTCAACCCCGAGCAAAATCACCTTTAACCCAAACTCAAACGCCCGATCCGTCCCCATCAGCTCGAACAGCTCGTTCTTAAACATCGTGCGGAACAGCCCTGCTTCCTCCTCACTCAGAGAGTCCAGAAGCCGGGTCATCTCCTCGCCCGGAAGCTCCCCCTGATTCTTAAGGATCGCCGAGACGTTGCGCTCATGCTGATAGGCGTCCAGAACAAAGTTGTAGATGTAGTTCACCAGCGTGATAATAACCTGCAGCTTCTGCTCTTGCTTCAGCGGCGTCGATTCCACGCAGAGCAGCATTCGGTTATTGAACCGGATAATATCCGGTTCGTGGGGCAGCGTCATCATCATCAGCTGCGTGGAACACGGATACCGGCTCAAGACATTCCGCACCGTTACCGCAAGCTCCGTCAGTTGCTCCTTCCAGTCCCCCTCGGAATGAAACTCCTCCAGGATGATTTTGGATACCTGGTTGGCCAGACGCTGGTAGAGGTCCTGCTTATTCTTGAAATACCAGTAAAGAGAAGGAGCTTGAATCCCCAGCCGGTCGGCCAATCGTCTCAAGCTGAACTTCTCAATCCCTTCATCTCCCAAAAGTCCCCATGAAGCTTCTAAAATTCGATCCTCGGAAACTTGAGGCTGCTGCTTTTTCATAAAATCCGCCCTTTTATCTAACAGTGTAAGTTTATGCTTTACAGTTCGATTAGGTCCATGATATCATCTAACACTGTAAGGTTCAAACTAACAGTGTTAGATTGATCAAAAAAAGAGAAAGTGGTGATCCACATGGATGCAGAGAACCTCCATTACTTTGAGAAAGCCCCCATCGCCAAAGCCGTAGCTCACTTTGCCGTTCCAATGATGTTAGGTACGTCAATGAGCGTGATTTACTCCATCCTCAATGCCTATTTCCTTGGCACACTGGGTAATACCGCAATGTTAACCGCGCTCGCGTTAACCTTGCCCTTATTCGCCGTCATCATGTCGTTAGGCAACTTGATCGGTATAGGCGGGGGCACCTTCATCTCCCGTTTGCTCGGCGAGAAAAAATATGAAGATGTGAAGCATGTTTCTTCCTTCGCTTTTTACAGCAGCCTCGTTCTCGGTCTGATCGTCATTGCCGCGGGCCTCCCGTTGATCGACTCGATCGTCCATGGCTTAGGGGCAACGCCTGACTCCTTCGGCTTCACGAAGGACTATGTCTTGATGATGCTTATCGGTTCCCCCTTCGTTATCCTCTTCTTCACGCTGGAGAACATCGTACGTTCAGAAGGGGCGGCCATCACGTCGATGGTGGGGATGATACTGAGTGTTGTCGTAAATATTGTGCTTGATGCGCTGGTCATTTTCGTTTTCCATTGGGGGGTCATCGGCGTGGCATCGGCTACGGTTGTTTCCAACCTGGTCGCGAGTGCTTTCTACGCCTTCCATATGGGGGTTAGGAGCCAATTCTTAACCGTCTCCTTCAACTGGTTCAAGGTGAACAAGGAAATTCTCAGCAATGTGCTCAAAATCGGAATTCCCGTCTTTATTATGAGTGTCTTCCTGGGTGCGATGTCGCTGATCTTCAACCATTTTCTCGTTGAATATGGGGATCAAGCTGTAGCGGCTTACGGGATTTCATCGCGTTTGCTGCAGTTTCCGGAGTTTATTCTGATGGGGTTATGCGAGGGAGTCGTGCCGTTGATTGCCTTTACATTCACAGCGAATCGGTTAAGAATGAAGCAAACCATCGGATTTACGATCAAATCCATTGGCGTGTTAGCGGTCTTGTTTGGCGTCATCGTCTTTCTGATTTCCGACCACTTGATCGGCTTATTCACGAATGATCCGCTCCTAATCGAAATGGGCAGCTACATTCTGCATGTCACGTTCTTATCCTTATTCATCTCTGGAACGACCTCCTTGTTTACAGGGATCTTCCAAGCAACCGCACAAGGAGCCGCCGCCTTGATCATGTCGGTAATTCAAGGCGTCACACTGATTCCCGTGCTCTATATCGCTAATCAAATGAACGGCTTCCACGGCGTGGTCTGGTCACTAGTCATCGCGGATGCCGCCGCGTTCCTTGTTGGAGCCTTCATGCTGTATGCGCTGCGAAATAAATTGCAGCCGGAACTGGAAGCATTAGTGCACTAGGTAAATTCCATAGCCACATGCGAGAAAGGCAGGATAGGGACTCTCCCCATTCCCGCCTTTTGTCTTACGTATCAAGGGTTGATTCGTAGCAATTTGTCCGGGTTCCGGACCATGAATATTCTCCGAATCCGTTCACCTTCTCGTTCGAATGATACGGTGCCGACCACATGATCTTCGACTTTTAACAGAAGCCCCGGTTGACCGTTAATGGTGACCACATCGATCGTGCTGTTCGAGGGGGAATTGCGGACGATGCCTTGTAAAAAGGCGATCACACGGGCCGAAGTAACAATCGGATTAACTGCGGCCAAGACTTTCCCGCCGCCATCGGAGAGCAAGGTCGCATCATGGGTAAGCAACTGAAGCAACGTGTTCGTGTCGCCCATGGAAAGGGCTGAGATAAAACGATTTAACACCGTCTGATCCTTCTCGTAGTCGACGCGGCGATCGGCAGCCTCCGGTTGAACTTTTTGCTTTGCTCGGGAATGTATTTTTCGGCAATTGGCTTCGGTCTTGCCAACGATGCTCGCGATCTCTCCATAATCATACTGAAAGGCTTCACGTAAAACCAAGACTGCACGTTCTGTCGGAGTAAGTGTCTCCATCATGAACAGGTAAGCCATGGTCAAATCATCGCGGCTTAGCAACTCATGCATCGGGTCATGACCGGCCCCGTCATTATCGTTACGCCAAACGACGGGCTCCGGCAACCAAGGACCCGTGTAGACTTCACGACGTTGCTTAGCAGAACGCAAAAAATCGATACATCGGTTCGTCACCATTTTACAGAGGTAAGCCCGAGGATTGCGAATGGCGCTTACCTCTTTCAATCCCGCATACGAAGCAAAGGTCTCCTGCACGGTATCTTCTGCATCCATGACGGTGCCAAGCATTCGATAAGCCAGTGAAAACAGAAGTGGCCTGTATTCGATGTAAAGGTCGTTCGTGTCGATCCTGGTTCCCCCCCTAGTTCCTGTAAACGTGATTAGCGTCGCTCTTTGCTAGATTCCATTTTCAGTATAGACGAAGCAGGGATCGATGTCGCCAATGACATTTTCCTATGCAGGATGTGTTCAGCCGCTTCCTTCCCGCTGACGATGGCGGCATCAGACAACATGGCGTCACCCGCAGTCCAGTCGCCCGCTAGATATAGGCCCGGGATATCCGACACGAGGGTTTCCTCCCCGTTGGAGCAAGCCCGTTCCACCGTTTGGAGGCCGTAGGTAACGGGGATCCGCGGAAGATAGCGGGAGGTTATCAGCTCTTTTCTCCATCCCGGTTGGAGCAGGTCAAGAAATTCCGCGAGCTCCTTCCGGTCGCGCTCGGCATTGGGGTTATCGTCCGGACTTGTATATTTATAGAGGTGCAGAACGACATGCCGGTCATCTCTCGTTAATCTGGCAACGTTGGAATGGTTAGAGAAATAATACGGTTGGTCGAGATGGAGCGCGAAGTTGATATTAGGATCGGGTAATCTGCGTAACGCAAGATCGAGAGCCGCCCCCCGTACAGGAATCAATCTTTCACAAAGAGCGGCCAGATGCGAATTCGGCACCTTTCCCGTCAGTTGATGGGTCACCTGGGGGTCAAGCGCTGCGACGATAGATTGGGTTTCGACTTCCGTGTGGTCCGCGAGGTGGATTCTCATAGCAGGATGAGCTCCGGTAATGCTAGTGACTTTTTGTCCGGTACGCAAGACAGCTCCAGCCGATTGGGTCAAGGCCGTGAGGGAGTCGATCATCGCTTGCCATCCTCCATGCAGATACCGGACCCCGCCCTTGCTGATCTGAAATTGCCGAAGGCAGGCTCCCGCGCTCACCCGCGACGGCGCGTTCGAATAGGTCCCGAGCCGAAACAAGCTGTACAGAAACTTTCTTACGGTCTCCTGGCTTGTGATTTGGTTGACCCACTCTTCCAAGGTTACATGCATGCTTTCTCCCGGCAGAGTGGCCCTCGAGACTTTCGTCAACACCCGAGCGAACTCCAATTTCTCTCGAAAGGAGAATGCGGTGGTCTTCAACAGTTCCCGAGCCGATACCGGCAGAGCATGGATCCCGTTTGGTGTAACAAGACGGCCGCCAAGAACCGCTTCGTTCCCGTCAGGATCAAGTCCGAGCTCTTGCAGAATTTGAAGTCCTTGCCCCCGGCTATAAAGCGCGTGCGGGCCCATATTAAACAAGCAGCCGTCTTTCTCATCGGTTGATGCACGTCCTCCCCATCTCGAACTCTGTTCCAGAACCAAGGTCCGCAAACCCTGTTTTGCCAAAAAGGCCGCCGTCGTCAAACCAGCTAACCCGCCGCCGATCACTGTAACATCCCATTTTTCCATAAAAAGGGCCTCCCTTATCTTCAAGCTGAACTCAAGACGAGGAGGCCTCATGATTTGTGACAGGATAAAGCGCTTCCCGCCTCTACCATTGCCCGCGGGATCGCTTATGCCATCGAACAGCCGGCAAACGTCGATGTGAATGAAATGGTGATTCGACCACGTATGTAACATTGAAGACGAAACACCTATCGCCTTCCGATCCCCTGTAGGATCAAGGACGGCGATATTTTTCAGCTTTCTTGAACCGTCCACTCGCATCTCATCTCTACGTACCCGTTATAGAGCTCCGCGGTCAGCCGCCCGTTCATCTTCAACATGAGACTTTGGGCAATGGATAAGCCCAAGCCTGTTGTCCGGCTTGCTCTTGATCGATCCGCCGTGTAAAATCGGTCGAACAGCCTGTCGATGTCCTGCCCGGTCAAGTGCGCTGCCTTATTCTTGAAGATGAGCACGATTTGATTCCCCTCGCCCTTCAGGCTAATCGATACCTCCCCGGTCGCATGCCGGATCACGTTGCTGATTAAGTTTTCGAATACGCGTTTAACCGCTGACGCATCTACATTAGCCATCAGGGGATCCTCCGCGATTTGCAGATCGGGCTGAAGCTGCCTCTCGTTAAATTGATCATAGAACCCGGTCAGGACTTCCCACAACAATCCATTTAGAGGCATCGGCTCTAGTTGAAGCTGATAATCGGAAGATTGCACGAGAGACAAATCGAAGAAATCATGGAGTAAAGTATGCAGACGATTCGCAGCGTTCTGGATCATGGACGTATATTCCCGGCGTTTATCCTCTACGACGGTACTGGCCCCCAATAACTTGGCATACCCGATGATTGAAGTGAGCGGAGTCCTTAAATCATGGGACATATTCGCGATCGCTTGTCTCAATTCGCGATCGCTTCGGATTCGATCCCTGTTCGATTGAACCGATAGGTCAATCAATTGATTGATACTTTCCGCAAGTTGTTCGAAATCCTTGTCCAGCAGCGCAATATCGACCTTCTTCCCGCTTAGGCCTTGATGGTAGCGTTCGACTTGACGTGATAAGCGTCTGATTTCCTTCTTGATCATCACAAGGCGAAGGAGAACAATGAACATAAGCAGAACTGCTACGATCGCGATATAGATCATTTTCTCCCTCCTCGCCATCTTTACTTCATCTCTTTCCTCTTAAACACGAGACTTCCGCAGCACGCCAGAATGACCATGCTGCCGAGTCCAACCGACAAAGACCGGACCCCATCGACGATGGGCATCCCAAACCGGAAGGAGTCGATCAGATGGTGGAATATCGTATACTGATAGATTGTCTCCAGAACGCCCGGTAACGGCCTCAGAACTTCTGCTATGGAGCTCAAAACGGCGATGACGACGGAAATAATAATGGTTTTCCCGCTATCCTCCGCAAGCAAGGCGATCAGCATCAATAAGGCCGTGAGGGCAAGCAGATGAAGGAGGAACAAACCCATCGATCTTGCCAGATACCCTAAAGACGACGGATCCGTTATTGACCCAAATCCGAATAATAGCTTCCCGCCAATGATGATCAAGAGCGGACAAACCACAGCTAAGAATACGGATCCGAGTGAGAGTATAATTAGCTTGGCCGCAAAAATATGCCTTCTATAATTCCCGCTCATGACGATGTTCTTGACGACACCGATCGTAAAATCGTTCGCCACGAAAAATCCGGCGAGCGTGCTCAAGTACAGCATGAAGTAGAACGGGGTAGTTGCAAGCGCTAGCGAAGAGAATATCTCCAGACCCGCATCCGTAAACGGGGTACTCATCTTCCACCACCCGACGGTGATTAGATAATGCAAGAGGGCAAAGACAACCGTTACGATAAGGGTCAGCGTCCAAAATACTTTATTTCTGCTGAGCTTGAACAGCTCCGCACGCAATAAATTAATCATGAAGTTCTCCCCCCACTCGTTTGGTATAATAGCTCTCCAAATCATCCCCGCCTGGCGCAAAATGCTCAATCACTAGGTTGTTGTGGGTTAGAGCCAGAGATACCCTCTTGACATCGTGGTAGAAGCTGTAGAGCTTAATCGTACCGTCCTGCAGAACCTCATAATCCCGAGTGCCAAGTTCCATTTCGAGAATGGCAACGGCTTTGCTGACATCGTCGACCCGGATGCGAAGATGTTTCTTGCATTTCTCATTTAATTCTTCATGGGTAATTTGTTCCAGCAGTCTACCTTTATGGATAATGCCATACTTCGTTGCCATCTGATGAAGCTCGCTCAAGATATGGCTGGAAATCAGAATCGTCAACCCCAACTCGCGATTCAGCTTTTTGACCAGCTCTCTAAGTTCCACGATACCTCCAGGGTCAAGACCATTCGTAGGTTCGTCGAGAATCAGCAGCTCAGGATCGCCAAGCAAGGCGATGGCCAAGCCCAAGCGCTGCTTCATGCCGAGTGAAAAGTTCCTGGCCTTTTTCTTCCCCGTATCCTCCAGTCCGACAAGGGCCAGCGCCTTCGAGATACATGCCTTGCCCGGGATACCGCGGAGCAAACGATAATATTCAAGATGATCGCGAGCCGTCATATCCGGAAATAGGGCCGGGCTTTCAATGATCGCCCCTATGCGCTTCCGGGCTTCAATCAACCCTGCCTCGCTGGTTTCCCCGAACAAGGTGACGGATCCGCTCGTTGGCCGGGCCAATGCAGTCACAATTCGCAGCAGCGTGCTTTTGCCCGCCCCGTTCTGCCCGATAAACCCGTAGATATCTCCCTTTTCCACGATTAAATTCACCTGATCCAGAGCGGTCTGTTCCTTGTACTTCTTCGTTAAATCATGGGTTGTCAGAACAGCCTGTTCCACTAGGATTTGCCCCCTTTAAGCCGTAGCCGGTAATACACCCTCATCCCTGTAAGGCATACCGCGAACAAGAAGCTAATCCCTAGCAGAATCGCCAAAGCCGGCCATAATCGAAACACGTCCAAAATCGTCGAGCTATTGTCCTGTAACTGCGGTACGACAAACAGGAGCCATCCAATCCCCACTAGCGGAATCATCTGAGGAATGAATCGCAACCCGTATCGCCAGGCCGAATGATGCCGGCGTTGATCGGACCACTTTTTACTGCGCAATATCCCCCGGATTCCCAAAATGAGATACAGCAAGGTAAGAACGCCAAGTGATAAATCAATCATCGTAGGCACAGGTGCCTTGTTCGGTGCTGCTTGTCCCTCGGTCAGCCGGATAATTCCTGCGCTCATCTCGTAGGCATGCTCAAAGGTCGTTGTGAAGCTGTTCAGCATGACGGCGACGGCGTAGCCGCTGCCAGGCAGGATGCTTTGTTGAGCCTGATAACTGGATAAAGCTCCGCTATGCTGGACACGCTGCGGCGTTACCTCCGAAGAACTGATCGACCAGCCTAGGCCGTAATGTTCGCTTCCGGGCTGCGGGGAATACGACTCCTTTAGTAAAGAGGAAGACAACAATCTTTCTCCCGAGGGGCTTACTCCGTCATGGGTGTGCATAGAGAGCCACTTTCCCATATCAACCGCCGTAGTCACGATACTCCCGGATCCCGTAAACATTTGCTCCATCTCGGATATGGGGATGGCCGTTCCGTAGGCCGTGACATACCCGCGTGGCAGCCCAGGCACCGGATCCCCCGAATTCACTGGAGAGCTCGAGTCGTTCATGCCAAGCGGAGAGAATACCCTCGTGTCTAGATACGCAGCGAACTTCATGCCGCTTACTTTCTCAACCAGCCAGGCTAAGATCCAATAATTCGCATTACTATAGGAATGTCGTTCCCCCGGATTGGATTGAAGTTTCCACTGCTGCACACGCTTAACTCCCTTCTCCAAGGTGTCTGCCTTAGGCACGATGGTTGGGCTGGGAATCCCAGAGGTATGGCTGAGCAGTTGGCGTATCGTGATTTGCCCAAACCTCTCGTCCTCCATGGTTAACTCGGGCAAATATCGGATGATAGGATCATCCAACTTGACCGATCCTTCATCCACGAGCTGCAACGCCGCAAATGCGGTAAAAGACTTGGATACAGAACCGATCCTCATCAATGAGTGCTCCGTTATTGGGCTTCCTTCGGAATCATTTCCGTAGCCTTGCGCGTAGAGGATCTCGCCATCCTTAACCATAACAACCGATGCACCTGGCAGTCCGTTCCGTTCCAAATAACGTTGAACATAGTCGTCTATCGCGTTCTTGTCGAGGACAGGCGCAGCATGGACGGATGGAGGGGAATAAAGTAGTGATGCGAGGAGTGCGAGGGTCATCGCTGCAATTAGAAACTTGTTCATAACACATTCTCCTATCTGATCAGATGATGTTCATTCTAACCACAAGATCCTAATAGAAGATTAACCGAAACCTTAAGAAACTATTAATTCACCCTTTCAATCGATACCCCATCCCCCAGATGGTTTCAATATATTCGGCCTCTGGGTTAGCCTGGGCCAATTTTTTTCTTAAATTACTCATATGTACGGTTAGGGTATTGTCATCGCCCAAGTAAGCCTCTCCCCATACCGCTTCAAACAGATTCGGTTTCGTATATATTTTCTTCGGATGGGTCATCAAGAGTTCCAGCATGGCAAATTCCCTCGCGGTTAAAATAACATCGGTACCGTTCACTGTCACCTTCTTCGCATCTACGTCCAGACGGATGTCTTTAAACGTCAATTGACGGATCGGATCGGGTGCCGCGACTCGTCTATATCTGCCAAGATGAATGTCGATCCTTGCAGCTACTTCTTCAACGTCAAACGGTTTCGTGATGTAGTCATCCGCTCCCATGCGTAAGGCAGAAACCTTCGTTTGCTGCTCCCCCTTGGCAGAGATGATAATCACAGGAAGCCGTCGTTCCGGTCCTAATTGCTGAAGAAGCTCTTCGCCACTCAGGCCCGGAATCATCAAATCGAGCAAAATCATGCTCCATTCCTGCTCCTTCTCCAAATACAACAGGGCTTCCGTGCCAGAGTACACCGGTTGCGGAACATAGCCGCTACCCGCAATCACTTCGCACAATAATTGATTAATTTCATTATCATCCTCAACAACCAATATCTTTACGTTCTTGTTCATTGCATTCACCCCCTTCACCTTATATTCTTTTGGGGGGTTAAGCAAGTAGGGTGCAACCAATCTTATAGTTAAGCCCATCCTACGTGTGTTATACTGTTTTTTCGTATCCAGTTGAAAACGGCCATTACTGGGTATTCTGATTCTTAGTACCGTGCATTTGCATTTCAAGCACACCATTGATTGCCGCCTAGGGAGGAAATAACAGCATGACGGACTTAAACAAGCAAAAGATTGTGGAGAGCGTTCCGCAACGAGGATTTTTTGGGCATCCCAAGGGATTGTTTACCCTGTTCTTCACGGAGTTTTGGGAGCGTTTCTCCTACTATGGAATGAAAGCGATTCTGGTTTATTATATGTACTACGAATTGAGTCAAGGCGGACTCGGCATGGAGGAGAGCATGGCTCTCGCCATTATGTCCATTTACGGCTCGCTTGTGTATATGTCCGGAATTATTGGCGGTTGGTTGGCGGACCGGGTATTCGGGGCATCTAAAGCGGTATTTTACGGCGGCATATTCATCATGCTGGGGCATATTGCCCTGGCTATTCCAGGAAGTGTCTCCTTGTTTTTTGTTTCCATGGTTCTGATCGTATTGGGTACGGGCTTGTTGAAGCCCAACGTCTCCAGCATTGTCGGAGAACTTTATAGTGAACAAGACTCGCGCCGGGATGCAGGCTTCAGCATCTTCTATATGGGGATCAATTTGGGCGCCTTCCTCTCCCCGCTCATTGTAGGCACCGTCGGCATGGATTACAATTTCCACTTGGGCTTCGGCATTGCTGCCGTCGGCATGTTCCTTGGATTAGCTATCTTTATCTATACGAGAAAAAGAAACCTCGGCCTTGCAGGCACATTCGTACCTAGTCCGTTATCACCGGATGAACGAAAAAAGGTGTTTCGCCGAATCGGGATCAGCGTATTGCTTCTTGCTGCGATCGTCGCCATCGCCATCCCATTAGGTTGGCTGACCTTTGAATCGTTTATCGTAATCGTAGGCATTCTGGGGATTGTGATTCCTACATCCTATTTTATTGTGATGTACCGCAGCCCACGCACGACAAGCGTTGAACGTTCCAGACTCATTGCTTATATTCCGCTGTTTATTGCGGCGATCATGTTCTGGGCGATTCAAGAACAAGGGTCGACCATTCTGGCCAATTACGCAGATAAGCGGACGCAGTTGGATTTTGCCGGAATTCATATTTCACCCGCTTGGTTTCAATCTTTAAATCCATTATTCATTATCACGCTAGCTCCCGTATTTGCCTGGTTCTGGCTGAAGCTCGGCAAACGGCAGCCATCGATCCCGAAGAAATTCGCCTTTGGCTTGTTATTCGCCGGATTATCCTTCCTGGTCATCCTCTTACCGGCTTACTTTGGCGGCGAGGATGCCTTGGTTAATCCGTTATGGCTCGTGCTGAGTTATTTCATCGTGGTGCTAGGAGAATTGTGCTTGTCTCCTGTCGGACTGTCGGCAACGACCAAGTTGGCGCCCTCCGCTTTCTCCGCCCAGACCATGAGCTTATGGTTCTTGTCCAGCGCGGCGGCCCAAGCGATGAATGCGCAAGTGGTTAAATTTTATTCGCCCGACACCGAAATGGCGTACTTTGGCGTCATTGGAGGAGCGGCCATCCTCCTCAGCGTTCTACTCTTCTCCTTCTCCTCCAAAATCCAGGGGTTTATGAAGGGAATACGATAACCCGCAGTGCAATAGATCAGCAAGACGAGCGGCGATTCTCCGAGAGCGGAGGATCGCCGTTTTCGATCTGAGAACGAGTACGTGATTCATATCACAAGCTCGCCGACCTAGAGGTGTATACTTTTTAACGAGTAGAAATATCCTAGGAGGATCTAGCATGGGACGATATGAACAGCAACGAAATTTCTTAAAGTCCAACTTTCTTGAATTTAAACATGTGAAAACGGATAAGATAAAGGGTTTACCCCAACCTGCGATCGTGAAGCCTTACTCCTCTTCCACCGAAATGATTAACCTTCCGGAGCCAAGCGAGGAGGTTGTCAGTAGATCAAATATTTATGATTGCATCAAGGACCGAAGAAGTACCCGGTTTTATTCGGCGGAAAGTTTACAGCTTGAGGAGTTATCCTATCTCTTATGGGCGACTCAAGGCATTACGAGTACCACGAAGACCGGACTTACCCTTCGTACGGTACCGTGCAGCGGCGCAACCCATACTTTTGAAACTTATCTTTTCATTATGCGGGTAGAGGGCATCCGCCAAGGAATTTACCGATACCTACCGGTCGAGCACAAGCTCTTGTTTGTGTCTGAGCTGGACGAAATGGATCGAAAAATTGATGCGATTACCTTAGAGCAGCCCTTTGTCCCCCATTTTACGAAAAAAGCGGCTGTCCTGTTCGCATGGAGTACGATTCCCTACCGTTCGGAATGGAAATATGATATCTCCGCGCACAAAAAAATCCTCATCGATATTGGTCATGTCTCCCAGAACCTTTACCTGGCAAGCGAATCGATTGATGCCGGGGCTTGCGCGATCGGGATCTATGACCAAAACCTCATCGATGAGGTGTTAGGGTTAGACGGAGAGGATGAATTCGTTCTTTTCCTCGGGGCTGTAGGGAAGAAGCGAATTTCGACCCAAGAATGACTATTCTGTAGATTTGAAGTAGTGGACTGGATGGATCTCGATCCTCCATCCAAAAAGCTCACCTGCGTCAACCTGTACTGCCGGATGTAAAGAGGCTATTCGGGCTGCTTCCTCCATGTCCCGAGCTTCGATCAGAAAGGCGCTGCCTATCGTCTCTCCCGCTTCGGCAAAAGGACCTTCCGTCTCCTGTATCGCACCGTTTGCCCGGCGCAAGCGCCTCGTTTTGGGGGAGAGACCCGCATCTAGTATCACTTGACCGCTGTTATAGAGTTGCTCGAGGTGAGGCGGACACTTCTGCATGACCGCCTCGATTTCTTCCTTGGGGCGACCATCCATATGGGTTGAATCCAAGTAACCCAAACACAGAAATTTCATTCTTCCTTCCTCCTTCATTTATAATCTGGATCTCTCCAACCGCTCTTAGGATAAGAGATCCTAAAGCACACCCGACCATCATGGTTCTCCACAGTAATGCTTCCTCCGTAGTAGTTAATGATCTTACTGGAGATGCTTAAACCGAGACCGAAGTTTCCGTTAGACCCTTTATAGAGGGATTTAAAGATATGATGGATATCTTGTTCCGAAATGGAGGGGCCGTCATTCTTGATTTCAATGACCCAAAACCGCTCCGAATCCATGAGCGTCACTTCGACGGTCTTCTTAGCGAATCGAAGCTGATTTTCCAACACATTCTCTAGAGACACACGTATCCGATCCTGGCTGCCAAAGATGGCGGCCTGCTTGATACTCAACGCTAAGCTCCAGTTTAATTCCGGGTTTACCGCTTGAAAATTTGTGACGAGGTAAGTTAGCAGCTTATCGAGATAAAATTCTTCATATTCCTTTTCATTATCTAGGACGTAGTCAAGCGTATTGAAGTATAGAATTTGTTTGATCTTCTTCTCCAAAACGAGTCGCTTCATTCTTGATAATGGTCGCCGACTCCTCTGGAGAATCCTCGTACATCCCATCGATGATTTCTTGAGCATAACCCATTATGACCATGACCGGCGTCTTTAAATCATGCGAAACACTTTGCAGGAATTTCCGTTCTTCCTCATCCGCTATTCTTAAGGCGTCCTTCATTTCTTTCATAGCCATAGCCAATCTCCCGATCTCATCTTTGCTTCTGATTTCAAGTTCACTATTCCACTCTTTATTCGCAACCCGTTTCGTGTATGCCTCTAGCTTCTTTAACGGCTTGGCTATATTGTTAGCAATCAACTTCGAAATGGGCAAACTCAACAGGGTGACCAGTAAGGCCATGAAGATGATCTTGAGTATGTCTTCGCGCTCATCGGTGTTCGTATAGGAAATGAGGTAGGACGACTCCCCAATCGGACTCATTCGAAGGAGATAGTGAGTCCGACCGATCGTCTCGTCTGTTACCCGCCCTTTATCCTGGTTAACTAGGCTCTCCAATTGGTTCACTAAAGGATCCGGGATCTGCGCCTCTCCTAAAATAGGCGTAAGTTGCCCATCCGTCAGATTAAATACAAAATGTCGGTAGTGGTGACCCGCAGCTTCGACCGTACTTTCATTCCCAGGATTGTCCTTTAATGAATCCAGTACGATCTGATGCGTAAGCTCCAGTAGATGCTTGGCATCGTCATCTTCGAAACCATTCGTAACAAACATAAAAGCCAGTGAAGTCACCAACGCGATGATCAAAATGACGATCGACAGAATGACCCATATTCGCAGGGTAAGGGATTTCATTCTCATCCTTTCATTTCCAAGTTGTAGCCAAATCCATAGATGGTCTCTAGATTCATTCTAGGCAACTTCTTTCTCAATCGTCGGATCGTGTCGTCAACCACTCGGTCAGAGCCAAAGTAGGGATCGCCCCAGACCTTTTCAAGAATCTGCTCTCTGGTGACAACGGTATTGTGATTCTGAATAAAAAACAGCAGCAGATTGAATTCTCTATTGGTCAGACTGATTTTTTCGTCATCATGATCGTAGACGGTTCTTTGCCTCTGGTCAACCCGATAATCCTCCAACCGTAATTCCGGCGAATTTTCTGCTTTATTGACGTCTAGGCGCTGCAGCAATTTGTTGGTTCGAATGACCAGCTCTCTAGGCAAAAATGGCTTGGATAAGTAATCGTCACTCCCCAACTCTAAGCCGACTACGCGATCGAGCTCCTGGTTTCTTGCCGACATGAATATAACGGGGGTTTGACGCTTAAATTCTTTAATCGCCTTGATGAGCTGATACCCGTCCATATCCGGAAGCATAATGTCCAATATCCACAAATCGGGCAAGTCGGCAATTCGTTGCCGTGCCGATTCGCCTTCGAAGAACGTGACGACCTTGTACCCTTCTTTCTCCAAATATTTCTTCAGGAGTTGATTAAGATGCTCTTCATCCTCAACCAGATAAATCGTGCGCATGATTTCCGCCACCTCGAACGCGTAATTAACCCGCCTGCTTTGCCTTTATTTTACCAAAAAACCACATCAATACGCCTACCATAATTGTTAGGAATGTGGCCATAACAGCAGAGCCTCCCGCATGAATAAACAGTGCAGGTACCCATGCGATCCCTAGCGAGCGGTGAACGAGGCGCATCCACTTATTGCGAATTCTTTTGATGAAGAAGCCGTATCCTGCAATTGCTAGCAAAATGAGGAACGCGGCGATACCCGAATAGATATCGCGGTTTTGAATGTCCGTAATCAGGAAGTAGCCCCCGTGAAAAGCAACCAGTCCCAAGGCCAGCCATCCAAGAGGCTGATGCACTCGGTGCAGCAGGGCTCCGACTCTCCGGATGATCCATTGAGGAGCTTTGCGTTGTTTCTTGAACCATAGCCAACTGAAGCCTCCTGCTCCAACAAAAACCGTAACCGTACCTAACGATTTGAATATCTCTTCCGCCGGACCCGGTCTGTGGCGATATCCCGGTATCTCCTTCACCACTAACATCTGATAAACGATGAGAAACAAGGCTGCTGCCATCGCGGCGAGGGCGAGAATCCACACCTTTTTACTTTTGCTCATAACCAGGAATCCTCCTCATACCCATTGATTGTCCCTGCTAATCTCTACTTTGAATATAGACCCCAATTTTCTTTCAATTTTCATGAGAATATGTGAAGATGATGTGTTCTGCGGGGGAGCGACAAAGGGCAAATTGAAAAGGACCCCCTAAGGAGTCCCTTCCTGGCGTTCATGCTGATAAGCGTCCCGAAAAACCGATAAGATCAAGGGCTACACGCTAGGATATGATATTGGCTATGAAAAAGGCAATCCCCGCCGCTACTCCTCCTACAAGAGTGGTTTGCCATGCACTTTTAAATGGCTTGGATCCAGTAAACCGCCCCTTAACATAGCCGAATACATATAATGCGATTAAGGTTGCAATCACTGAAGTCATTAGCGCCGTATTGGCTTGATGGATGAACATGTAGGGAGATAGCGGGATCAATCCGCCAATGATGTAGGATAAGCCGATGGTTATGGAACTATTTCTGGCCCTTTTCGGTTCCGGCTCTTCCAGTCCGAGTTCGTGCTTCATCATAAAGTCAACCCATTTGTCCGGGTCCCGGCTAATGGAATCCGTGGCCGATTGGACGTTTGATTCTGGGATCCCCCATCTTCTGAGCACATCTGCGACCTCTTCCTTTTCCCGCTCCGGGACCTCCTGGATCTCTCGGCGTTCCCTTTCTAATTCAGTCGCGTAATGTTCACGATCCGTTCGCGCAGCCAAATAGCCGCCTAATCCCATCGCAATCGACCCCGCCGCGATTTCTGCGATTCCGGCTACTACAACAATATCCGTACCGGAAACGGACCCCGACAATCCGGCAGCTAGCGCAAAGGGAACGGTTAGTCCGTCCGCCATGCCAATGACAATATCCCGAATCAGATCGGATGATGCAAAATGTTTTTCAATGTGTTGATTGTCTACCGAATCGCCCATATTTTACCGCCCTTTCCATGCATCAGTTTGCATTCTTCCTATTTATCTCCACCGTGTGAACCCTTTATGAATGTAACTGTCAGGACCCATGAGAGGAAGCGGCACACCCGAACCGATGTTTCCGTCAAGGATATGATTCCTGGCGCTATCAACGAAGACAAAGAACCTGCCAAGGGCAGGTTCGTCGATAATCACTTCTTCATGCGACATGAACTTCGTTCGGTTCCGTCCGCTTACGCCGAAAGAACGGCTTGCCTTTCGACCAATTGATAAACGGTTGCTCGATGAGATAATAAGAAATCGTTGCAGCAACAAACGAGATGAGGACAACGAAACCACTGATCGCGAGCCATCGCCCCACGTCTTCGATGCCGAAATAGTGATAGTCCGGAATGCCGTATTTTTCGATCAAAATAATAAATAAGTAGTGCCATATGTACAGGCCAAATGAGATCTTGGCGATGAATCGGAACAACCGATTATCCAGCCAACGCCCTAAGCCCAAGCTGAACGGTGCGGACAACAGCACAATACCGAACAAAATGGCATACGTCGGGAAATAGTACGGCTGCTGCTGGAGGCTGAAGTCAAATTCGCCGAGATGACGCATGCGCCAGATCAGCAAGCCCGCAAGCACCAAAGCGGCTGCCCCGACGGCGTCAAACAGCCCGCGCTTACGCAATCGTTCGATGTCGGCACCGCGCTGCATGATCGCTACCGTTACGCCTGCCGCCATTATGCCGATAGTGAAGTGGCCGAAGAATCCGATTGGATTGTAATTCGGCATCCAGAATTTTGCCCCGCCAATCTGACCAAAGTCCCAACCCCGACCGTTCTCGCTTGGCGTAAACCACTGATGAACGAGCGAGTTGGCAACAAGCACCAATCCGAACGCGATGAACCAGAATAACATGGCCTTTCCAAACGAACGTCGCTTGCCGAGCAGGAACAAGATAGCCATAAACAAAGGCATCAGCACGTAGCTAAAAACCTCGAAGCTAATCGACCAGAACGGACCGTTCAAGTCGGACGGAAAGAACGTGGTATAGTGAAAGCCCGCCGTAAACGTGAAACCCGTGAGGATTCGCCGCCACATGAACTCCGTAGGAATGCTCAGGCTCCAGGTGAGGAGCAGACAAACCAGGAACGAAACATAGTAGCCGGGCATAATACGCGCAGCGCGGCGCTTCGTGTACGTTCGGATGCTCGGAAATGACTCCTTCTCCAAGTAAGCACTCCAAAAAGGGAATGACAACAAAAATCCGCTTAACACAAAAAACAAGCTGACCCCGCTATTCCCAAGCAGGGCAACCGACTGCACTTCTTGAAGCCATTTCTCTTGCGCGGGCATCGCTAGACGTTGTGACAAATGATGTAGGATGACAGACAAGCAAGCGATCGCGCGAACGCCATCCGCCCCTGTTAATCGGGTATTGCCTAACCGAATCTGTGACATCAGTTCAATTTCCTCATTTCCATCATTGACTCCCCGAACGGATCACCCACGCGGGTACTTCATATCTTTCCATACGTCAAGGAAAAATCCTCCTACGGTTTGAGGGTTAGGGATGAAAAATACATAATAACAAAAAAAAGAGCCCCCCTATTACGGTAAGCCCTATCGTTTTCCTCTGTTTTATGCCCTGATTTGCCTCTTAATGATCTCCACCATGCTCTTTCCCGTTGCGATAATTGCTTTTTCCGCCGAACGTGGCGTCCATCCGAGTAACCGTTTGGCCTTTTGGTTACTCGTCGACATATCTTGACCCAAGAGTGAGGCTATCATTCTTAGTTTAGGATTGAAAACCGCCGCGACACGAACGACTAGGTTTGGAAGCTCTCCCTTCGGCACGTTCTTAGCATCTTCCCCCAGATGTTTCCTTAGAATATTTGCGACTTCTAACGTCGATAAATTCTCTGCGCTAGAAGCGATAAACCGCTCCCCATTGGCCTCAGGACGTGTCATAGCCAAGAGATGCAACTCTGCTACATCACGGACGTCTACATAATCCGAATAAATTTTAGGAACTGCTTTCAGCCTGCCTTCTAACATTTGGCGAACGATTTCATTGGAATGAGAATAATCATTACCTAGGATGGGCCCCATCACACCAACAGGATTCACGGTGGCGAGTTCCAATCCATCCCCTGCTTGTTGGATAAATTCCCAAGCCGCTTTTTCAGCAAGGGTCTTGGATTTTTGATAAGGGTGAATCTTCGCATCTACATTGGACCAGTCCTCTTCGGTATACGGTCCTGTGTGATGCCTATGCCCTACTCCAATCGCTCCGAAGGCAGAAGTTAGAACCACACGTTTGACCCCTGCATCGCGTGCTGCTCTCAATACACGCAAAACACCGTCGCGAGCCGGCACGATCATTTCATTCTCATTTTTATAAATTTTATTGGGGGTTGGAGAAGCCACATGGATGACATAATCGGCTCCTTTTACCGCATAACTCCAGTTTTTATCCGAAGTTAAATCCGCTTGAATAAATGATAAATCTTCAAAATTCGTCAGTCCGCCTGACGCTAACATCGCTTTTACTTCCTCTAGCCTGTTCATTGTACGAAGCGTCACCCTCACGCGATATTGGCTCTCCAGTAATTTCAAAATGATATGAACGGCGATAAATCCTGAACCTCCGGTTACAAGAACTAAGGGGTTTTGATTTTCTAGCATCTTGAATACTCCTTTAACAGACGTTACACTTGTAACGTTTTTACATTATAATATGATTGAACAGGATCAAAGGCAAGCAAGAAACAAGCATATGTGACAGAACGGAGGAAGTGTTATGGCAGCAACCGAACACGCGCAAACCATAAGAAAAGACACGAAAGAATGGATCACGGGTTCATTGCTTGGTCTTTTACAAAACAAACCGTTATCCAAATTAACGATTTCTGAAGTCGTCAAAAAGGCTGGCGTCAGTCGAATGGCGTTTTATCGAAACTATGAGAGTCTTGAACAAGTATTGGAGGAATACTACGAGCCTAAATTCGCGGACATTTTTCATAAAATAGCATTTCAAACAAGTCATCAACAGAAATTGACCGATTTGACGAATTTTTTCCTTGCTCTATCTGGTGATTTTCAAACTGCTATTGAAGGTGGGTACACCGAGTTGCTTTATCAAATTTTCAAACGCCATATTGCCCAATTTTATGATGAAATCATACCTTTCCCGGACTGGACAGGCGCGAAACGAGACTATTGGATTCACTTTATGAGTGCGGGTGTTTTCGAAATTTGGGTGATGTGGATCAAGAACGGCCAAAAGGAGACTTTGGAGGAGATCTCCTCCCTCATCCGCCTTTTTCACAAATAAAGCTTTCGGCAGGAAGAAGGTATTCTTACCGTAGGCGACCGACAGCCCCCACCTCGCAAGGTGGGGGCTGTCGGTTCAGGTAAATAATCCGCCTAATCTTTCATCCACAGGAGGAGGGTAACCGAGCTCCTCCAAGAAAATAAACAGGTTCTCCCTTGCGGCTTGAATCCACTCGTATTGTTGCCGTAGCGTTTCCAACAAGGTAATCACTCCTCGGATTCCGATATCTCTATCGGAATCTTATTTCTTTCGACCATCGAATTTTTCCTTATCTATTAAAGATAGGTTAGAGCAGCTGCGCAATCTCCCATACATACCCGTCCGGATCGGCGAAACAAGCGGTGCGCCGCCCCCACGGACGTGTGATCGGACCATTTAGCAAGTTCACGCCTAGCTCTTCCAGTTCGGTGCAGACCCGGTCAACGTCTGGCACTTGAATCGTGAACAGAAACCGTGTCCCCTCTCCGCTCCGACCAACCTGAGCCGGCTCAATTAATTCCGGGGCATTGTTTTGATGTAACAGATTAATGCAGGTGTTTCCAAAATCAAATACGGCGCAATCAGCATCTTCATAATGAATCGCGAGTTGAAGCGTCCCTTGATAAAACGCCTTCGACCGCTGCAGATCTTCTACAAACAAAGTGATTTCGGTAATTGGGCTCGCCCATCCCGCTTTCTTCATGTTCATCAGCTCCTACTACTTATTTTTCGAATGCTCATCTATTTAGACGATATCCATTTGCCAGATTCATCGATGAGTTCTTTCGGAAGAAACAGATGCCGAGACTGGCAGTTGCAGTTGAAATCCCTTCAGGATGAGCCATACCGGTAAAACGATTTCGAAGATCGCACCGGGGAGGTAAAGGATCCCAACCGCATCCAGGCCGCCCAGGGACAGAAAGCTGCTCGCTAACAAACTCGCATACCCGATGAAGCCGATCACAGACAACCATCGTGGAACCAGTCTTGATTGATAAAGAATTGAACAAAATAATAAGCTGCCTACACTTAGCACAAGCATGGCGATATCAAATAATAACTCATGGGTTTCCACCACTAAACTCCCTAAGGTCTGCTGGTAGGCATCACCCGTTACCCCAGCGGATACGGACTGCTGACTTAACGCGAGAAGAAGAAGCGGCCCAATTAAACTGATCATCAGTATGGCCGACTCCATGACCCGGGAAGCGAAGTAGCCGAACGCAAACGCTTCATGATATTTCTTTAACGTCGGATGCAGCAGCATAGCAATTCCCACAACCGCAATGGCATTAATGAACTCCAAGAACCCTCCTACAAACAAGCTCGTTCGATCGGAACCTACACCGACCAGTATATCTGTTCGATGTAAAATCGGATCCAGTATCCCGCTGCCCACAAGAAATGCACCTGTCGATACGAAAAATAAGACCCCCGCCACACGTTCTGCCTTCATCCTGCCTGATCCCCTCTCATTGCGATTTAAGAGCAGTATAACTTGATGAGAGGAGAGCCTGTAGACACTTTAGTGTGGTTTTGTAGGGTTGTTGATTAAATTGAGTTCGCGGGCGCGGGCGATCGCTTCCGTGCGTCGTTGTGCGTGGAGCTTCTCATAAATCCTACGGTTATGGCCTTTCACCGTATCCAGTGCCAAGTAAAGCTTCTCAGCGATTTCCCGATTCGAGAGTCCTTCGGCAATCAGCTGCAGCACCTCCATTTCGCGTTGGCTTAGCGGCTCGATCCCGTTCGCCTTACTCCCGGACTCAAGCGTACGGCGCACGCGCTCCAGGCCAAGTTCTGCTTCATTCCTAGCTGGATGCTGCAGATTACCCGATCTCCTTACAGCTTCCCGGTACTGCTCCGCCGCCAAATCAGACCGCCCTTCTGCTTCTCTAATCTGAGCGATTCCGATCATCGCCATGACTGCCATCAGTTGATGGCCCATCCTTTGGGAGTTTGCGATGACTTCGTTATAAGCTTCGCAAGCCTCTTCGTAATCCCCCCGCCGCTGACTAGCGACGCCCAGCATCCAAGCGGATGCCGTCCGAACGGGAAGATGTTCCGGTCGCAAATAAGCCAGCGCGCGGCGAGATTGGAGGATGACTTGGTCTAGTGCGTCCGGTTCACGAATCCCGGCATTCCTAACAGGCGCGATTAACCCGACCAGAGCCTCCGTCTTATCCTCGATCTCCGAGACTTGCATTGCCGCTTCGGCAGCATAGAGATTGGGTTCCGCAGCATCCTGTTGGTCTGTCAAACGTAATGAGGCTAAGGTTGCACGGGATGCCGCTATCCATCCGATCAGGTCCCTGACGCCGGCGTCCTGTTCCGCCCTCTCCAATGCGATCTCGGCCGCTCGAAGCTTGCCCTCGACCCCTGTCGGTTGACCTGCAATTAATAGAGCAGAACCATAGTACACCCATAACTCAGGCCGCGCATCCAGTTCCTTAGCAGGCAGCGAATCCAGCCAGCGGATCGTCATTCTTGCCGCCCCGCGCAGATGCAGCGGCATTCCATTGCCTGTAAGCAGACGCCAGCTTCTTTCAACATCCCGAGCCTCTATGGCATGATGAAACGCTTCGATCTCGAAACCATGTTCTTCATACCATTGGCTTGCCCGCTGGTGTAATTCAGAGAGTTCGCTCGCATGGATATGATCCAACAGCCGCCTACGAAGGATATCCGCAAACAAATGGTGATATCGATACCACCGTCGTTCTGGATCGAGGGGGATAACAAACAAATTTCTTCGATCCAGCTCAAGCAACACTTCATTCCCGGAACACTCAGGGTGAAGCATCAAGCCATCGCATAACGATCCGCACATACGGTCCAGGAGAGAGGTCCTCAGGAGAAAATGCTGTACGGCCTCAGGCTGACGCTGCAGAACCTCATCCACAAGATAATCCAGGACAAAATGATGATTACCTGAGAAGGCATTAAGAAGCCGCTCGGCATCGTGGTCCTCCTCGATAGAGAGAGCAGCCATCCGCAACCCGGTAGCCCATCCCTCGGTGCGGGATTGCAGCTCGATAATATGATCCGTGGAAAGCTGCAGATCCATCAGTTGGTTAAGGAGGTTCTCGGCTTCAGATTCTGTAAATTTCAAATCGGCAGCGCGAAGCTCCGTTAATTGATCCCGAACCCGCAACCTCGGCAATGAAAGTGAAGGATCCTCGCGGGTCGTTAAGACCAGGTGCATCTGTGTAGGAAGGTGATCGAGAAGAAACTCCACCGCCTCGTCGACCTCTCTCGAGCTCGCCGCATGGTAATCGTCAAGGACCAAGAGAAATGGAGTAGCTATGGCCGTAAGTTCATGAAGAAGAGCCGTTAGGATCGACTCCGTTGGTGTCGGCTGCGGGGAATGGAGGATGGAAAGCACACCCGCGCCTATCTCCTCCTCTATCGTCTGGAGAGCGGAAATCAAATACGTTAAGAATCGCGTGAGCTCGGTATCTCCCTGTTCAAGCGATAACCATGCCGCTGGCCGCCCGCAATCGGATAGCCATTCGCATACTAACGTCGTTTTTCCATAACCCGCCGGTGCAGAGATCAGGGTTAATTTACGGTACAAACCCTTGTTTAATTTCTCCGTTAACCTCCGGCGTATCACCGTTCTCGACCTAGGGGCAGGAATATAGAATTTGGTGGCAATTATTGGGTTTGACATGTCATTATTATAACAACACGAACAGCCCCCCATCAATGTGGGAGGCTGTTCTTCATGCCTTCATCTCATAGATTTTCTGGAGCGTTTGGACTACAGTCAGTATCCGATATTTCCGAATGAATAAATGCTGTTCATGATGTTGTCTTCCTCCTAAATGTCTTGCGGTGTTCCCATACCCCTTCCAACAGAGCAGCATCCGTCAGCGTTTCATATCGTCGGTATTGGATCGGCATGTTTAGGTCGTTCCTCTCAGTTCTCTAAGGTGTATTGAATCTATAATACTACCGTAACCTCGAATTGGGTGAAATCAAAAGGGTACCCTCAGGCACCCTTTATCAACCGAGCTGCGAACCGCACTTTTGCCTATTGTCTAATCCGTCAGTTTATACCCGCTGCCTTTAGCAAGCGAAGCAGCAATTCCTTGCGCGGTGACTGTGCCTTGCGAGCCCATGAAACCCATTTCTCCGCCTTGCCCCAGATCGGATACAGCACCCGCTCGACCTCGTAACTTGGCAGCGCCTCTACCTGC
Organism: Paenibacillus rhizolycopersici; assembly: GCF_014947195.2. Classification (NCBI taxonomy): domain Bacteria; kingdom Bacillati; phylum Bacillota; class Bacilli; order Caryophanales; family Paenibacillaceae; genus Paenibacillus; species Paenibacillus rhizolycopersici. The sequence continues at coordinate 126,925 of NZ_JADCNN020000010.1, read as the reverse complement.
TTCACCAACAGCGATAGCTTATCCTCGCTCTCCAGCTCCGATTGAATCTTCAGTTTCAGCGAATCGTGAGAGCGTCTGAGGCAAGCGACCAAGACCGGAGTCGAGCGTTCCGTTATACCATAGGTATCGGCAAAAGCCGCCGTGAACTTATCCTGCACCAGCTGATGCTCCTCGTCCACAAGGGCCATGTAAGCTTCAATCAGTGGGAAATAACGTTCGCTTGAAAGTCCCAACCCGAATACGGCGTAACTGCCCGGCATGACACTTTTTTCCCCTTCCGTATCGCCATACCATTCGAACTCTCCCATCGCCTCACGGGCATATTCCTCTAGTAATGGATGCAGCTCGGTGTAGGCCAGCGCATTCGCAAAGAAACGATGCGTATCCGAGTTGGCAAGTCCCTTAATGGGCAATCCCTCTCTCACGCTTGATTTTAGTTTGATTTTGTAGCTTTTGGAGAAGCCCTTACGCAGCAGGGAGAGAATAAAGGAAATCGCCTGCTCGTAAGCTCCGGCTTCTTCCTTACGGATCACAACTGTAATCTGGGAAAAAACATCGTTCGCGTGGCACTCCGTCAACTCATGGCGCAAGTGAACGTCTTCCGGTAAGAAGTTGTCGCTGCCCTCCTTCAACATACGTATGGCTTTGGCGCTGCCAAGCCGCGCGGCCAATTCCAAATAGGTTTGTCCTCTGGGCTTGCTGTAGTTAGGTTCGTAGCGAAGAATCATCCCCGCTCCGTACAAGAGAAGGTCGATGGGCGGATGGGGTTCCTCCCTGTTCTCCAAGGCAGCATCCGGCTTGATCTCATACTCATTGGCCCTGTATTCGGAACGGGTGATATGGTAATAACGCGGCAGGAAGACCTCCTCGGCCCAAACCGTCAATGCCTGAATGATAGAACCTCGATGCTCCGCGAGCGCCTGCGTCCGTCCTTTGTTCAGTTCCTGAATTCGATCAAAGATATGAATCAGCCTTCCGGCTTCCACGTCGTGAAATAAATTCGGGTCCAGCAGATGACGCGTCAAGAAGAAGGTTTCCAGCGGCTTTGTCGGGTACGAACCTTTCTCCAGCTTATTCTCGATATAGGTCTGTATTCGCTCCAACAGCTGCTGCCTTTTCTCTTCAAATACGCTCTCCAGTATCGTTATCCTCACAGGCCCGTCCTTCGTTGCGAACACTCCTGTCAAAGTGAAGCGGTAATCGATGAGCGGCGACGTTGCCAGCTTGTCCAGCCTCTCCTTGACGATCTCCGCCAAACGAGGCTGAACCTCATTCAGTACTTGGTCCCGTGTAAAAGGGGACGCCTTCTCCATCTCGTCGCCTGCTGCATCCCATCCAAAGTCCAAGCTGTCAACTATGATTCTATGCGGCTGGTACTCCAACGTGATGCCATTAAAGGTGCCGATTTGCAACGTGGTGCGTTTGACGGTACCCTCTAAGTCCGTTCGCTTCTCCTGACTGTTGAACCATTGATCAATCTCCGTTCTCATCTCATCTAACGCTTCTTCCTGCAACGTGTTCATGGTCGCCCTCCTTCCAATGTAAGTCCTAAATATTTCCTCTTTCTATCCTATTAGCGACTAGACAGGGATGTAAAGAAGCGCTCGATGATTTGGTTCTTGAGGAGCATTTTATTAACTTCCGAAAATTTTTCCTACAGTCGGTTGACTTCGTGTAACACGAAGGCAGTAACCTGACTGTAGTGCAAGTCGGCAGGATGAGTAAACCCGCCGATTGCCGATAAATTAAAGCTACTAAGGAGGAGTTTCCATGCAAACCGTAACCTTAAACAACGGAGTGAAAATGCCGATCCTCGGCTTCGGTGTCTACCAGGTTCCCGATGCGGAACAATGCGAGAATGCCGTATATGATGCGCTAATGGCGGGTTATCGCCTGATCGATACCGCCTCCGGTTATCTCAACGAGGAAGCGGTCGGACGCGCGATCAAGCGCAGCGGGATTCCGCGCGAGGAATTGTTCATCACGACCAAGCTCTGGGTTCAGGATGCCGACTACGAGAAAGCCAAGCTGTCTTTTGCCAAATCCCTGAAGAAGCTGCAGCTCGACTATCTCGATCTGTACCTGATTCACCAGCCATTTGGCGATTACTATGGCGCTTGGCGTGCGATGGAGGAGCTGTATCGCGAAGGCAAGATCAGAGCGATCGGAGTCAGCAACTTCCTGCCGGATCGCCTGATGGACTTGATTGTGCATAACGTCATCGTGCCTGCCGTCAACCAGATCGAAACTCATCCGTTCTACCGTCAGGTCGAGAGCGCCGCGTTTATGAAGGAACAAGGCGTGCAGCACCAATCCTGGGCCCCGTTCGCTGAAGGTCTCAATCATCTGTTCAGCAACGAAGTATTGAACTCGATCGCGGAAAAACACAACAAATCCGTCGCCCAGGTCGTATTGCGCTGGCTGGTTCAGCAGGGGATCGTTGTGATCCCCAAATCAGTACGCAAAGAGCGGATTGCCGAAAACATCAACATTTTCGACTTTGAGCTCCGCCCTGAGGATATGGATCAAATTGCCGCACTGGATACTCGGGAAAGTCTTTTCTTATCGTACCGCGATCCGGAAGTCGCTAAAAGGATGGGCAACTGGAAAATCGATCTGTAAGCCTAGAACGATAAAATAAACAGAAAAGAGTGCCTCGAAAGCAGAGCAATCGCTCTGCCATTCGGGGCACCCTCTTTTATCTAGATCTCAGTCTTTGCCATAGAGCTCAGACATCTTCTCGATTTGACGCTGCATATTCAGGATTAATTCCGCGGGTTCTATCACCTTTACCCCACTGCCGTAACTCAGGATTTTCTGGAGCGCCCGTTCCATGGACGAGAAATAGGTGATGAGTGACAAGGTTTCGTCCGAATTGACGAGGACTTGATCGAAGCCGAATTCATCGCGCACCCGTGTCTTCATTTCCGGTTGAAAGCGGAGTACCGCCCGTACCTTCTTGAAATCTGCTCGATTCATGAACTGTTGTTCGACATCCTGCAGCGTATAGTTTCGCCTCACAAAATGTTCCGGTAAAATCCTCAGCTCCCCGATACGGGACAAGCGAAATACGCGGAAATCCTTCCGTGTCAGACAATAGCCATAGACATACCAAATATATCCCTTAAGGAACAGCCCCATCGGTTCCAGTGTGCGCTCGGTTTCCGAACCTTTGTTATCCAGATAGGTAAATGAAATGAGGTGAAGGTCTTTGATGGCCTGATGTAACGGAGCGATATGCACTTTATCGTTGGGGGCCGGCTTGAAATCGAGATCCACATGAATCGGGTCTCTGGTGATGTTCTGTTCAGGCATTAACGCACCAATCCGCTCGATTAATCGATCGATTTCGGAATGATCGGTCGCGGAACGTACCCCTCGCAAGGCAGAGCAGATGGAGGAGAAGTCATCCAAGGATAATACCTGCTTCTCCAATCGGTAGCCCTGCATAATCTCATACCCTCCATCCGATCCGGCAAAAGACACGATGGGGATTCCCGCTTGATTGATTGCTTCCATGTCGCGATAAATCGTTCGCAGTGAAACCTCAAATCGCTTGGCCATGTCCGTAGCGCTGACGCGGGGCTGATTCAACAATGTCATCGTAATCGCAAGCAAGCGGTCCAGTTTCATATCACGACCTCCGGTGCGGGAATTCGAATCTCTGGCCTTATTATACCTTCAAATACCGAAGCCTCCTATATCCAACGGGTTAGTGAAAAATAAGATCAGAGGTAGCCGCATTCGGGGCTGCGAAGTAAAGCAGACGAACCCCCTCCTCAGATAGAGCATCTAATTCTCGTTTAGAAAGTGCGCGGAAGGGTTCGATATGCAGAACAGCTCCTCCACGCCCATTAGTCATCTTCCAGGTTCCGGCTACGAAGCCGTCAATGAGGAGGGTTGCACGGATGATTCCGTTCGACGTGAATACACGTTTGCGGTCGTTTTCATTCATAATTCGACTACGGTCCGCATAGGACAACAACATATTATCGAACTCACTTAGAAATCTCGGTGCAGACGGCGAATCGGCATCGGGCCGAGGGGCATTCGGCAGATCGAACAACTCCTCGCCTCGTTCATTTCGGAAAGTGATCAGATGCGGACGAAGAGATTCGATCCTTTCATGGATTCGCGTAAGTCCTGACCATACTTGAATATCCCTGACAGTGGCAGGTCCGAATGCGGCCAAGTAACTTCGAATGAGCCCATCTAGATCTGGCGATGAGGATAGAGGTTGACCGAGCCAGGCCTCCACTGTCGTATGTACAGCTTGACCACTCTCCCCCCATATGCCTCGAGGAGGGATTTGTACTAACGGCACCCGATTTCGGATCACAGCCGTTGCTGCTTCCGGATTCAGCCCCGGCCATTGTTCACCTAATCGCTTACCCAATTCATTAAACGTCAGGGGCTCCTTTTCCACGATTGCCCTCCCTGCCGCAGCAAGCGCTTCTAGGTCTATCCCCTTAATGTGTTTGCCAAAGGATCCCCTTAAGCTGCGGTCCATGACGGACTGCAGCAAAGGGCGTAGTTGCAAAGCGTCGCGGGCAGAGACCAGGTGCAGGGTCGAACGCAGGAGTGCCATACGTACAACCTGTCTATCCCGCATCAGTTGGGACAGCTCTTCGTGCCGGAAACCTTCTAGCCGCGACCACAAACCGAAATAAGGGGCATTCGGGGACTGTGCCTGTAATCCAACGAGCTTCTCGACGACCTCTAAGACAGGGAGCTTAACACGATGAAGCAGCATTTGCCTGGCAAGCAGCGCGCGATTCAACTCACGGTCATTCAGTACTTTTCCGGTAGCCTTCTCGGTTGTTAACCCTTCGTTTCGCACTTTGTCCTCTGCCTCCATGTTTACATCTCCCTTCTACGAAAACCATCATTATAGACCAGTATTAACGGAATCTTCGAAAGAAAGCCTGAATGTCAGGGATGAGAAGGTCCGGTGCATCCATTGCGGCAAAATGGGTACCACGTTCAAATTCCGACCAATGCACAATATTCGTATTATCACGTTCAGCAAATCGGCGGATCGATTTGAAATCATCTCCGAACACAGCCACACCGGTTGGAGTCGTATTGGGTCCTTGCGGCTCGCGCCCCTGGTTGTGCGCATTCTCGTAGTACAAACGAGCGGATGATTCCGCCGTATTCGTCAGCCAATACAAAGTGACATTCGTCAGGAAAGCATCCCGGTCGATATAATCGACATGGTCGCCAAAGCCGCAAAATAATTCGGCAATCCAAGCAAGCTGACCCGTCGGCGAGTCCGAGAGCCCGTAGGAGAGGGTTTGTGGGCGTGTAGATTGGATTGAGTTAAACCCCGCCCTTTCCTGAAAATTAGCCAGAAATTGAAGCTTCTGCTGATCTTCTTCCGATAAGTCCGCCATCTCCGCCGGGTCGCCGGAAGGGAAAGAGAACAGCTGCAGCACATGAATGCCATGCAGCCCATCCGGCTTTTGAATACCCAGTTCTCTGGACACCAGTGCGCCGCAATCGCTGCCGTGCGCACCATATTCCGCATAACCCAAGCGCTTCATTAAGACATCCCATGCTCTTGAAATACGAGCGATATCCCACCCCGCTTCGAGAACAGGTCCCGAGAACCCAAAACCAGGCACGGAAGGTATGACCAAATGGAAGGCTTGCGACGGATCGCCGCCGTGACTGCGCGGATCGCTGAGCGGACCGATTAATTCCAAGAACTCGATAAACGAACTGGGCCAGGCGTGAGTAAGCAACAGTGGAAAGGCGTCCGGTTCAGGCGAACGGACATGTAAAAAGTGAATATTGGCTCCATCGATCATTGTCGTGAATTGAGGATGCTCGTTGATGCAAGCTTCGAATTTTCGCCAATTGTATTCCTTCTGCCAATAAGCTGCCAACTCTTTCACATAGTCGAGTGAAACCCCATATTTCCAGCCTGCCTCGCCTAATGCATCCGGCCAACGTGTCCGGGCCAAACGATTCCGAAGGTCATCCAGATCTCCTTGCGGCACAGAGAGGTGAAACGGCCGGATTTCAGTGCTTCTCTCAGTAAGGATGGGTTTAGAATTCGTCATAAACAATTTCCTCCTCGAAATGGGTTCGTTTGTTGTGCTTTCTATACCCATCCTAAACGAAGCACCCTGACAACATAATGTCAGGGTGCTTGGCGTGCATTTTATTTTTTTAATGATCCGTTTCAACGAGTCTCCGTATAAACTTGGAACGTCACGCCGAATTTGTCCGTGACATCGCCGAATCCAGGGCTGAAGGATTCCTCTTGAAACGGAACATTGATTTGGCCGTCTTGCCGCAAAGCCTCGAAAATGGCTCTGGAGTGCTCGACATGGTTCGTCGTGATGCAAATGGTCACCCTTTTACCATCCCCCAGCGGTGAACCCCCAGGAGTATCCGAAAGCATGATCTCCGCGTCACCCACTTTTAACCTGGCGTGAGCCACAAGACGCTTCAATTCGTCAGTGAATGTATTGGGCATTTCCGGCATCTCGCCGTAAGTAATCATGGAAATGACCTTAGCTCCGATCGCCTCTTCGTAGAACTGAATGGCCTCTCTCGCGCGTCCCTCTAAAGTAATATAGGGAGTAAGCTGAACCGTTCTTGATGGATTTGTAATCATGTTCATGGACACCTCTTTCCTGATTTTCGTCTATTTTTTGTTTCTTGCTTATATAGACGAAAGGCATGCAGGAAGTTCATCGGTGTTATTGTGTTGACTAAAATGAGCCCAGGATTGTCACTGGACTCATTTCATAACCGTTTGAATGTTAAAGTCTGCGGCTCTTCGGGCGCAGCGCCCAGGAGGCCATGGCAAGCGCGGCATAGAAGAGCGGCAAGATCACATGAAATCCATAATCGCCGTAATCATGAGCGAACGCATGAGATAAGGCAGCGCCCGTCATCAGAAAGAAGATTCCGCTATAAGCCCATTCCTTGAGCCGGGGGAAACCCGGCATAACGATAGCAATGACTCCAAGCAGTTTCCAAGCTCCCAGAATGTTCGTGACATATAACGGGAACCCAATATTGGTCACTAACTCGACATTCCCTCCGTAGCGCATCAATTGCCCGATGCCGCTTAAGGCAATCGAGAATGCGAGAATGAGGGTGACGGCCCAATAAGCGGCCATCCTTCCACTAGGGCGGGACCCTACCTTCGTATTACTTTCAGTTCCGATCATCGTATTCATTCCTATTCCTCCTTTGATCTCGTTCACTTCTTCGCGTAGCAACTGGTATCCGTGTGACTCCATCTCCTGCTTGAATTCATCATAATCCTATATCATGTCAAAACATGATACTGTTTAGATGGCTTCGCGGAGGTCAGGATTTATAGCTTGCGATTCTGTGAAACGAATCCTCAAGAGGTCTATAGGTTACATCCGATCTTCCTTGCTGTACATATGCTCCCGTTGCAGATGAACAAGCACCTTGCCGAACCGGCCGCCTTGGCCGGCGGCTCTATTATTGAGCTCATTGATTTGTCCTCGTTATTGGGATTGATTATATTATGGCGGACATGCTGGAACGAGCCGGATGCGTCTTCAGCGCCTCCGAGGTTTCGAAGGAATGGATGCAATCTAAAGCAAGGAGCTTATCAAACATACTTTCTCCGCAACCTGCAAATACAGCTGTCGCTTCTCTTTTTTGGAAGCGCTTTCAGAACTCGTGTCCGGACATTCCTTTATTATTTTTTAGTTGGTAGACCGCGCGTGATCTACCAAGCCATTAGCTTAAGCTGACATAACCTTACTATATGTCACTGACACATTCAATGGTATGTTCCAAAAGAAATTGGATGGAATTTATCTCCATTTCCCAGAAAAATCAATCTACTCTTACCTAATCGCCTGTGCTATTGAAATAGGCTAGAGAGCCGCTATAAAGATCAGTGACATAGTTCAACTTCCCCCATTATAGGGGTCATCCCTATAATCCCAAATTTATATTCAATGTCGCCAACCTGATGAGAAAGGTGTTATCCTTACTAGAACAGTCCTACGCGCATGCGGAACACCGCTCCGTTTGTAGTTAAATGAGCACTGATGCTTGTCAAGGAGGAGTCGTCTTATGCAAGCCAACCGTCACCTTAAATCCATTCTCGCGTGGTGGAGGCCGGCTGTGTTCTCTTTCATGGACTGGGGCGTCTTCGCTCTCCGTTCTTACCATTATCTATTGCTGTCGTCCCGGTTTTTCACCGTAAGTGAACTTTCGAGCCAAACCTGGTTAAACTTCATCTGGCTGATGATTGCATTTATCGTCCCAATGCTATTCTGGTTCCCTGGGCGGCGAATGAGCAAAGGATGGTTTTGTATCCTGGAGCTCTTGCTCGGAGGTTCTTATTATATAAACTCCGTCTTCCATCCGGATCTGGCTTCAAAAGCAGACTACTTGTTGCCGAGTCTTACAATGGGATATTTATTGAATAAACGTACTCTCTGGATCATTCCTGCCGTGACTTTGATTCCTTTTACTTTTCAAACCTACCTGGGATCATCTTGGGAGCAGACCCTTAGTATGGGAGTAGACAATCTGTTATTCTGCTTCATCGGGATATGGGTCAGCTTCGTAGCCAAAGCGTATCATCAGAAGAACGAAATGGCCGCTGAGATCGAGCAGCAAAATAAACGGTTAACCCTCTATGCCGCTGAGATCGAGAAAATGACCTTGCTTGAAGAACGCAACCGCATGTCCAAAGAACTTCATGACACGCTGGGACACTCCTTTATCTCCCTCATCATGAGTCTGGACGCCTCCATTGCCCTATTGGATCGCAAGCCCGCCGAAGCCAAAGATCGATTAATTCGTTTAAGAGAGTTGACCGAACAAAATCTGGACGAAATGAGAAATTGGGTTCACGAGATGGGAGATGAAGAGTCCAATCTTACACAACAGGTCGAAGAGCTTGTGGACCGTTTCCGGGAGCATACGGGAATTGTCCTGAATTTGAGTCTGGTCGGTACCGAGCCTCTCTTGCGTTTTGAAGGGCAACAAGCGATCCTTCGGGTCATTCAGGAGTCTTTTACAAACGCACTCAAACACGGGAAAGCGTCCCAACTGGATCTGGAGCTTCGATTTTCCGAGTCGATGCTGCAATTAATCATTCGAAATAATGGCAAACCCATGGATAAGCTGGAATACGGCTTCGGCTTGACTACGATGAACCATCGGATCGAACAACTGGGGGGCAGCTTGCGGGTTTCTTCTAAGGAGGAGAATATAACGGTCACCGAAGTTAGATGTGAAATCCCACTCAAAGGAGTTATGCGGTATGTCCAAAATTAAAGTGCTGCTTGCCGATGATCAGGAATTAATTTTGGAGAGTCTCCATATTGTCCTTTCGATGGAAGAGGATTTGGAGGTTGTGGGGTTAGCCAAGAACGGGCAAGAAGCCATTGAATGCTGTGAGCAGTCTCCGCCGGATGTGGTACTCATGGACATCAATATGCCCGTCATGGACGGTGTTGCCGCAACGGCACGGATTAAAGAGCGGTTCCCAACCATCCAAATTATCATGTTGACCTCCTATCGCGAAGTCGAATATGTAGTGGCGGCATTAAGTCATGGTGCGGAGGGTTACCTGCTCAAAGCCATTCATCCCAAGGACCTGGCCGCCGGCATCCGGGTGGTTCATGCGGGAGGGACCCTAATCACGCAGGAGATGGCGAGTAAAATGGTCAAAAAGATGAGCAACAGCCCGGCCGCAGAGAGTAATGAGTACGGACTCAGCCCCCGCGAAATGAGCGTGCTGCATAAGCTGGCCTCCGGCCTGCGCAATCAAGACATTGCTGAAGCGTTGTCTCTTAGTGAAGGGACGGTTAAAAATTATGTCTCCACGATTTATTCGAAGCTGAACGTGAAAGGGAGACGGGAAGCCGCACGTAAAGCCCGAGATTCAGGAATCATGGATTCTTTATAACCCGGTCCTGACCAAAATCATGACGAAATGGCACTGCCTCTTTATGACTTTTTCAGCGTATACTCCTAACCATTAAGCAATAGAGGAGCTGAAGCAAGACATGAAGAACACTTCTGCACACAAGGCAAATTCATTTTTACGTTTCCCCCTCACTTGGATGGTCGCAGGCACGATTGGGATCATTCTCGTAGATGTATTATTCCGGCTGCTAGCTGGGGATGTAAAGGGAATATCCTCCCTTCTGTTAACTCTAACGGCTAGCATCGGGGGCATCCTCGTCTATTGGCTCACGATGAAACACTTAGCTCGTCGGTCCATTTCTGAACTATCCAGACAACGCGCAGGCGTGGAAGCGGGCAAAGGATTCCTAATCGGGGCCATCTTTATTCTTGTGTCTACTTTGATGATTGTGATTCTGGGGGGCTACTCTCTTCAATGGGCCCCTGCTGCGGATACGAATCTGATTCTACTCGCTTCCATTGAAAGTGCCTTAAGCGCAGCCATTATTGAGGAGCTGATCTTTCGCGGGCTGATGTTCCAGGCGATTCGCCAATGGTTGGGTAACTGGCCGGCACTCGCTGTAACCTCCTTATTCTTTGGGGTAGCCCACCTCGGGAATACCGGGGCAACTCTATGGAGCGCGTTCGCGATCACCATTGAAGCAGGCGTCCTGCTCGGCGCCGCCTACCTGTGGCGTCGGAACCTGTGGTTTGCCATGGGGCTGCACTTTGCCTGGAATGCACTTGAAGCTTTGCTTGGCATACCTGTATCCGGTCACCCTGCAACCGGCCTGTTTACGGTAACCGTGAGCGGCGCTCCACTTCTCACCGGAGGCGATTTTGGACTTGAAGGTTCTATTGTGCCGGTGATGGTCAGCCTTCTGATCGCTATTCCGATGCTGATTGCCGCTTCGCGGAATCGGGCATCGTCAGCCCCGCGTAACAAGTTTATCGACGAATGAACAGCGATTAATAATTTTCTTTTGCCTCATCGTATTTCCACCCTTCTCCTCCCCATTTTAGTACTGTTCCCCGGGAATCAGCTGCTTGGCAATCTTGATGAGTCATTTACTTTTCGTACTGTTCAGTCAAAATATATTTGACCGTTCAGTCCGGAAAGTGATATAGTGAGTCTAGAGCTTCCCCCTTTGCTAAGGCTCCATTCTCTTTAGAAAGCGAGGCAATCGAAATGAATACCTTGACTAACGGGCAGGCTGAGCAGCTGATTCAACTCTTCGCGGATCGTTATATTCGAAAGGATTATGATGCATTTCTCGATTTGTTTGCGGACGATATCATCTTCGAATTTCCTTATTCCCAGGAACCGAATCCTAGGCGTCTGGACGGGAAGGCGGCGCTGAAGCCGTATCTGGAGAATTTGGAGAAGGTGCTTGAAATCACCTCATTCACCCCGCCGGTCATTCATGTAGCGGCCGATGCCCCGGTGTTCTTCGCTCAGTTCGAGGCGAGTGGAAAACTCCTTATGACTGGCCAACCTTATGAACAAAGCTATATTTCCGTAGTCAAGGTTCAGGAGAATGGCAGGATCGTTCATTATCAAGACTACTGGAATCCATTAGCCGCAACTTAATACTAGACCTTAATGAGAACTAAAGGAGATCACGATATGCCTAATGAATCATCCACCCGTATTCTACTAACCGGAGGACAAGGCAAGACTTCTTCTCGCATCGCACAGCTGCTGCAAAATCAGGGCGTTCTGGCTCGAAGAGCCGGACGTAGCTTACCCAAGCCCGGGGATCAACAAACCGGGGAATCGGTCCGTTTCGATTGGTTCGATGGCTCCAACCACGATCAAATCCTGCAGGACGTCCATGCTGTCTACCTGATCGCACCTCCAAGTATGAACCCTGAGGAAGTCATGATCCCCTTTATCCGCAGGGCTATTGACGCTTCGGTAAGGCGCTACGTCCTGTTATCCAGCGCCTCGATTCCGGAGGATGGCCCTGTCTTTGGAGCGGTTCACCGTTACTTGCATGAGCATGTCCCCGAATGGGCTGTCCTGCGCCCCTCCTATTTCATGCAGAACTTTACGGATCCCGGACACGGACACGGAAATTCCTTGCGCCAAAGCGGACACCTTTATACGGCAACTGGGGATGGCAAGATCGGTTTCGTTGACGCCGAGGATATTGCCGCTGTTGGCTTTCATGCCCTGACGGACAAGGAACCCCCTAACCGGGAGCTTATCATTACGGGTCCAGAATCCCTCACCTATGACGATGTGGCCAAAGTGATCCGCAGCGTGACCGGCCTGAACGCTGCCCATATTCATATCACACCGGAGCAACTTACAGAGAGGCATATGGCGACTGGTTTGCCGGAGAGTTATGCCAAAAACCTGGCCGAAATGGATATCCGTATTCGCCTCGATGGATTGGAGGATCAGGTTACGGACACGGTGTTACGTGTGACCGGGCGAGAGCCGCGTTCTCTAGAGCAGTTTATTTCAGAACATAAGTCATCATTTCTAACTAAAGTATTATCCTAAGATAAAAGGCTCTCCCGTCACCATTTATGATGACCTGGGAGAGCCTTTTGAGGTTCATATGTTTGAATAAGATCTACCGTTTAGTGCCTTGTATCGTCCGAAAGACCATTAGAACCATCTGCAGGAGTCCAAGCAGCTTCGGTTCTTCTATTCCCAGCTTGGCTGACGTGATCAAGGCGATCCGCTCATGCACCAGGAACCGGGCCAGGTCTCGGATGTTCACCTCTGAGCCGATTTCCCCTTCCTCCACCGCCCGTTCCAGCATCGTGTAGAAGGTCAGCTCCGACAGCTCTATACTCTCTTGCAGATAAACCGCCAGTTCCTCATGATGAGGCGCCTGCTCAATCGCACTGCTAATAATGAAGCATTCCAAACGCAGTTCGGGATCAACTAGGACTTTAATGATGGTCAAAAATACGAGTTCCACCTTGTCAACGACCGTTCCCGGCCCCTCGCAATGCTGCTGCAACTCCCGATTCTTCTGATCCATATAATGCTTAACCGCTGCGAAGAAGAGATCCCATTTGGTTCCGTACGTGTCATATATACTTTGGCGGGCAATGCCCAGCCCTGAAATCAAATCGGGCAGCGAGGTGCCTTCATAGCCACGATTTCCAAAGACATTCATGGCTTTATGCAAGATTTCATTCGTGTCAAAGGCCTTCGTTCTTGCCAACGCTAGCGCCCCTTCCTCCAGTTATTCATAATAAGTAATTATACTATAGCTGGTGGAGAAGCCGCCTTCATTTCATAGATTTTCTGGAGCGTCTCTACATGCTTCATCTTCTCGTTCTCGTCCTCTGTATGGAGAACCCAATCCACGAGCCTATAGCCGAACAAGAAAAGAATCATCTCGTAGACGCAATCATCGACGATAGAAGCTACATCCACATACTCCGCAAAACCTTTGTAATACGCGGGGACGCATCGTTGGTAATATTCAACCATGTGATCGATATCCGCTTCATCCGCAATCAGACTGGCGATATCCTCGCCCAAGTAGCCCCATCCACTGGTATCCCAGTCGATGAGCGTGATTTTCCCGTCGGCAAAGATCAAGTTGGCCACCCAGAAATCCCGATGGCATAACACGAGGGGCAGTTTCTCGATGCGGGCGATGATCTCGTCTGCGTGTTCATCGATGTCGATGAGCATTTGACGCACGTGCTGCGGCAATTCGCAATCCTCCGAGCGGATATAATTGTAGACAACCGGCCATGCCCGGTAATGCAGGTATGTATTCTTCATAAAATCGGCATGGCTCAGGTTGGTCAAGCTCTGCAACACGGCGGGCTGTTCCGCATAAAGCTTGCCTTGATAACGCCCTAAGTCCAGCGCGGCCTGTTCATACACGTCACCCGTCAAGTCTAGATCCGATACACCATCGATATAATCCAGCCACAGCTGGAATTCACTACCTTCGGCATTCATCTCGGCGTAATAACAGGTCGGCCAGCGAAAAGCATCCGGGAACGTCGTTTCCAAGTCAGACGCGTAAAGATCATACTCTCTACGCCATGAACCCGGGTCGCCGTAACGCTCCCATTTCTTCTGAATTTTCAACACGATACGGTACGGCAACTCTTCACCATCCACGGTTTCGGCAACTCCCGTGACCAGGTACACATTTCCCACCGTTCCGCCCTTTAACGGCATCGTCTGGTAGTCGGCTGAGATGATCTCCCTCTTGAACCGTTCGCTTAAGACATAAGTGAGCGTCTCGAATTTTATATCCATGCTTTTCCCCTCCCTTCGAGGATCCCGTTCCCTTATGTGAAATATTCAATTGTGGCGTCAGGAAAATAAGTGCGGATATACCCACCTAGCGTCTCTTTCATATCCTCCTGCTCCAGATCGGTATAGACGTATTTCCCTATCCCATATCGTCCCCACTTCCACTTCCGCTTGGATTCATCAAGCTCCAGCTTGGTCATCGGATAATTCTTCTCAATGACACGCTTCGCCGGCTTGGTAAATCGATGCTGTATCAATTCGAACGTCAAATCTTTCTTTGAAGAAGAGGGAAGGATGGTCTCTAGTTTCTCGAACATGTCCTTATACCCCTCTTTCCATCCGTCATGCAAATAGATCGGAGCGATAATGAACCCTAATGGATATCCTGCCTCCGCCACTTTTCTCGCTGCCTCCATCCTCTCCGCTTGTCTGGATGTGCCTGGTTCAAAATTTTGAATGATATAATCGTCATTCATACTAAAGCGAAACCGGGTCCGACCATTATGCTTGGCATCCAGCAAGTGATCGATATGAGCGAACTTCGTTACGAAGCGCAACTGTCCCAACTCTGACGCGCCAAAATATTCGATGGCTTTCTTGAGCGTATGGGTTAGGTGATCAATCCCTGCGATGTCCGACGTACATGAGGCTTCAAACCTTGTTATCTCAGGGGCTCTTTCCTTCATGTATTGGTCCGCGGCTTCAAAAATATCGTCAATATTGACATAAGTCCGAATATACGGTTTACTTCCCATCGTCGTCTGTAAGTAACAATAATGACAATGGCCCATGCATCCTGTGGCGAACGGAATGGCAAACTCTGCGGAGGGCTTGGACGTATCAAACTTTAAGGTTTTCCTCACTCCGACGACTAGCGTAGACTTCGCCACTCGATATTTTTGAAAATCGTTGTCCCCCGGCAGGTTTCGGATTTGGTTATGCGAGGTCGTTTCCCGAATATCCAAACCCATGTTTTCGAATTTGGCCAGCAATTCTCTACCTAGTGGATAATCCAATGCCCTGGGCTCCACATATACGAGTTGAGGGACGAATGGCTTAACCATAATAGGCTTCCGCATCCGATAACCCGAAGGCTTCTCGATAGGCCGTTTCCGCTTCACTCGCTGTTGAATACACAGCGATCTCCTCGTTTAGCGGATAATACGTTTCGTAAACAAATAGTGCAAAATCTCCTGGTGAATTGGGATCGCTCACGACAGCTGCTTCCTGCACATTGGCGACTCCCTGTACATGCGGGTTTCGAATAATGACATACACAACTTGTCCGGGTTGATACTCACTCATCACTTTACCGCACCCCTTATCCATAACATTTGAACTAGTGTCACACGAAATAAGGGGGAATATACCAGCATTCGAGGATTCCATTCATCCGATTTACAATGCTCTATAGATCTTAATATCTAAACCAGACTCCGTTGAACTTCCCTCGGCAACTAGGATGTCATCATTTAAAAAGGCTAAAGCCTTACTGTCCGTAATCACTTTAGGGTAAGACCTGAACAATACATTTTTCAACTTGTGATTCATATTTCCGTTATTCTCAATATAAACCTTGCATCGTTCGCCTGTGTGATCCTTCCCTTCAAGCATATACCTAGCTGATAAGGTATGAGGATGATCCAACTTTCCAATAATTTGGGTATCTACCCCTCCGGCAAGGATTTCTCCTTCAAAATACTTCCCTGTGACCCGCCCCTTAAAAGAAATCATGGTTACGGAATCTCCATCACGATGGTTCAAATGGATCGAACTCTCGATTTGAACATGTACCGTAAATATTTCTTCAAACTCCATGGTCCAGACCTCCTGTATCTTTCAGCAGCGATTTGATACTAGTATATCACTCCCTTTAGAGTTTGCGGCTTTTTGGACACAGCGCCCAGGAGGCCACCCCAAGCGCGACATAGAAGAGCGGAAGAAAAACATGAAATCCATAAACACCGTAATTAAATGCAATCGCTACACAGCGACGTTGTTTGTTCTCAGGAAATTTTTATTCACCCATTTTCCTGAAAATAGTTATTAGTCTAGCTCATAACAGGCCATTCGTCCATGCCTAATAAATCAATTCACGTACACTGAATAATCTTAGTGGGGAGGTGTCGTGGTGAGTTGTCCCGATTTAAAAAAACGGTGCAAAAAGAAAACCGTAACTGTGTGTCATCCGAAAAGAAAACCAAAGAAACATCGTGTTCGAGTAGCCAAGAAGATTGTTTGTAAAAGGTGTCCTCCGCCTAAAGGACGTGTATTGCTTCAAGGGCTTGCAGAAGCCATCTCTGAAGCTGGACCGCAAGGACTTGCAGGAGCACTAGGGCCCCAGGGAGCAGCAGGACTTATTGGGGCAATTGGCGCTCTTGGTCCACAAGGAATCGCAGGAGCGCTTGGACCTGAAGGGCTTGCAGGACTTGTAGGCGCGATTGGCGAACTCGGACCGCAAGGACTTGCAGGAGCACTGGGACCCCAAGGAGCAGCAGGACTTATTGGGGCAATTGGCGCTCTCGGCCCACAGGGAATCGCAGGAGCGCTTGGGCCGCAAGGAATCGCAGGACTTGTAGGCGCGATTGGCGAACTCGGACCGCAAGGACTTGCAGGAGCACTGGGGCCACAAGGAGCAGCAGGACTTATCGGGGCAATTGGCGCTCTTGGCCCACAAGGAATCGCAGGAGCACTGGGACCCCAAGGAATCGCAGGACTTGCGGGAGCCATCGGTGCAGCTGGATTGACCGGACCGGCAGGACCCGCCGGAGCAGTAGGCCCAGCAGGACCGGCCGGAGCAGTGGGCCCAACAGGACCGGCCGGAGCAGTGGGCCCAGCAGGGCCGACAGGAGGAGTTCTAGGTTTTGCAGATTTCTTTGCATTGATGCCGCCGGACAATGCAGCAACAGTTGCTCCAAACACGGACGTAAGTTTTCCGCAAGATGGTCCCCTCAGCGGGACTGCGATTACTCGCATAAATGCCAGCTCGTTTAACCTGGCCGCGATAGGTACCTATCAAGTTTTGTTTCAGGTGAATGTAAATGAAGCAGGTCAATTGCTCTTAACACTAAACGGTGATGACCTGGCATATACGGTAGTCGGACGTGCGACAGGAACTTCGCAAATCGTAGGTATGGCACTTGTGCAGACATCACTCATTAATTCCGTTCTCACCGTTCGAAATCCAGCAGGGAATTCCACGGCACTCACAATCACTCCGTTGGCTGGGGGAACGAGGCCCGATTCCGCACACCTTGTTATTCTACAGATCGCTTAGGGAAGAATATTCTGGACTAACCGCAGCAGCCTGGAACTTTTCTATTCGGTCCAGGCTTCCGCGGTTTCCACGTTTTCTACCCTCGATCGTACCCGCCCAACCGGGTTTGATACGGTTCAGCGCGCTGTTTGTAACGATAAGTAATTGAGCCATTCAAACTCCGCTTGCAGCATATCTCGCAAAAGCTCATATTGTTGCTTCGCGGCAACGCGGTTGCCAGCGTAGGGCAAGTGAAATTTTCCCCATCGCAGGCTTGATTTTATAGGATCCAATTTGTCGTAAGTTAAAAACCTAAGAAGGTCTCCTACTAAACCTTTGAATCGCTTCCTCGGTCACCGGCTTGAAAAGGTTAAGGAGGTTGCCGTCGGGATCGCGGAACAGCATAGAACGGTTCCCCCACGGCATCGTGGTCGGTTCCATTACCCAATCATCGACAAATGGCTCCAAGCGCGCATATTCGGCTTCGACATCGTCGACGAGGAATTCCAGAATGACCGTGCGGTTATGGGCCCCCACAGCGGAACCGACGCCGAATAGCTGCGTTGTATGGGAGTGGCCGATGGCAAGAGTGCATGAGGGCAAGGCGAGCTCGGCAAATACAGGCGCGGGCCGCTCCGCCGAAACCCCCATGACTTTCTCATAGAACTCGACAAGACGATCCACGTCGTCCGTAATGATACGTACAGAAGCAAAATTCACAAATGATCATCCTTCCTCATATCTGTCTCCTTTACATTTACATGTCCAATTATAAAAAACCGCTACTGACAGCATCATGTCAGTAGCGGTTTAGCATTTTTTGGGCTTCCTCACGAATCCGATCTCGGAGCGATTCGGGTTCTAATGCGATTACGCCCGCCCCCCAGCCAAGCACCCATGGCAGCAATTCATCCAGCTGACGAACGCGTAAGACCACATCCATTCCATCGGGATGCTCTTTCATATCCTCTACGTAAGGATAGTTTGATTCCTTCACCTTATCTGCGATGTCAGGCGTAAATCGAAGGCATACCCGCAAGTGACGATCGTCTGTGGGTGTATACTCCTTTAAGTCAAAATGCTCAGGGATTTCGAAACGTTCATCCAGCTCGATCAACTCAGTCATCCGGGACAACCGGAAATGGCGGATGTCTTGGCGTAGATCACACCAGGCCACAAGCATCCAGGCTCCTTCAACATGTACAAGGCCATAAGGAGCAACTGTACGTTCGCTATGGCGGTTCCTTGTGGAATCCGGAAATTTTCTCGAATAATGAAATCGGACCTTTCGCCCATTGAATAGAGCTCGGCGGATCTTATCGAGATTCTCCCTTTCGTTTGACGAAGCTGGCGGTTTGCCAGGTGAGAGAAGGCGCAGCGACTTGCGGATCCGGGAAGTCTCATTGCGAACACGCTCTGATAGAGTGACCTCAATTTTTTTCCTAGCCACAACAGCTCTATCCCGATATGCATCATCAAATCGTTGCTCGACAAAATCAGTTCCTATAAGCAAGGTCATGGCTTCCTCAATTGTGAAACGGATCGGAGGTAGAAAATAACCCTCCATTAAGGAATACCCTGTGCCTGGAGTACCTATAATCGGAACGCCTGCTTCGCTGAGCGCCTGAATGTCGCGATAGATGGTCCGCACACTGGTTTCAAATTGTGCCGCCAAATCTTCGGCACGTAACACTCGCCTGCCTTGCAGCTCCAGCACGATGGCCAACAACCGGTCCGTTTTGTTCATCGGCTGTTCCCTTGCCCCTTCACCGATTCCATGGGTACTTCATCTCCTGATATCCGACATCCCATAATTTCACGTTCCCCTCTAGGGTAATCGTGAGCTCATGGGCCCCTTGCAAGTAGATGGAGGACATCCCAAGTTCATGGCCCAGAGCTTCTGCGGACGTGGACAGGTACTCCTGCCCATCAGCGGATAGCCGTAAACTCCCCTGAAAATCCTCTTGATCGGGAATCCCATAATTCAAGTAGATATAAAGCTCCTTTTCGCCTAACGAATACGTGTAAGTCACCGTATTTTTATCTTCCGTGCTATACACATTATATTGAGGTACTACGTTTTGTCCACCAATTTGAAAGTTGTCTCGCGTGACTCCCTTTGATGAATCGGTACTGCTGCTTTTCAGCTCGTTAAGCGCGACAAAAGGGCCCTGCTCTTTCGTGAACGCTTTGTCGATAAGCCCGAAGCTCGCCCAAACCCCAATGAGCAGGACAACAACGGAGATGCCTGTAACAACTAGGTTTCTTCTGACCTTTTCGGTACGAAACCCCAATCTATACGCCCCGAATCCAACTGCCGCGCCGGATGAGTTCTGAATAACATCGTTAATGTCAAAACTGCCGAGCAAAGTGAAGGCCTGAACGGTTTCCAGCACGAGGATAGACAGGATGAATAGGCTCATAAACCGAAGAAAACCAGTCCGATATAACAACGGAATTAGAATACCAAAAGGAACAAAGGCAGCAACGTTCCCAAAGCCCACAAGATCCATAAGCGTAGGATGTAGAAGGTCGGATAAATCCGGCAGTCTAAAAAAACCGTCCGGCATAAACATAAAGGTGTAACCCGTCTCCCGATCTACCGTATCTGCTCTGCCAAAAGCGAGAAACATAAAAAAAAGAATGAAAACCGTATAGGATAGCGTTATGACAAAAATCGTCTTACGTTGCTTCGTATTCATCTTCTTCTCCTTTATCTTTGCGTTCGAAACCGTGAATGGGTTGCGGACTCATTAAACCCTTTTAAGATGAGCCACACCGCAAGGATCATTTCATTGGCGAAGATTGGGAGCGCCAAGATCCCGCCCCAAGCCGAGACTTGATCAATGACCCCAAACATTTCTAATAAGGCAGCAAGCAGAACTAAGGCTGACCCGGTCAAACCCAATATCGGGATAAACCTGGGTACAAGCTTCGACTTATAAAAAATGTAGCTATACATCATCGTATTGATTCCCAGAAAAAAATTAGGTCCTAGCAAAAATGTGTAATCGTGCACGGCTTTTAGCAATGTACCCGAAACCCGATAGGAAGCGATATCCGGCCCCCCCGCTGCTACATAGTCCTGGCTTAAGGCCAACAAGGACATTACGCTGATGACCCCTACCGTAATCACAATGGCCTCCAAAAACCGGAAGCAAACATGCCAAATCGCAATCGTTCGACTATATTGTTTCAAATAGGGGAACATCATGGTCGCTGTACCTATCGCTGAAACGACAAGGATCAGCTCCATAAGCGACCCCAGAACCACCTGATTCGCATGTGCGGCGCCTTGAATCAGGTAGTCCGAATCGTTCAGGAGCGGTTTATACAAAATAACACCTAGTATAGCCGTAAGGGCAGCAATAACAAAAAGAACACCTGTGATCCTTGATGCAGTCTTCGTTGAGAAATCCAATTCCCTCACCTCTCCTCTGAGTTTTCTCCATAAAAGAATACCTCTTCCAACGGCAAGTTAAAGGCCCGTGCAATACGAAAGGCCAGCTCCAGTGACGGGGAGTAGTTTCCCTTTTCAAGAGCCACAATCGTTTGCCTGGTTACACCAACCTTGTCGGCCAACTGCTGCTGAGTCATTTCATGATGATTGAACCGTATTTTTCTGATGTGATTGCCAACAAGAATTTTACCCATCTTAAACTCCTCTTCTGTAGTGATACAGTCTCGAAATTGAACCGGTTACGTCTGATAGAAATCCAGAGACGATTAGGACGATGAACATCACCTTCAAGGGCTGGTCTATCACCAATGAGCCCATGGCTAGAAGGAAACCAAGGACAAACACAGCAAATGAATTTCGAAAGGCCAACAAGTCGATGCGCTTATCCATTTCATCCGCGAAAGCAGGTTCCTTTTCACCCGTCGTTATTCGGAAGAGGATGTTAAAAATGATGCTGATCACGATATGTGCTGCGATGGAAACCAAGGTTAACACCAGAACGAAGGACCCCCAGTAATGGAAAGTTACATTTGAATCCAGCACTTCATTGGGATACTCCGGGTACTTGTACAGGCAGTACACTGTAAAAATAAGTATGGTGCTGATTAACGATACGATGCTCTTCTTTTCCTGATACGTCATGTAGACACCGCCTTCAATAAAGTAAAGTTTATTAAACATAATGTATACTAAACTATACATAATGTCAATTTTATTTTACGATCTGGGTGTCCCCTGCTCTAATCCCAGACCTTGAACAAGGCCATTACTACAGCAAATAGGAAATAAAGAAGCTCGCTGCGGTGACAGCGAGCTTCTCATTAAATCTTTTGTAGATGTGTATTCGTAAATGATGAATCTGGGTATTTCAACCCCGCCCCTATGGCTCGATCCATACAGATATGAGCGATCCAGATCACCGACCCTAATAGCAGATTATCGTTTGACAAATATAAGGAGCCTGATGCTAGTAACAGGGGAAAAATAAAGGTGTGCCCGAAATTGTAAACCATCGCACCTATCCTCTTGTTCATGGCGTAACCAAGCATAGTAAGATCAGGAACAAATAAAAGAACAGCAAACAGCCAAATAGGAAAGTGCAGCTGGATGTAAATGAATAAAGAAAGTGCAAAGGCAAGTGCATATTCAACGTGAACGATTTGTTTATTCGTCATCTTATCTCTCCTCCTTATTCATCATTTTGAAATAAACTAAGCAATAATTTTTCAATATCATCTACATTCTCTGGATACTCCACTTCACTTGCAAGTTCCTTAATGGTTTGCACGACTTTCAAGGCCTGTTGGTAAAACCGGATTTTTTCCTCCAGATTCATCATTTTTTGATTCAACAACATCACAGTAGTATCCTTACATTCTGTCGATATCGATCTGTCGTCTCGTATTAGAAGCAATTGTTGAATTTCCTTGATTGTAAAACCTAATTGCTTTAATACGATGATAAGCTGGATCTGTTTTTCACATTCATCGTCAAATTCCCGATAGCCATTTTCCCGTCGGATTGGATTCAATAAGTTCTCTTTCTCATAAAAACGAAGGGTATCCGTTTGGAGATGATATTTGCTCGCAAAATCCTTGATTTTCATATGTGCCTCCTTCCCATAAAAATCATAACATTGGAGTAATGTCCAAGGTCAACACCTTGATTTTTCAAATACATATCGAAGAAATCCAGCATATAGGCATTGATAACGGTATTCGATCTTTCGGGCGTTATCTTTCCTGTAATGCCCAGCATTTTGAAAATCGGAGAAATAAACGGTACGTCGGTAAAATTTAAATGCTCCGTATTCTCGATATAGAGGAGTTGTCCCCCTTCGTTGACCGCATCGCGCATCCGTTCAAGCTCCAGTTTTTTGTCTGCCGCGACTTGATCCTCCCACTCTCTTGTCGAGCTCATACGATGGAGCTCCTCATCCGTGTAGGCTCGGTTATCCATCACCATTTTTAATTTTTCATAATAGCTCTCCGAGTTGATGAACATAAACGGTTTTCGCAGCCCCTCTCTGTCTCGCAGTCGGTAAAGCCCTCCATCAAGGTCTATCCCAACCGCGATCCGTGGATCGAAAGATGCGTCATAGGCCGTCGCTCCGCCGATGGAATGACCGAAGACCCCAACATGATTGAGATCGATCCTTCCTTTGAAATGACTTGGAATTTGTCCCGATTGGATGAGCTCGAATTGGTCCAGCACAAACGCCACATCGCCGGTCAGAACTTTTCCCAGCTTGTCGCGATTTCCTCTTTCCGTCTGATAATCATGGCTGGGCGAGAATAACTCGTTGGTTCTGTTGGTCGTGATTCGCCCGTCCGGAAACTCGGTTGCAAATGTATTGTAGGTGGGGTCAATCACGGCCACGATATATCCATGACTCGCGATATTTTCGGCTTGCGACGTGTGGAGGAACCTGGAAGAACCGTTGCCTGGATTGGCAAGGATCAACGGGTATGAAATCTGTGCCGAAGAGACTTCGGCCCTCGAATAAGAATGACTCGATACATACTTTAGGTGTTGAAAAAGAAACCCGGGAAGGCCATAGTTCTCAGCCATATACCGTAAAATCGGGGTATCGGGAATAAAGGGAGCGTACTTGCCGGTGCCGGCCTGAGCCGGATACCATACCTGAACCATCAATTCTCTCTTCCCATCGCTGGCTTCGCCAAAAATCTCTTCCCGATGTGCATCTACGAAATGAAAGGATTGCGTGCCTACCTGATATTCGCCTGTCGGCTCAGGGGATCGAAACACAGGAAAAGCATACAGGAGACCCGCTGTTCCGACTAGCATGATCGCTATAGCGGTATAAACTGAACCCAACATGAATCGCGGGATTTTGGGGAAGCCCGTTTTTTTCAAATAACGATAACCTGAAATGACTAAAAACAGGATCGTTATGCAATAAGGGAACAATAGCTGAATTCTGTATCCTTCCACCGTCCCGTGAATGACCAATAGCAGTGTGGCGATCCCGCTTAGAGCGAAGAGCGGAGTTCTTCGACGTCCTTTTTTTAAGCCGACGGTTAACGCAAACAAACCGAGGTTTGACAACAGAAGCAACAGTTCAAACAACCTCATCAAGATACCCCTTTTCAAAATTCCGACTTCGTTCCTCCCATCTTATCCTGCCAGGCTGGCCTAAACCATCGAATTTGCCTTATCTCAACCTAACAACTTAGTCATTCGATCTTGGGAGATTGGAAGACTTGTATAACGATTTTCTGAAAATCGGATGGTTTTTACAAATTAGGACGATCGTGCTAATCTGATGTTGTTGCAAATTTGACGATCGTCCTAATTTTAATTGAGCCGACGGTCCGTAAAGAAAGGTCGGCTGTGGAGGTATTCATCATGAAGGGGAAAGCGACGCGGGAACACATTATCGATTCGGCCGACCGACTATTTTATGAGCGCGGTTACGAACATACCTCTTTTGCGGATATTGCCGATTCCGTCCAAATCTCCAAAGGAAACTTCTATTACTATTTCAAATCCAAGGACGAGATATTGGATGCCGTCATCCAAGTGCGGCTAGAGAATACCCGAAACATGCTCGTGCGTTGGGAAGAGGATGGGGAACGGCCCGAGGATCGCATCAAGAGCTTTATTCACCTCCTGACTGCAAACCAGACGGATATCCAAATGTACGGCTGCCCCGTCGGTACGCTATGCACAGAGCTGTCAAAACTGAATCATGCCTCCCAACCGGAAGCGATTGAGCTGTTCAACCTCTTTCGGAGTTGGCTAAGCCGGCAGTTCACTCTGCTAGGCCGCGAAGCTGAAGCCGACGAGTTGGCGATGCACCTCCTGCCCGTAGCCAAGGCGTCGCTACGCTGGCACAAGCTTTTCGGGACGAGAAGTTTATACGGTATGAAATTGAACAGATGTGCGTCTGGTTGAGCTCGCTGCTGGCACATTCGAATGAGGAGGAAGACCATGAACACAATCATAGCAGGAAAGGACGGTAGACCGCGTTGTAGATGGTGCGGCGCCGCCCCGGAATTTCTTGATTATCACGATACCGAATGGGGGTTCCCTGTCGACGACGATCGGCGGTTGTTCGAGAAGATCTGCCTGGAAGGCTTCCAATCGGGCCTGAGTTGGCGAACGATTCTAGTGAAACGTGAGAACTTCCGTGCTGCATTCCATGATTTTGACTTTAACCGGATCGCGGACTATACAGATCGCGACTTAGAGCGTCTACTCGGGAATGAAGGCATCATCCGCCATCGGGGCAAGATCGAGGCGGTCATCAATAATGCACGGAGGGCGCAAGAGATGGTCCAACGGGAGGGCTCGTTGGCCGCCTTCTTCTGGAAATACGAGCCGGACCCGAGTCAACTTGCGGAGCCGCAGACCGCATCCACTTCGGCGCTATCGATCGCGCTATCGAAGGAACTCAAAAAGCTTGGCTGGAAATTCGTCGGCCCGACGACGATGTACGCTTTCATGCAAGCGATGGGGTTAATCAACGATCATGTTGAGGACTGCGTTATTAGGGCAGAGGTTGAGCTCGCGCGCCAACAGTTCCAGCGTCCCCGGGCGGCAGGCCGTTCATGAAAAAAGGACAGTTAAGGCTACTCCATGTGCCCTAACTGTCTTTTTGCTAACTAATTTTAAAACGTATTATATACATTTGCGCATTCTTCCGCCGTCGGTTCATAGAAACAATGTTTCTTCCATCGACCAACAAACGGCTGATTATACCATGTTGGCGGACAGGGTCCGGGGTTGTCATACGATCCTGGGCGGAAATACCATAGCGAGAATTTGGCTGGCCAACTCCGTTCTCCGTTCACCACCCGTTGCGCCAGACGGCGTTCTCTATCTCTTGCTTTTTGATAGTACATCCCATGTTGCAGCGCTTCGAACGCATGCGGCTGGTTTATCATTTGGGGAATGGTCCGGATTCCTGTAAAGTCGGAACAATTCGCTCTGATTCGGTTAATGCCAACTGCTCCAACATGGAGCATGCCCGTTTCGCCTTCGGCCTCCGCCTCGGCCCGAAGCAACCTTGCCAACATATCGATATCCTGTTGCCTGGATTTCACGACTGCCATTTGCTCACCTCATTCGATTTCTAGACCCATCATATTTGAGGTGAAGCGGATGTGTGACTCTGGAAATCCTGGCCATTTCGTTTTTTGTGAAACAAGTCACAATTTGAATTATTATTCATGCTATCATTATTAGCTAATAGATCCATCTCCTAAAGGGAGATTCCATAAAGGAGGTTTTTTATATGTCTAAAGATAAATTGTCAGAATTAATTAGCCCTGAAGCGATCATCAATTTTGAAACGGGTGCAATTCAAGCAAGCACTTTGGATTCGATTATTAATCTATTGCCGTTTGAAATGGGTTTTTGCGATGCTAACGATATTTTCCGCTGGTATTCAAATAATCCAAACCGTGTCCATGGTCGTCGTAAAGAAGCCATTGGTCGCCATGTGCTTGAACTTCATCCCAGAGTGGCGCACCACGTTGAAAAATTGTTGAATGATTTTCGTTCAGGAGCACGCGATGAATGGGAATTTTGGTTCCCGAAACGATCTGGGGAATCCGGCCAAATTTATCAAAAATTCATGGCTGTACGGGATAAAAACGGAACCTATCTGGGTTGTATGGATGTTACCGTTAATATTGACCTTTTCCAAGGAAAAGAAGGCAAACACACCCCTGAAACGATTGACGAGTTTATAGCTATTGATCCTAAATGACGATTAATTTTCGTAAAAATGTCTAAAAGCCTTTTCGAGTTCTCTATTTGCTTGCTCCCACACCTTGTCCGCAGACAAGATATCCGTTCCTTGCGCGCGAACCAAATCGAACTGGCTAAAGCCCATGATATTCGTAAACATCTCTTTTAGATAATTAGGGGCAAAATCTAATGCAGTATAACGGTCGTTATTCGTATAGATACCACCTGAGGCTTGCAGCAGAAGCAGTCGATAGTCATCGGTCATCAATCCCACAGAGCCCGACTCTGTGTATTTAAACGTTTCACGTGCGATGAGGATGTTATCCATGTAGTCTTTTAGCCGAGATGTAATGTTAAAGTTATGCAGCGGCGTTGAAATGACGATCCGATGATAGTCCTTGAATTGGGTCAATAATGCAGCAGACTGTTTGGCAATCTCTGCTTCAGTTGGGTTTAGGGCGATGTCAGACTGTTGTTTGTTCCAAATCGCAAGCAATCCATCTGCTTCAACTCTTGGAATATCCATGTCATAAAGATGAATGATTGTCAGTTTATCGTCTGGAAATTCATTCTTGTACTTATCAATGAATTTTTCTTGCAATTGAACGGAAAAGTGATTGTGGTTTGTAAAATCAGGATGTGCGTTAATAATTAAAGTTTTCATATATAAAACTCCTTTGTTTTTGATAAACTAAGTGTACCCTTAAAAGGTGACAATATTAGACACCATTAAACAAAGGCGGAGGAAAGATTGAAAAAAGCAGAACGTCTCAATCAGGAACTTATTTTTTTGAGCAATAAACACGAATTTCGCTTAAAAGACTTGATGGAAGAGTTCCATATTTCTAAAAGAACGGCACTAAGAGATCTTGAAGAATTGGCTGGGTTGGGTTTGCCTTATTATACAGAAAGCGGCAGATACGGTGGTTATAAATTGATTAACCAAACCCTGCTGCCCCCAGTTTATTTCAACAAGGATGAGATTCGAGCTATTTTTTTCGCATTGAACGCCCTAAGCATTCTCTCAAGCACACCTTTCGAAAAATCATATCCCCATATCCGACAGAAATTATTGGCCACTTTACCTAAGAGCCAGCAAGAGTATCTTGATCGGATGCTTGAGGTGGTTCGGTATTATAGCGTTGCTCCAATTCATCCGCCAGAATATCTTGCGCTTATCTTAACTGCGATTATGGAAGAAAAAGTGGTTCGAATGATCTACTCTCAACATGAAACCATTCAAATTGATCTTCAGGTTTATGAATTGTTTTATCGCAATGGCATTTGGTTTTGTAGTGCTTACGAGGTAAACCAAGGAATGTGGGGAACCTATCGCTGTGATTATATGTCAGAGTGCGAAATTCTTGAAGAAATTGAACAGACCCACTCCCTTAAAGAACTGAAGATTTCTCATGAGGAACACAAAAGAAATTATCATAATATCCCTTTTCGTGCTCAATTAACTTCGTTTGGGAAAGAATTATTTTTAAAGCATCATTACCCGAATATGGTGCTTGAAGAGAAGGATGGGATCTCTTATCTGACGGGTGGCTATAATGAAGCTGAACTCGATTACATGACGCATTATCTTTGTTCGTATGGAAAACATGTAAAAATTGAATTTCCGGAACAGCTCAAGAAAAGTTATCTCCAACAACTTGAAGAAATAAAGTCACAATATCTCTAGCTATTTGTATTACATCGTTCGGTAAGGACGAGATTTGACCCCATCCCGAGATGTGATCGATAGTATCGCGCAGGCACTCCGACTAGCTCCAGCCGAGAAGAGTCATTTACATCAGTTATGGAATCCTCATGAATATGAGACGCCTTCTCCGGCTTCGCTCGTAATCAACCTGCAAATGCAGAAGATTATCGATCAATTGACTTACCCTTCTCATATCACCAACGGGAGGAGCGAAGTGCTCGTACATCTGCATTTACACGCCGGCTACAAAGGAATCGGGTGCTGACTGTTAATATTTTTACTAGTAAAAGCGTTATGTGGTTGCCTCAATAAGGATTGATTAGAATGGGCTCATGTTCGAACGATCCAAAGACCAGAAATGAGGGAATCCTATGTTGCAACAAAGAAAACTAGGGAACGAAGGGCTTGAAGTGTCGGCAATTAGCCTCGGGACGATGATGATGCCTGACAACGAAGAATCCGTACGTACCATTCAGGGGGCACTGGATATGGGCGTGACGATGTTTGATACGGCTGACCTTTATGGGACGGAATACTCGCTCGGGCGATTCGGGGAAAATGAGAAGCTTGTCGGACGTGCGCTTAAGGGCCGGCGCGACGAGGTCGTTATTGCTACTAAATTCGGAATCACGCATGGTCAAGGTCCGAAAGGGGATCCCGCCTACATCAAGAAATCCGTTGATGCCAGCCTCTACAGCCTGGGACTGGATTATATCGATCTCTATTACCAACATCGGCCTGATCCAAATACTCCTATCGAAGAAACGGTCGGCACGATGGCTGACCTCGTTAAGCAAGGGAAGATCCGATACATCGGTTTGTCGGAGGCACCAGCCGATATGATCCGAAGAGCTCATGCGGTTCATCCGCTTACCGCTGTCGAAACCGAATATTCGCTCTGGAGCAGGGAAGTCGAGGATGAAGTCATCCCGGTCCTAAAGGAACTGCGTATCGGCTTTGTCCCTTACAGCCCGCTTGGCCGCGGCTTTCTGACCGGCCAGATCAAGAAATTCGAGGATTTGCCGGAAGACGACTATCGGCGCTATTACCCGCGGTTTCAGGGCGAGAACTTTGCCAAGAACGTTGAGGTCGTCTCTCTCATCGAGAAAATGGCCGCTCATAAAGGCTGTACTCCCGCCCAATTGAGTCTAGCCTGGCTACTGGCACAAGGCGAGCAGATCGTGCCGATTCCGGGAACGAAACGATTGGACCGCGTACAAGAGAACCTTGGTGCGCTGCAAGTGACGCTGACGGCCGATGATCTGGCCGAGATTGAACGTATATCCCCTAAGGGCGTGGCTGCAGGTGGTCGCTTCGGCGCCTACTAATTTCATAAAAATTAAAAGCTCAATTAGGCGGCCTTGGTCCTGTACTCCATCGGACTGAGGCCGTTTAATTTTCTCTGTATTTCAATGTTCCCCAGAAGGATTCCATGGGTCCGTTATCGTCATCGGCCTACTCGGGACATACTCTGCTTCATGCTGGCAGCATCCAGCTTTTCTTAGATTGTTGTTGGAGTGCCCCAGCACGTAAGACTCAATCGTATTATCATGGAGGTCAAGAATCGCGCTTAAAAACATCTTTCAATAAACACTTGCTATCCGAAAATTAATCAGTTATGCTGATTATATAATATACGGATTATCACAGGAGGTGATTGTTGGGGTGAATAAATGGAATCAATCTTATGGTTTTTTGCTTGGAAAAGTTCTGCAACAAATGGAAAATAAGTTTGCCGAAGGACTTCTCCCCTTCAATATTCATGCAAGACAATATGGGGTACTTTTATTTGTTCAGGAGAACCCTTATTCATCACAAAAAGAGATTTCAGATAACCTACAAATCGACAGGACCACGATGGTAAGCCACATGGACCATTTGGAATCTTTAGGATTTGTGGAGCGTACAAAGAACCCTAATGATCGAAGATCCTATAGTCTTGTGATCACTGAAAAGGGAAAAGAGGTTTTAGACTCACGTTGGGAATTTTTAAACCAGATCGAATTAGACGTTTTAGCTCCTTTATCTCAGCAAGAAAAGCAATTACTTAAAGACTCGCTTGTTAAAGTTTGGAGATCACTATAAAGAACAGGAGATGTTAAATATGAATGCACTTGATTATTTTAATGCACGTCTGGAAGCAACGATTAGCCCTATGGATTATATGAGATCTAACCAAATGGATCCGGAGAAATACTTCTTAATGGATGTTAGAAACGGCCCCATTCATGTAAGAAGTGTAACCATTAAGGATGCTCATGTGATACCTGAACAAGAATTGCCCAGCCGATTAAATGAAGTACCCAAGGATAAGGAAATTATCGTGTATTGCTGGGATGTCTGGTGCAATACTGCGGCTAAAGTAGCAAAGTCTTTATTGGAGCAAGGTTATCAAGTTAAAGAGTTGACCGGAGGAATTGCGGCATGGCAAGAAATGAACTTTCCTGTCTCAGACACAACAAAAGTTGATCAAATATCTGATCATTGTGGATGCTAATTCAAGGCACACGATCTTCTGCTTTACGACCATTTGTAATACGGCATCTCCATATTCCCCATTCCCTTCTACGGCACCCCATACTCGAATTCAGCTGGCTACGGAAGAGCCTTTGTAGGCTCTGTTTTTCGGTTGAGGACGAAACCACGATGCTACAAGGGCCAATAGGGAAGTCCATAGCAATGCGATGATAACCCAGCGGTAGCCGTGAATGATGAAAGCAAAATCAACGTCCGAAACCACAGCGTTTTTTCCGGAATACAGCACGTTTTTTATATGGGCCGGCAGCGCCGCACTGACAATGGTTAAAGAAAGGGCCGTACTCAGGACCTGGCCCAAGTTATAGAGCATGGACCGCAGCCCATTTGCCACCCCTCGGCTGTTCTCAGGAACGGATGACATGATCTCCATCGTATTCGGAGTCAGAAATAAGCCCGTCCCGATGCCGATTAACAGCATCCCGCATGCGGTGGCCGCGTAAGGGAAATTCCCTCCGAGAACGAATAAGAGCAGCAGAAGTCCTGCTATGGATAGGAGTATTCCAAGCGAGGATAGGACTCGAAGAGCGATTCTCTTGGTTAACATGCCGGCAACGGGAGATATGATCAACATCCCTATCGTAATGGGAAGAATCCTTAGACCGGCATCCAGTGCGTTTTGGTGGAAGGCAAATTGGTAGTACAGCGCAAAAAGTAGGGCAACCGCCGTGCGAGCAAAGGAATGAAAGAAGGTAGCGATATTCGCCATAGCGAACATCCAATTCTTAAAAAGACTTAGTTCCAGTAAAGGGGAAGCCGATCGATGCTCATACCCTAAAAATATTGGAGTTATTACCGCGAATACAGCAAAACCTCCAATCACTTGCTTGTCTCCCCAGCCCAACTCTCCCCCCTTGGATAGAGCTAGGATTAAACCAGCTAAAGCGATAAAGACAAGGATACCCCCATATCGATCGACTTGGGTTCGAGGCTCTGTCAGCGGCTTCTCCCTTAGAATTTGGAGCCCCCAGATGAAGGCCATGATACCGAAGGGGACATTGAACCAGAATACCCACCTCCAGCCCCAAGCCGTCGTTACCAGGCCGCCTACGACGGGGCCTAGCACCTGCGCCATGGAAGCGGACAAGATATTCAGGCCTAGACCGGTACCAAGCTGCGATTGGGGAAAAGCATCGGTTATCAAAGACGTAGTGTTCGTCACCACGAGAGCTCCCCCGGCAGCCTGTATGATGCGGAGAAGAATGAGCACCCCTGCGTTCGGGGAATAGCCAAGAAGCAGACTGGTCACGGTAAAGACGGCCAACCCTATTAAGTACATCCTTCTTTTCCCAAAAATATCCGAAATTTGACCGAAAACCAAAATCAAAATGGTGTTAACCAACATGTAGGAAAGTACAATCCAGCTAGAAGTAGCTGCATCTGCATGAAAATGCCGGCTTAGTTCCGGCAATGCGACATTCAGCGTTCCGATATTGACCAGAACCAGAAACGCACCGAGGCTGGTTACGGATAGGACATACCAGGGGTACATCCGATCGTTCTGGGGACTTCCCCTTGGGATCATAGAGATCAACCTCCTGCAATAGCCTTAGGATTCCCTTTCAGTAAGGGCAGAGATGATTTCTTGGGTGGTCCGAGTACGCCCAATACGCGGAAAAATATAGTTTTTCACGTAATCATGCTCGGCTTGGGAAAACCCGGTCATTGCATCAATTGCAAAAATCTGCTGATAACCATGCATAAATGCTTCCCGTGCAGTCGTATCCACACCAAGTCCGGTTGCGATGCCGCATAACACGATGGTATCGATTCCCCTGCGGCGCAGCTGCAGGTCCAGCTCCGTCCCGTAAAAGGCCCCCCACTGCTTCTTGGTAATAATGTGGTCCGTATCAGCGACCCGCATTTCCGGGACGATCTCATCCCATCCCTCAGGTAGATTCAGTGCAGGTGCAGGGGTATCCAACTTGGGTTTAGGGATATCCTTCAGGTCTTTGCTGGATACCCGGACCAGGGCAACCATCGAGCCTTGCTTACGGAATGCATCTGCCAAGTCGGCGGCGTTGGATACCACTTGCTCGGCGGAATAAGGGGCATATTGGTTCCCCAACCACTTTTGAAGATCAATGACAACCAGCGCTGTTTTTTGCGGATCAAATAATTTTTCCATACCGTTATTCTCCCCATCATTCATATTTGACCGCGTGTTAACAATCTCGAACTCACAGTCATTTGACTTGATGTTTTATATTTTGTACTATGATTCATAGTACGTCAAGGGGGAGAATCTTTTTATGAATGTGACAAGGGAAGAAGTTATACAATCAGCGACGAGGCTTTTTAAGGAACGTGGGTTTCTTTCGACGACGATCCAGGATATTGCCGATGATTGCGGTATTTCCAAAGGATCGGTCTATAAATTCTTTCCTTCCAAAGAGGATCTCTTTAGCGAGGTATTTAATCAATGTCATAACCATTATTTTGATCAAGTCGATGAGCTGACACGTCTTCCCGGACTATCGCCGGAAGAACAGTTTGTTCAGCAGATCGTTTTGCGATTCCGCTACTTTATGGAGTACAAACATATTCTGGTCGAATTTACGGAGCTCCCTATTCAACAGGATCCCAAGTTCCAGCCGCTGAGACACAAGGTTAGGGGCCGGCTCATCCGATGGCATAGAGAGTGTTTGCTGCATGTATATGGCGAGGAAATCCAACCGTATCTATGGGATTTGGTTGCCATCTATCGGGCGATTCTGAAGGAATATCTATTTTGGATTGTATATGAGGAGAGGTCGTTATCCCTCGAGGAAACGGCGAAGTTCATCTTGGACAAGCTCCATGTGCTCGTTAAGCATATGATGACGTCCGAGCCTAAGTCTATGCTGAACCAAACTTCATTCGAGAGGTATTTAAACTGGGGATTCGAGGACCGGCAGGGTGAGAAGGAGCAGATTCTCTCAGAACTGTTTCGGGAGATGGATACGGCCATGAATACGATCCCGGCCGGTGCCGCACATCGATCGGAAATAAGGGAGCTTTCCCATTTCATCCAGACGGAGGTTAGCAAGGAGGCAGCGAATCATCCGTTAATACAGGCCTCGCTGTCCTATTTGGAGAGGGAGAAGGAACTTAAAAGTCTGGTCGTTCAGTTGAGGAATGTTATATTCTCGGGGATATAAATTGATGGATACCAGCCCCCCTGGGTTCAGGTCCAAGCCCAAAAGAATCCGTCGCGGTCCCAAGCAATTCTGCCGCCGTGAAGTTTGCGAAAAGCCTTCTTCACCTCTTTAGACAGCGATGCATTTCCGTTCTCATTCACGAAAACAAATTGTTCGCCGAAATGGGCCTTCACATTTTCAATCGCATCGGTCTGATATAGGTTTCCCCTAAACCTGATTTCCTTGACCATCCATTCTGCCACTTCCTGTGCGGTTACTTCCATAGGATGATGCTCCTTTCTACTCGCTTGTTATCGTAATATTTTTCACATGAAATAAGACTTCACAATGATATGTTTAATAGTATAAGCCTTATTCCAATTTGGGGGGGACTAAATTGAACAAGTACGACGAATCCATGAAGCTGCTGGAAGATAAATTAGGCAACAAGGACGGTCTGATCTCATTGTCTACCATCGCGCTGGAGCCGGGGGCCGATGGCAAAAGCCGCCCCGCCGCCCGTATTGTGGACGCCTACTATGAGGACGGCGCGTTCTACACCGTCACCTACGCAACTTCAAACAAGATGCAGCAGATCGCCCAAAACCCCGAAGTCGCCGTTTGTATCATCGTCGAAAACTTTACAGCCGATGGGATCGCTGAAAACCTGGGCTGGGTGTGTGACGAGAAAAACGCGGAGATGATGACGAAGCTGCGCAAAATATTTGCCGAGTGGTATTACGAAGCCAATAACGACGAAGACCCTAACACCTGTCTGCTGCGCATTCGCCTGACAAAGGGCCTGTGGAATGATGCCCATAAAGGGATCCGAACTGAGATTGATTTTGTCAATAAGACGGTAAATTAAGCGGTCTATGGGGTACGCCTTACACTGGATCGATCCTTCCCTTCGGCAGTAACCGCATCCTCAATAACTCATCATCGCTAATGCCTCTTCATTATCAGGTTCAAGTTCCAACAACTTTTGCAAGTACCTCTTTGCGTCTTCAATGAAGTCTAACTCGAAACAGCAAATGGCTAGGCAATAAAATACAGTGGATACAACCTCGTCTTGCTCTTCGTGTACCGAAATCTCCAAATAATATTTGGAAGGTTCGTACATGTCCATCTCAAAAAGGATCAATCCCGCATCGAGCGCCAGATCATATCGCTGCTCCATGACGTAGTACGAGGACCACATCCGTTGAATGCCACTAAGCAAATCCTGCTTTTCGTCTTCATTGGATTCTAGCAACAGGCTGGAAATCCGCTTCGTGCTCTGAATGAAAAATTCCGCATCATAACCGCCCAAACGCCAGAAACTTAAGATTTGCTGCAACTCCATGCTATCTAGATTGCGATCCACCCACCCTTTCATATTAAAAAAATCATCAGGACCAAAGCGTTCGATACAACGACGGTAGGCTAATCGCAAGTGATGATAATCCAATGGTTTATCAAGATAGAGAATACAGCCCACATTAATATTTTTATAATGATGCGGAGGGAATAACGCCTCAGCTCCTTTTTGTTCGTAGACATACTTCATCGCATGGTAGTTTGCCGTTAATGAAAAGCTTCCATGTAAAATCAACTCGGGCGGTTCTGCAAAAGCCCAGCTATCCAGCAAGTGATCTCCTTTGTCTGCTGTGATCAAAAGAAATCCCGACGGGGATAACCGATTCAAACGCTCCAAACAAGCGATACCGGCAGCAGGAAATAAAATATGCGAGTCTTCAAGTTGTTCCTGATAAATGGAAATCACATTGCGGTAAGGATAGGTTTCCTGTTCGTACTCAGGCGCTCGTCGATGCTCATAGCTTAAATGGATTTGATCTAACCATTCTGCGGGTTGAAGCGAATCATGATGTTCGGGTTGCTCAACGTAAACATCCGTTTCATAAACCTTCCCCTCTCCAATGTAAATCAATTCCTGCGGTATGCTATCGAAGAAGTAGTTGGCAATAAGGATTAGGGGTTGGTTTAAATCTCCTTCACGAATGGTTGTGCCTGTTACAATGAGGTTCAGCTCTGAATCATGCACAGCATCAAATTGCGCAAAGTCCAGTAATCCTTCGGCAATAAACGTTTGAAGCGCGGGATGCGCCTTCCAAGCCATAACATTGTCCATGGCCAAATCTGTCATGATATAGCGGAACGGAGGCAGCGAGATCCCGACGTAGTCTACTAACTGACACAATTCGTTTAGCAAATGGAAAGCAAGACGTCCCGCTCCTGCTCCAAGCTCCACTATATGCACGGGCTCAGAGCCATCTCCCCTATTCACCCGATCTTGAAGAAACCCAAAGATCATTTCTGCATAGGCAGCTGCAATCATGGGATTACTCGTTATATATTGGGGGACTTGGTCATTATTCCAGGCCCTCGTTCCCTTCTCTTCATAATACTCTCGCTGGACTTTCCAGATTGGCGCTTCACTGAAACGGTAACGTTTAGGATTACTTGTCATTTTAAGCCTGCTTGAAAAATACTTTGTCTTCGTTATATTTGGCCTTGCCCTCATTAATGATGTACGTTTCATAAATTTCTCTGTGGACAGGATCTTCCACGATACAAACTTCGATTTTCGTTACTTCGTCTCTATGCATTCTGATCGGGGATACGGCATCCTCAAAATGTTTTTTTATTCTCGGTCTTAGCTTTCTGGCTTTTCCGACGAACAACAATTCATCTTTATCGTTGTAAAACATGAAAATCCCACCTAACTCTCTAGTGATCAGGTGAAATTCGGTGAAGCCGTAAATGTTACTTTCCTGAGGATTAACCTTTTTGGTTATGGTGACATCAGGGGTGGGAATGGTGATATTGATCATTATCGTCTACTTCCTTTGCCTGTATTAGATTGTTTGCTGTGCCCGTACTCCGAGCTTAAACCATCATATCATTATACCCAACTTCTTACGATTCTCGCTTTCCCTATTCCGTTTCATTTGGAGATGTTAACGGATTTTTGAGGGCCGGGAGTACGACGCCGTCGATGAGCGAAGTGTAGAAATGCTTGTCGAATGTTTTGTGCTGTACGAGTCCGCGATAAGAAGCCATTGAAGTTATAACCTGGCAAGCCATCTCTATATCCGCGCGGGCGGAGATTTCACCGCGGCCGACGGCCCGGTGCATGAGCTCACGATTCACTACTGCCCACGGTTCAAAGATCTCTCCTTTAATGGATTCGGAATTCTGCGAATAAAAGGAGCCCAGGCCTGCGAGCACTCGAAGTTTGCGTTCACCTTCCTCGATCGATTGCGGCTTCAATAGCGCAAGCAGATCATTGCGCAAGGTTCCCGTATCGGGCAAGACGTCAAGCTCAAGATGATTTCGATTCATCCAGGTTAAGGCATCTCGGACTAACTCGGTTTTGGAGGACCAGCGGCGATACACCGTCGCCTTTCCGGCCTTCGCTCTAGCTGCGACCATGTCCATTGTCATTCCATCAAAACCGGCTTCAGCGAGGATGTCGATGGTCGCTTCCAGGATTTTAGCATCCCGCGTGTGATCTCGTTTTCGGCCTAATGATTTCTCAGGTTTTTCCGCTACTTTGTCAGCTAATTGGGTCCCGACGGACTCTTCACTTTTCATTTTATTCATTAAATTCAACTCTCTTTTTCGATACTATTTAGTTCCGGAACTTGACAGTCTCGTATTACGGTGCTTTAATTTAAGTATCCCACACCGAACAGGGAATTTAAAGGAGGAGTATACCATGGATAAAAAAGTTTGGTTCATCACGGGGGCCTCTCGCGGTTTAGGACGCATATGGGCAGAAGCCGCACTCACGCGTGGCGATAAAGTTGCAGCTACCGCCCGCAAATTGGAGGACGTTGCCGATTTGAAGGAACGTTTCGGAGACCTCGTTCTTCCCATGGCACTCGACGTAACGGATGCTGAGCAGGTTCGCCAGGTCGTTCAGCAGGCTCATTCCCATTTCGGCAAGCTGGACGTTGTCCTCAATAATGCCGGTTACACCTTGGTCGGAATGGTCGAGGAGGCAAGCGAAGTCGAGGTCCGCGCTCTGTTTGATGCGAACTACTTTGGTTATCTTCGAGTCATCCAAGCCGCCTTGCCATTGCTGAGAAAGCAGGGTAGCGGGCATTTGCTCAGTGTTTCAAGCTCCCTTGGGATCGAAGCAAGGCCGCTCATCGGCTTCTATTGCTCCTCCAAATGGGCGATCGAAGGACTCCACGAAAGCCTGGCGCAAGAGGTCAAGGACTTTGGGATTAAGGTAACGCTGCTCGAACCCGGTGCCTATGCGACCGAGTTTGGCGCTTCAGGTAAGCGAGTACCGGAAATGGACGTCTATGCCGATGTACGGAAGCAGGTGTTCTCGCGTCTATCCAGCGAAAAACGCGGCAACCCTCAAGCGACGGCAGAAGCCGTTCTCAAGATCGTGGACGCAGCGGAACCCCCACTACGATTTGCGCTCGGTTCGGAAGTCTTGCCTGTAGCGCGCGACATCTATGCTGACCGTCTAGCTACCTGGGAAGCTTGGGAGCCGGTCTCGAATGCAGCGCAAGGAAGTTAACCAACCGGCTTTCTATTGACGATTCCTATAATTTGCTTTCCTACAATTTCATCAACCTTGTAACGCTTAGTTATTTGTGCACTTGAGGATTTCATCCCGATCTCCGGTCCAAAATCAATCTTAAGCTTTATCGCAGGGACCTTTGCTTCTTCAAAAAACTCCGCTTCCTTAATCGTTCCGACACGAATATCTAGTGCTGCAAAATCATCGATCGTTGCCAACGTTTTGCCTCCTCCTCCACAGGACTTTATAAGTTCCGCTCGGTGTTGCATTCTACTGCGCTGGGCGAAACGGCTGCAGGAGTCGAATCCCTTCCTCAATGGATCCCTCCATCAGTTCTAAGAGCTGGGGCACCAGTTCCTGCATCCGGGGGGCGCTCAGGTGCCGATCGAGGGCATCCCGGTTTTCCCAGCGCTCGTAGATGATGAATGTACCAGGCTGGCCTTCTACCTCGTGAGCCTCGTAGTCAATGTTGCCCAAGTCGTTGCGCGACGGGGTGACAGCCGCAGTCATGAAAGCCTTCATCTCGGCTTCTCTCCCTGCCTTAGCTCTCGCCTCCCAGAGTACAGTAACGTAAGGGTTCTTTGTATCGTTCATGCTAATTCCTCCTAAGTTTCACGCTATTTTTAAGCACGTCCAAAAGAACGATTAAAGCCTTGGCCCGCAAGAACATCTTGACGAACTACATCTAAACGGCGTGTTTGGTATTCACCCAAAGCTCTTGATATCGAATTCGGATACTGTTTAATGGAGTCCATAATGGCAACCGTATCATCAAGCGAGTCATTAAAGCCTGCGCCCGTCATTGGTGACATGGTATGAGCTGCATCGCCGATCATGGCTATTCTTCCTTTTGACAATATATTAGGGATGTATTCATTCACAGGTGCCCCGATTAAACTGCGGTCCTTAATCGCGATTTGCAAAATGGCATCATCTTCTTTACTCCAATTGGCCCGGCTGGTTTGTAATAGTTCTTCCAGCAGCGAATCGGGAATAGCTTCACCGTATAAGGAATGCTGGGCAATCCCGTCCTTTAACACGCCTAACTCAGTCAGCAATTGATTATGCGAATGATCAAACCAGCAATAACCTATCCATCGCTGGCCAGGATCGGTTCCCCCTTTTTTACCTGGCATCACCGCAGTTGTCAATGTACCGGCGGCACTATGGTTGAAATAAGCACTCGAAAGTTGCCGTTTTTTCCAGTCTTTCTTTGGCAGCAGTTCTTCGTCCACCTTCCCTACCCAAACTAGATAGCCGGCATAATCTGCAAATGGTCTGTCAGGATTTAAATAGCGGCGGACAATACTGCGATATCCATCTGCACCAATCAAAAAGTCACCTTTAAACGTCTGCTCCTCTTCACTGGTAGCCCAAGCTGATGATTCATTTTGCCCGACCCTAACAATTCGTGTATGGTGCTGAAGCGTAATGCCAGGTTCTTTAGCAACCGCATTGCGCAAACGTTCTTGAATGGCTGACCAGGCTTCCACATTGTTATTACCCTTGGATGCCAAGTATCTTAATTCTCGTTCAATTTTACTCTTACTATAAGGCTTTGTTTGTAAACGAATAAAAGCACCATTTCTTAATGATGAATCTGCACGTTCAAGAATGGTAACTGTATAACCTGAACGAGACAACGCAAGCCCCATCATAAGACCACCTAAAGATCCACCTACAATAATGGCATGTTCAGACTGTTTTTGTGACACCATTTGTCCTCCCGTTACTACAGTTTCATCTGGCTGCAGAGCATCCGATCGAGAAGTTTGTCTGGGAGAATACGAACCAGTCGGGTCAGTAGTGCCGAATCGCGACCAGCTGTATAGCGGGTGCGTGGCTTCTTTTCGTGGATTGCGCGTGAAATCACTGCTGCCACTTTCTCAGGGCGGATCCCGTCCTTTGCCCACATTTCAGCCTGAGCCTTCACGGCGTCAAAAAGACGATCATGACGCCTATGCTGGTCCGGCGTCATCAACTTGGCCAGCCGCTCCGCTGTCGCAATCCCTTGCTCCGTTAGGCCCGTGCTGACACCACCCGGTGTGATCATGATTACCTTGAGGCCAAACGAGGACATCTCCCTGCGGAGACTGTCATTGATCGCTTCCATCGCATACTTTGCAGCCGAATAAATTCCGAAACCAGCCATGGAGACCTTGCCCCCAAGCGAACCGATATTAACCACGCGTCCGCCGCTGTTCAGCAAGGCCGGGGTAAGCGCCTGAATAACCGCGACCTGCCCGATCACGCTGACTTCGATCTGGCGGCGAAATTCATCGAGCGGAACCATCTCAAGAGGTGCATTAACGGCGATGCCGGCATTGTTGACCACTGCCCGCAAAGGGCGACCAAGCGGATCTTGCTCCACCCTTTCGGCCAGCGCCTTTAGTGTGTCGACCTTGGTAACATCGACGATCACCGGCTCGATATTTTGGCGTTTGATTTTGTCGGCGTCTTCCTGACGACGAACCCCCGCCAAAACGTGAAATCCCTCAGCGGCGAGCTGCTCAGCGGTAGCCCTACCGATGCCGCTGGACGTACCTGTGACGACGACCAGTTCTTGCGCTTTGAATGACATAGTAACCCTCCAAGGTTTGATAAGATATGGATCACGGTATAGCACTGTTATGCCAGCATTATAGCACCGCTATACAAAGTTGTCTATAGCAGTGCTATATCTATTTTGAAGTGTTGTCCTGCGGTCCGAACAAACGTTTTGGCGGGCGCCGCGTGATGCACTCGGCGCTCACGAAGTACCATGGTACAAAGCTAAGAGAACTTATGCTCGCATCTTCCAAACCTAAAAAAAGATCGCCATCCTACTGGAGGTCCAGGTTGGATAGGCGATCTTTCTTAGGCGTCTTCTTATAATTAGTACTTTGCCTGGGGTCTCCAGGCTCTCTCATCGAATCCCTCATTTCGAATCGGCGTTCGCCCTTTGAATCAAAATGATCTGCATTACGCTTTCCCGAATAAGATCAACGACGTCCGGTTGAGGTGGGGGTGTCTTGCGAATCTGGGCCGTCACATACAGCCAAGAGGCCGTATTCGCGGAGGCCCAGACCAGATCTGCCGCAGCCTGGGCTGACACAGCCAGTTTGCCCTCGGCGTCGACTCTCTGAATATTTTGCACTAGTACTTGGTGCGAATGCTCTGCCGCCTCGATATGGGCGCCCTCGAGCAACCGTCCCATCATCGCCGCATAAATCCGAGGACGGGCTGCCGCGAAGCGGACATAGTCATCCCATCCTTGACGAAGAGCCATCTCTGGAATGGTGGACTCCACCGCGGCAATCTTGCTTTCAAATAACTGTTTGAACGCTTCCACTATAGCTGCACTCAGGAGTCCATCGGCATTGCCGAAATGGTGGTAGAGTGTAGGAGCCGTAACCTGCGCGATCGTAGTTACGGCTCGCGTCGAGAATTGGGCTCCGCCCTCCTCTTCGAGTACCTTAAGAGCAGCTGCTAATATTTTGTCATATGTGTTCATACGTCCATTATAGCAGTGCTATATGCATATGTCCATGACGAAGGTTGTACGCCCATAACCATGATCCCTGTATTGGTGACCCGATATTCTGCTCAAACATCACGGTAGGCTAACCTACACACTAGTTCATAGTGAAGTCTCTTCTTTGGCCTTTCTACCGTCACCATGAGCGTTGACGTCTAAAGCTGCTTAATGATGTCTTCCAACTCGTCGACCAAGCCTTTTGCCGTTTCAAAATCCGTATTTTTCAACGCTAATTCGATCTGCATTTCAATGGCCTTTTTCTTTTGTTCGTTTTCCAAATAGTCTTTATCAAAATGACTGGCGTAGATCATCTGTCTGAATTTCCGCATACTCATTTTTCTAATCGTCTTGTCGTCAATGATCAGCACATAATCCATGCCGTTTACGACTGAATAGAAATCGTGGGAAATCATCAAAATCGCGCCTTTGTAGTCTTCGATGGCTTTCTCCAGCGCAATCTGCGTATAGAGGTCCAAATGGCTGGTCGGTTCATCAAACAGCAGCAGGTCGGCTTGACTACCAGCGACTTTAGCCAGTTGAAGCATGTTCTTTTCTCCACCGGATAAGGATTGGATCTTCTGATCCAGGATTTCGCCTTCAAAGCCGTAGTTCGCAAGATACGCTCTAATCTCGTCATACGTTTTGAACCCAGCGTCGATGAATTCATTAAGGATCGTATTCGAGTCTTTTAGCGTTTCGTCTTGAAGCTGCGATAAATAAGCCACTTTCACATCTGCATTGATTTCGATGGAGTCATGGTTGTTTTTGAAAATTTCGCGGAGCAAAGTCGTTTTCCCTGTGCCGTTCGGGCCGATGATCGCGACTTTATCTGTAGATTGGATCTCGAAATTAACGTTGTGCAGGAGCAGCTCGTCGAAAGCCACGCTGTAATTGGCAACCTTTACGACAGTGGCGTCTTCCACTTTACGATCCAGATCAAAACGAATATTCGGCTGCTTGATCTCGACAAACGGCGCTTTGATTCGGCGTGCTTCCAACCTTTCCTGAAACTTAACTCTGGCTTTTAATGCCCTTCCTCTGGACGCGTCTGCAACATTGGTTGCGATCTCTCTAAGATTGTCGATGATGTGATCGTATCGCTCGATTTCTTCGGCTTCGGCGATCGCGATTTCTTGCAGCTCAATCTTGGTCTGAAGCAGCGAGAAGTTATAATCGATATACCGCCCGTCAAACTCCTGGATCTCCATGTTTTCGAGGTGGATGATTTTATTGAAGCAATGATTCAACAGATAGCGGTTGTGCGTAACGACCAGCAGCATGCCTTTGTGGGAATTGATCAATTTTTTGAGCGCATTGAGGTTTTCAAAATCCAAAAACACATCCGGTTCGTCCATAATCATCAAATCCGGGCTGCCGAGCATTTCCTTCATGACTTGAATCAGCTTGAATTCCCCGCCGCTCAAGGAAGTTACTCTGGCGTCTTTCAGCTTCATCAGATTGGCGAGATTCAGCTGCTTATTAATCGAGCTTTCGAAATCATCCCCGCCTAATGCATCGAGTGCGTCCAATGCCGATTGAACCTTTTCCATCAGCGAATCCATATCCGACGTGGTTGCCATCTCAGCATAAATCGCGGTGAGTTCGTCCTGGATCTTGATAAACTCTTCCCCGATATATTCAAAAACGGTCATTTCTTTCGTTTTGTCCACCTGCGAGAATTGGCTAACGTACCCGATTCTGCAATCCGGGTCGATCTCCAGCTTGCCCTCGAACAAATGTCTTTCCGGGTCCATCAGCATCTCAATCAGTGTACTTTTCCCGCTGCCGCTCGTGCCGATAAAGGCGCAGTGTTGGCCTTCTTCGAGCGTGAAGGAAATGTTTTGATAGAGTTTTTTTTGCGGGAAAGAGAAGGATAGATTATCTATTTTAATCATGGTGTTACCTTTCTGAATCGCCATAACGGCGGGTATTGTGGGGTGCGGCAGCGTGTATTCTTAAGGTTGCCGATTTTCAGATTAACACTGTTTGGTGGGGAGTACAATTGCTGAATTTGCGAAAACCTCAAGGCCCTGAGTTTTCACTTGTGATATGGTTCAGCGCAACGGGGGTACCGGCGAAAAATGCTAAAGAAGCATGCCTCCGCATGCCTCCGTTGTTTATTCCATAATTGCCTTTCTGAGTAAACTCCATTTGAGCCCTTCTGTGGCCTTTCCTATTAAACCTCCCTCTGCGCTGCTTATGTTGTCAAAGTTAAATACGGCCGATTCCTCATCCTCATAAACGGTAGAAAGACCGAAGATCTCCTGATAGAAGGACTTAGCAGCGAGCAGATCTTCGACGAACAATGTAATAACAGGATACTCATGGATCCTAGAGTTATCATCGATTCGCCTTTATTCAGTCTTTGGGATTTAGGTAAAGAGTCCGCCTAAACGATCGTCAACAGGAGGCGGGTAACCCAAGTGTCTTGCCATCGTTACAATTTGACCTCTGTGATGAAATTCGTGCGTCTCCGCATG
Organism: Paenibacillus rhizolycopersici; assembly: GCF_014947195.2. Classification (NCBI taxonomy): domain Bacteria; kingdom Bacillati; phylum Bacillota; class Bacilli; order Caryophanales; family Paenibacillaceae; genus Paenibacillus; species Paenibacillus rhizolycopersici. Next base: position 82,416 of record NZ_JADCNN020000010.1, on the reverse strand, counting down.
AGTTAACAGCAACAATGGAGTGAGTTCCTTCGGGTAACCCTGCCAGCTCTCGTCTTGCTCGATCGATTCATACCAACGATCGTCAAATTCACGTAAGAAGACTTGCACCAATTCATCCACTTCCGCAAATCTCTTACGAACGAACTTCACGTCGGCAGTCTCATGTACGTACACATCCCAATGATCATTTAATTTCCTGAACGCGAAAGATTCCAGCCAATACCTATAACAATCGACGACATGAAGATGGGTTCGAATGATCGTTCCATACCCAAATTCGGGAACCGGTTGATGCAGGATTTGTAGAGGAAGCTCCTCTAAAAACGCAAGCATATCTTGTCTAGCGGATCTGATCCAATCATATTGTTGCTGCAACAGTTTTAACAATTGCAATCACTCCTCGATCTCAGAATGATACCATCCTTCCTGAAATGGCAACTTCCCGGTTAACACCAATACATTGCCGTCTGGATCTATGATCGTAAAATAAAGCGTGTTTCCGCGCCATTCGATCCAATCCACCAGAGCTCCTTCATCAATCATCGTCTGGTAAGATCGGAATATGGCAAAAGGGTCTGCACGGCGAAACCCGTCTACTAACGCTTCGAACACCTCGATGCTAAGTCCGCCGCGCGGAGCAGTGAGCACGGAATCATCCCAATAGTCGGGATGGCGTTCCACGGCCGTCTTCAGCCTCGTCCTCGCCCGCTTCAGAGCCGCCTTGACCGAACCCTCGGATTGTCCGAACAGCACTCCCGTTTCCTTCGCGGTAAAGTGAAATACATCGATCAGCAAAATAAGCACAACCTGCTTAGGTTTGAGCCGCTCGGACAACAGCTCAAGCGCCTCCCGTACATCCCATTTGCTCCATTCGTCATAGGAACTGCTTTGCTCTTCGATTTGTCCGACCAGAGGCTTAAATTTGCGACTGCGGCAAATATCCACCCACGCGTTGGCGGCAATTCGAAACAAGAAAGGCTTCGTAATTTCCCTGCTCGGAAATCGGGTATGCCAACGATAGGCTTTAATCAGAGACTCCTGCAGTAAATCGTCCGCATCCCACACCGAGCCCGCCTTAGCCAGACAATAGCGTCTTAGATCACTTTGCAGCGGAAGTGTCATCTCCGCAAACGTCTCATATCCCGCGTCCGGACAACCCCCTTTCAGCACTATTGCCGCTTCCTAAAACGATTCTTGTGATCAAAATACGGCGTTTGTCCTGTCTCTTCTACAATATCAACGGGATTTCCGTCCAGATCGAATGCTTGGAAAAACGTGTGTTCATCCTCTTCATAGATTTCGCTTAATTTCGCCCCTTTCGCCTTAAGCTCTCTATACGAATGATTAATATCGTACGAGGTGAAATTGAAATAAGGCATCTGGTGTTTGCCGGTGTAGAATTGGACAGGCTGCGGTTTGTCCACTTTCCATAATAAAACCAATGTCTGAGCGTTAGGGAAGGCGAGTGCGACTCGATAATCGGTCTGCTCAATCTTCTCCAGATCGAACATTCGAACGTACCACTCCTCCGAACGAGCGATATCGGTCACCGGAATAAAAATACTAGATACAAACGAGACGATTTTTTCCATATTGATCAAGCACTCTCCTTTAACCTCATTTTCGATCTATTAACGATAAAAATCCATAAATAGATACGGGTAAGCAAGATTTTGATCATCACAAATTTTATATTTTTAAACCACCTCTATAATTGAACCCCGGCGAAAATTTCGCCCTACTTTTCGCCCTACTTATGATACGGTTCACCGCGTTGTCTGTATCGGCAAGTTAGTCCCTTTCCTTACTTATACGAATAGTTAAAAACTTCCGGTTTCAATTTCACCTGCGCGCTCGTAATTCACAACTATAACGCCATTAGGGGTAACTGTGCTTTCAGTTACCTTGAATGCCGCCGGGATCGTACCCCCAGCGAACAATCGCTTTCCACTGCCCAAAGTCACCGGGTAAATCATCAGCCAGAACACATCGATCAAATCATACTTCATAAGCGTCTGAATGAGATCACTACTTCCCCATACGTGCAAATCCGGCCCTTGCTGTTGCTTGACTCGGGTAATTTTCTCTACAATATCTTCGCTTAATAGCACAGACGGCTTCCATTCCCCGGATGTCAAGGTATTGGAGGTTACATACTTAGTCGCCTTGTTAACCCCTGGCCATACGTCCGCATGCTTCGGCCAGTATGGCGCCCAAATTTCATAGGTTTTTCGCCCTAACAACAAGTCGAAGGGCATATTCATCTGCCTGCTCAGGAGCGTTCCAAGGATCTCGTCAGAGTAGGGCGCTACCCACCCGCCATACGCGAAACCGCCACTGTTATCTTCGTCTGGTCCGCCTGGGGCTTGTATGACACCATCAAGGGAGACGTGTTCTAGCACAATAATTTTTCTCATGATGGAGTACCTCCAATCGTTGGATTATTTTAATTGCTTTGGTTTTTTCTTTTACATTTATTTGACGAAATCCAACCGCAAGATTCATCGGTCAAGTAAGCAAGTTTTGTCGCTGCTCCGCCACATATCAGGCAAAAGCAGGTACCTGCACACAGATATCAAACCTAAGCTCGGAAAAGAATTCCGCAAAAAAACTAGCCGTTACTTGTGATACGGTTCGGCGCACTGTTTGTAACGGCAAGTTTGTTTAAAATTTATTATATTCCTGATTTATCCAATTATTGATATGATGAGTTTGATCTAGAGCCGGTTGGTGTAGGAAATGGATCAATTCACACGAAAGCGGTGAGGATGTGAACGTCAAATTTCGCAGTTACCAGACAGAAGATTTCACGAAAATCCGTAACATGCTTGTTACCAGCTTCGAAGAATCAAACAGTTTAGGTAATTGGCTTATCGACAGATGGAACTTCTGCAGAATGGTCAGCCATACTATGCATGAAACGTTCGACACTTGGGAAAAAACAGTGGGAGTTTGGGAAGATGAAACCGGTATGATCGTCGGGGTCGTTAACTCGGAAGGTGAAAAGAGAGGTGAAGCCTTTTTTCAAATCAGATTCCCTTTGTCTTCGGCGATACTTGAAGAAATGTTCGTTTTTGCAGAGAGTACCTTAACTGTACAGGACAAGGGGTGTCGAGTCATACGTTTACAAATTCCAGATGGTGACTCCATACGGGAATCCATCGCACAGTTGAGAGGCTATAGAAAAATGGATTGGGATGACACCATGTCAATTCTTTCTTTACAGAATCTAGAACTAGGGTCAGTTGAACTCCCCGAAGGTTATCGTATTCAATCCGGACCGGACGTTTCGAGTGAAGCAAAGGCCCTTGCTCATGCCAAAGCATTCGGTTACTTTGAAGAAGCTCGTGATCGAACTGTCCCCCTAGCTTTCGAACGGATGAAGTTAGCTCCCGATTATCGACCGGATTTGGATCTGTCCGTCGTCGACACATCAGGAGAAGTCGTTTCATTCTGTACGCTATGGTTCGACAGCCAGAATCAGCATGGCGCTTTGGAACCCGTCGGGACCATAGCTACTGCTCGTAAGAAAGGGCTAGCTCGAGCTGTCATTACGGAAGGACTCCACCGGATCGCTGGATACGGGGCGAAATCCGCTTACGTCGGATCCACTATGGACTTCTATAAGAAACTTGGCTTTGAAGCTGTTTTTAGAAGCAATGTCTGGGAAAAAACCTTTTGAGACTAGCAACAAGCATACCCCTACTTATGATACGGTTCTGCGTAACTTTAAGAAAGCGAAAAACCGGACCCTTGTTGTGGTATCCGGTTTTTCAAGGTATAAGGATCAATCAACATAACATTAACTTGATGCTGTTTGATTTTCAGCGATGTACTGTTGAATTCTAGAGAGATATTTTTTTAAAGAATCCTTGTACTGTATGTAGAAATTCCCAAGGCCATACTCACAGACATCCAAAGCGTAGTCAAATTTTTTTATCCTGATACAGACCTCAATAAATTTATACAGACCTGCCTCAATATTCTGCCTGGCTGCTGGAGAATAATCGCTTAACTTTTTATTTCTTACCCTATTAAATAGGATGTGTCCTTGGTTTCTAAATATATCTTTCATTTCCTCCAACTGGTTAATAAATTCCTGATTTAGGGCTTCCCTTTCATCTTTCGATATATATTGATTTTGCTGCCGGCGTTTCACTTCTTCCCTTTCATTGATCCAATAAGTTGACCTTATTGTTAGCAACAATCCAAATAATTCAATATTCTCTTTATTTGTTTTATTATTTATTGAAAAATACTCAGACAGAACCCGAATTCCATCCTTATAGTAACCCTTAGTAATTAGATAACTTACATACATTTTCAATACAGTCTTATCAGACCAAAATTCTCCATACTCTTTAAAGATATCAATAGCATAATCGTGATTACCAGTTGTTGTTACTATATGGCTGGTTAAGTTTAATAAAGCTTTAACTCTTATCTCTACAACGCTTTTTTTCCTATTTAAAATCTGCCTATATAAATCCTCTACTTCTTTTAAGTTTCTAGAATATCTAGCTTCATCTGCATTTTGTAACAACACACTATCAATGTCTAAATTATTTTTATACCTTTTTACTTGATTGAGTCTCGAATTGATTCCACCAATAAATCCGCTATTTTTTTTATTCTTATGTTCTTTCATTACACTTAATAATTCTTTTGAATATACTCTAAATGTTGAGCCATCGAGTTCTTCGATAATTCTGAGCTTTACCAGTTCCTTCATTGCTCTATTAAATTTATCAGTATCATCTTCCATGCTTACTATGTATTTTAAACGCTCAGTCAAATATTCATCGTCAGCATTATTTAGAAGCATACCAATAGCTATGAACAAGTCCGTTGCATCATCTGATAAATAGTTATAAATTCGCCCATATAGAAAATCTTTTGCTGCTTCTGACTGACTAAGTTCTTTCCATAAGCTATCATTAAATCCCCTAGCCATTAACATATATGCAAATTGATAGATAAATATAGGTCTACCGGATGTTACAAAATGAATTTTATTTTTTATTTGATCTGTTAATCCTCTCTCAAAAATATCTTTATAGTTAACATACTCTGCAGAAAATATAGATCTTATAAACTCTATAGTCTTATCCTTGTCTAACTCATTTGTTGGTATTTCTTCACCTACAATAAGATTCGCTCTAGTTGTAATAATAACCTTATGCTTAGTTACATCTAAGAGGTTTATAAAATCTTGTATTTTATTTTTTTCATCCTTACTAAAAGTTTCGAAATCATCAATGATTAGTAACATTTTTTTTTCGTGTTTTACTATAAAACTTTCATCAAATGTTTTACCGTTTCCAAGAACTTCATTGACCTTTTTGATTATAAGGTCGAATGTGTCTACACTATCTGGAATTTCTTCAATGTCCCCGGTAATTGCATTATACTGGCGATCTTTAGCCGAAGTAAAAACAATATAGTCAAAGCTTGATGAGCCCTGATTGAGATGATCGTCAATAACACTTTGAACTGTTGCAGTTTTCCCGACACCTCCGTGACCCCACAATGTTGCTGCTACGAATGACCGGTTTTTAATGAAATCCATGATCCTTTTCTTCATTCCAAAATCATAATAACTTTTATAGTTCTTCTTATAATTATTAACGATCGTCCCGTTCGGTACTTTCCTTCTGGTCTCATCCTCTTGGGAGGAAAGGCTCAAAAAGTCCTCCCATATAATATATTCTTTTGCAGTTTGGTTAATTTGATTGTACTTGGCACTGCCAGTCAACCTATCTTCAACTGATACGTAAATAAAGTATTGGTCGTCTGAATTTACATGTACAAATGGCGAAATTCTGTAATATTGCATTTCTTCTGTAAGAAGATAAACATTATTAATTTTAAATACATTGGCGTTTTTCGGGGATACCCAAGGTATTGGTACCGCATCTGTCCCTTTAAAGTTAATACCCGTATAATTTTCACCGTCGAAATTGCGAACATAAATAATATCCAGATTCTGATTCAATAACTTAACTGTACTACTTTCCAACTGATCTATAATAGACTTGAGTTCATCTAATAACATATCAATTCCATCATCATAAACAAATCCATGACCAATCTCTTCATTTCGTGTACTCAAATAGTTTGTCATTACATTATTTATCGTTGGATCAGATAAGAATTCGTTGTTGATATCAAGTTTTCTAATAACATAAATTATTTGTCCAATGGTCGGTTTAAAAATTCTTTTATTTATTTCTTCTTTTGTTTTATCAGATATATTATCTTTATAATTTTTATTCCAGAGATATCCCAGTATTAACATTAAGCTATATTCAATTCTAACTTGATAGTGTATCCTTAGTTTTTCCTTTTCATTAAATCCACTGTGAAATTGTATTTTTTGATCGATTTTTTTATGTATGTAATCCATTTTTCTTATCCCACCTAAAAGTAGATTCTATGTATTACCAATTTCTACATGCGGATTATCACTTCCTCCTTTCTCCTACAAAAAAAGTGTTTAAGGTTAAAACTCATAATTATTTTGCGTCACTTATGATACGGTTCACGGTTACCGTATCATCTCTAAGGCGAAAAATCGACATACACTAATAAGATTATAATATGTACCTAATGGGGAATACTCCTTTCAATTAGTACTGAAGGAAGATATTGTTTTTTGTCGAATTAAATATTTGAAGTTGCCAAAATACAAAGTTAACTTTTTGTAATTGTTTAAATCATAGTGAAAGGAAGATGGATTTCAATGAGCATGAAACTGACTCGTTTCAAAGTTAGGAACTTTAGGTCGATAGAAGAAAGCGAATGGATTTATGTCAATGATAATAATTGTTTAGTTGGGACAAATGAAGCAGGAAAAACTAATCTGCTCATTGCTTTGTGGAAGTTAAATCCCGCAAATGACGAACCCATTATTCCTCTCGATGATTTCCCACGTCATCTTTACAGTTCTTATAAAAAAGATGGACATACAAATGATGAATTTATTTTTGCAGATTTCGAACTGAATGATAAACTACAAAAAGAATTTGCTCTTATTTTAGGAGCCGATCCAGAGCAGGTAAAAACGGTATTAATTAGTAGAATGTACAATGGAAAGTATTATGTAAAGTTTCCATATTCCAAAATTGAGCAGTATCCTTCCTCTAGACTATTTGCTGTTATTGACGAATTTGAAGATCAACTTACAAGTTTTGACGGTTATATAAAGGAAAACGAACAAATTAAAGCAGGGATTAAAGACTTAATTTCAAAGATTCGGTCTCTTATTACGACAGAGACGTTTAGAGCAAATATAACAACGCAAATAACAGAGGCAGTTGAACAACATATATCAAAGCATTTTGGAAAAAAGGTGAACCTCCCGGAATTCTTTCGACAAAATTTCATTATGCCAATAGATAGATTTAACGATGCTTTTGACGGAAAGGAAGTCAGTACTACTAAGGAAATACGTCAAAAAATATTAAGCATCTTTCCTAAGTTTGTTTATTATTCTGATTACGGGAACCTTGATAGTGAAATTTTTTTACCAAGAGTGATAGAAGATTTTGAGAGAGAAGATCTGTCGGAGGTTGCTAGAGCCAAGGTTAGGACGCTCCAAGTACTTTTCAAATACGTTAAACTTTCCCCACAAGAAATTTATGAATTAGGGAATGACCGAAAAGTTATTGTAAAACGGATCAACACACATAATAATGCAGTAATAAGTACAGAGGAAGTTGAACCAACTGAGGAAGAGATAAAAGAATGGGCCGATAAAAAAAGGGAGAGAGGTGTCCTTCTACAATCTGCAGCGTCTGAATTAACTCTAAGTTTTAAGAAATGGTGGATGCAAGGGGATTATATCTTTTCATTTGTTGCAGACGGCAATCATTTTAGGATCAATGTATCTGATAAATTACGTCCTGAATCTATTGAGTTAGAAGGAAGAAGCAGGGGGTTGCAGTGGTTCTTCAGCTTTTTCCTAGTATTTCTAGTAGAAACCAAAGAAGGACATTCTAACACAATTTTATTGTTAGACGAACCTGGGTTATCCCTGCATCCCATTGCACAATATGATTTAGCTAAATTTTTTAGAAAGTTATCGGAAGACAATCAATTAATTTATACATCACACTCACCGTTTCTTGTTGATATGGATAATCTAGCTAATGTTAAAGTTGTCTATATTGATTCAGATACAGGCAGAACCAAAGTAACATCTAATTTGCGATATAATGCTAAAGACGCTGAGAAATCAATCTACCCCATTCATGCAGCACTTGGTTTAACCGTTTCTGATACTCTATTACTTGGCTGCTCACCTATACTGGTAGAGGGCCAAAGTGATCAAATATACTTGAATTTAATAAAACGCTTTCTTATTGGGAAAGGATACTTTCAAAACTCAAAAGAACTGGTCTTCATTCAAACTGGTGGTGTTCGTGGAATGGGGCAAGTCACTAAATTAGTAACTGCAAGAGAAGACTCGTTACCTTACGTTCTATTAGATTCAGATAAAGCGGGTAATGACTATGCAAAACAACTAAAATCCGATAGATATAAGGGTGAAGAGGAGCGAATTCTACAAGTAGCTGACTTCCTAGGGGACCAAGAATTTGAAATTGAGGATTTGATACCATCTGAACTACTTATTCGGCTTGTAGATAGAAAATATCGAGGGGAACGATATTTTGAAGATTGTTACAAAAAAGGAGAGCCCATCGTCGTTCAAATCGAAGCATGGGCAAAAGAAAATAGCATAAACTTAGAAAATAATAGTTGGAAGGCTGAAATTGCTAAGGAAGTCTACAATAAATTTGATATGAGAACAGTCAATGAAGAATTAGTAGAGGTATGGAAAAATTTATTTGATAAACTACTCTCATGAAGAGCTAGTGATTTCCGATATCGAGTAGAACGTTGTAGTTGTTTCCCCTTAGGACAAAAGAAAAGCTAATTTTGCGTTCCCCCTCTGTTGCGGTCAGAAGGGGAACGCTAACTATTGTTATATGCCATTGATGACTCTGCTCATAAAAGTCAATCCCATTCACTAGACCATCCGTTAAAGCTAGTATAACCGGAACGCATACATGATACCGTTACTCTTCATAATCGATTAGTGCTTTTAATACTAGCTCCATTCTTGGTCGAAAGGCTTTGATCGAGTATAGGCGTTTTAGCTGAAATCGTAATGTCTCGACATCATAATATCTTATAAGAATCCCTTGTGCCTCATAAAATTACCCACTTCAGCTTTTGACACTGCGTCTTTCGCCACTTCAAAATCCATCATACTATACACATTATCCAACCATGATCGGCAAAAAAATTAGAAAATCTGTCAGGTATACTAACGAACTCATTAGTTTGTCTTGCCGTTCCATCTATGTCTTGTAATGCATCCTGTATCCTTTCAACCTCTACCCCGAACTTCTTAAAAAGTGTCTCCAACATCGGCATAGCCTGTTAACAATGCACCATATTTGTTGCAGTGTTTGATAGATCTTTCATGCTTGCAATGTCACGCCGGCGTATCTTGCCCTGTTTTTTTGATCTTTTCTTTGCCACATGCTCACTCCCAGGAATGTTATCACTTATTTAAAATCAAATTTCGCCCTACTTATGATACGGTTCCCCCCGATTGATCTTCACCGCGCGATAAATCTGCTCGGTGAGCACCAGGCGCATGAGCTGGTGGGGCAGCGTCATGCGCCCGAACGACAGCCGCTGCTGCGCGCGGCTGAGCACCGCATCGGCGAGCCCGAGGCTCCCGCCGATGACGAACACGACATGGCTCGTCCCGTAGGTGCCGAGCTGATCGAGACAACCGGCCAGCTCCTCCGAGCTCCAGAGCTGGCCGCCAATCGCGAGCGCAATGACATGCGCGTCGCTCTTAATTTGCGCGAGGATGCGTTCGCCCTCGCGCTCCTTCACACCGATGAGCTCCGCCTCGCTCATCGTCTCCGGCGCTTTCTCGTCGGACACCTCCACGACTTGAAACTTCACATACGGCGCCAGGCGCTTCGCGTATTCCGCAATGCCCTGCACCAGGTATTTTTCCTTCAATTTGCCGACCGCCACGATTTGAATCAGCACTTAAGTTCATCCTCCGTTATCGTCCTATACTCGTCACCCTATATAAAAAAACAGCGGGGCCCGTCACCTGCATGCCGTCGCCCCGTTCGTCGTCCCTCATTCAATTGTGCAACACAATAACATTACACCACCAAAAACCGCGCCTCATGGTCGCATTCCTGGCATTTCACCGGGGGCTCCCAGTCAATAAACTTGGTGTGCTCCAAATCAACCACATCGGGGGCTTCCTCAAACTCATCCACGAACATATCGATGGCCAATTCCACATGATCTTTGCATACGACGTACATAGTCCAAGCATCCTTTCTTATGCGCCGCACTCCCGCGGCCGGCTTCCGTATTAACAGGTTGTCCTTTATCTTTTCTACCATACTCCGCGCAAAAAAGGAACCGCCCCGGTCACATCCCCCAGACGGTTCCCACCCTATCAAACCCAGCTTCCCGGCTCCCTAGCCGGTTTACAAAGGCGTATAGAAGTTTTGGGTATAATACGTATCGTAATCGCTGCCATCCAAGCCGTCCACGGCACCAACACCCAGCATCGTAAACGCCGGCTCCAGCATATTCTCCCGGTGGCCCCAGGAATTCAGCCAGCCATAATGCCCGTCGATCGCATCGAGGTATCCGGCGGCGATATTTTCGCCCCATGCCCGGAACTGCGGAATCCCGCGAGACATCATGCGGTCGCCCGCCGACTTCCCTTCCGGATTATCATGCTCAAAATAATTCCGCTCCGCCATATCCTTACTATGCGAGCGCGCCACCTCGGCCACGGATTCGTTCCAGCTTAGCACGCCTAACCCTCTTTGCACACGAAACGCGTTGGTCAGGTCAAAAATCTCCCGCTCCGTCGCCTTCAGCGACTCCGATGTAGACGGCGCGTACACATTCGTCTCCGTAAATTTCTTGTCCATCAGCAGCACCCCGTCCACGCGGTACTTCTCATGCTTGTCCAGATACAGATTAAGGTACAACCCTCTCGGTGTATACGTCTCCACGTACTCCCTTGGAGGATCCTCGCTCTTGTCCCAGATCGCGGCCAGGCTGCTCCGCAAAGTCTCCAGCCCTTTCTCCGCTTCAGGTCCGAATCGCCATTCCTCATGATTGCCGAACAAGCCAACCACCTTGCCGTCGGCCACGCCAACCTGTGTATAATGCTTGTAATCCTTATTATAGATATACCATTCCAGTCCAAAGTTGGTTACGTCCTTGCGCACCGGTTCACCAAGCAGCTCAATCACGCGGTCCGTCGAATCCCCGATCCCCACGCCCTGCAGCTGGATCTCCGGCTTGATCAGATCCGGGCTTGTCGCCTTCGGTAGCGTCAGCTTCAACCGGTACAGGAACGTCTGCGCTTCCGCCCGCGACACCGCGTCCTTCGCTGCGAAGCCCTGCACGCCGGCACCACTTTTGCCTTGGGCCAAGCCTTGGGCAAGCACCCACTGGACCGCCTCATCTTCACTCAAACTCTGCCCGTAAAAAGCTGCCATCAAGCGGGCCACCGACCCGCGCGTAATCGGCTCATTGGGCTGATCGCTCACCGGCCAGGTTAATTCGAACGCTAACTGGTAATAAGGGGTATACCAGGTCTCCTGCCCCTTCGCCGCATCCAGCTTGATCTCCGGATAGGCCCGTACTAGCATGCTCAGGAACTCCGCTTCCGTCACCGACTGAGCCGGTCGGAATGTTCCATCCGGATAACCGTCCGTCACGCCGTTGTTCTTCGCCCACATGACTTTGTCATAAGCCCAATGGGAGGCCGGGACGTCCTTAAATTCTACACCCGCAGCCTGAACCGCCGGTCCCGAAGCCAGCCAGGCTGCACCTAATCCCGCGAGAATCGCCAATCCGCAAATTCCGCGTTTCCATCCCTTCTTCATGAACCCCTGACCTCTTTCCCTCTTCGATAGATTGCTTGCTCTCTAAGAAGTAGTTCGACAGAAAAAGGACAAATTCCTTGTTCCTACAATAAAATCACATTATCTTCTAGTTCTAACCTGAGATTCCACCTATTCCCTCCGGGTTTTTCGGAACGGCCGCACCCTCCAACGCCCGGTCCAGCTCCGCCATCCAACGCCGCTTCACTTCCTCCGACCAGCCAAAGTATCGGGCCATCTCCATGGTGACCGGTTCCTTCCAGCGACGTACCCAAGCGATGTCAAACATCAAAGCCCCTGTTCTTCGCACGAAAAAATCCGCCGGCGTCATCGCCATCTCCGCTTCCAGCGCATACCGCAGCGGAACCGCCACCTCCAGCGGGAGCCGCCTCGAATCGGCCGACGCGGCGGGCGCGCCCGAAGCCGACATCTCTGCGGCGATCGCCAGCAGCCGATCGACGTTAGCACCGTATCGAGCGGCCCACTTGGCGGCAAACTCCTGCGGGATCCCACGTTCCGCCGCCTCCTGCACTTTGCGCTCCACGAACCCGGGCAGTCCTTGCGAGCCGCCCACCTGCCCGCCGGAGATCGGCAACGTCCGGGTGGAGCAAGGCGGGAAGCTCCGGCCGAATTCCCGCTTCAACTTGGCAGACACGCGGTCAACGACCAGCTCCGCCATCTTGCGGTAGCCGGTCAGCTTGCCGCCGGCAATGGTGATCAGGCCGGATGCCGACTCCCAAATTTCATCCTTGCGGGAAATTTCCGAGGGCGATTTACCCTCCTCATAGATGAGCGGCCGCACCCCGGCCCAGCTGGACTCCACGTCCGCCGCCGTAACGGCCAGCCCGGGAAACATCCCGTTAACCGCATCCAGGATGTAATCGCGGTCGGCCTTCGTCATGCACGGATGGGCAAGCTCGCCGTGATACACGGTGTCCGTCGTGCCCACATATGTTTTGCCATCGCGCGGAATCGCGAACACCATGCGGCCGTCCGGCGTATCAAAATACACCGCCTGCCGCAGCGGAAACCGCCCCTGGTCGAACACCAGGTGCACGCCTTTGGTCAGTTGCAGCATTTTGCCATGCTTCGACCCGTCCATCTCGCGCAACGCGTCCACCCACGGCCCCGCCGCGTTGACGACCTTCCGTGCCCGCAGCTCATATGTCTGCCCGCCGGCCAGATCCTGAACCTCGGCACCGATCAGCCGCCCAGCTTCGTACCGGAACTCGGTCACTTTGGCGTAGTTGACCGCCATCGCCCCGCGGGCCGCCGCCTCCTTGAGCACCTCGAGCGTCAGCCGGGCGTCGTCCGTGCGGTACTCCACATAGTAACCGCCGCCCAGCAGACCGTCCTCCTTCAGCAACGGCTCTCTCGCCAGCGTCGCCGCCACCGTCAGCATGCTTCGCCGCTCCCCGCGTTTCACTCCCGCGAGGAAGTCGTACACGCGCAGCCCCAGCGACGTGCTGAATCGACCAAACGTGCCGCCCCGATAAATCGGTAGCAGCATCCGTTCCGGCGTGGTGACATGAGGGCCGTTCTCGTACACGATCGCTCGCTCGCGCCCAACCTCCGCAACGACGCCAATCTCCAACTGCTTCAGATAACGCAGTCCGCCATGCACCAGCTTCGTCGAACGGCTCGACGTCCCGGCCGCAAAATCCTGCATCTCCACAAGTCCAACCCGCATCCCCCGCGCCGCCGCGTCCAAGGCGATTCCGGCCCCGGTGATCCCGCCGCCCACGACCAGCAGATCCAGCGGCTCAGCCGGGTTCGCCATTTGCTCCAACAGGTGTCGCCGATCCTTACCCGTAAACGAATCGATTGCAGCCATGTCCATCCTCCTTCGATCTCCGCATGCAAAAAGAGACCCCGACCACACTTCAGTCGTTTCTGTCTACGGCTGTCATGTCTTCGGAATCTCTCCTGTGAAAGTGTTATTTATCTTCGTCCAATCCTTGTTCGATCTGCGCCTCCGACGGTTTATCGGTCAGCTTCAGGGTCGCCTTCTCCAGCTTCCCATCACGATAATACGTAACCTCCAGATCATCGCCGATCTTCTTGCTCTCATACAGATATCGGCGTAACTCCAAAGTGGATTGAATCGGCTGTTTGTCGAGCTGGGTAATGACGTCATTCAGCTTCAGGCCCGCTTCCAGCGCCGGCCCATGGGCCTCCAAGACGATAACCCCCTCCGTCACATGGCTCGGCAGTTTGAGGTCCTGGCGTTGCTCATCGGAGATCGGGGAGAACCGGTTGTTGAGATCCAACGTATAGACGCCCATGTACGGACGAACGACCTTACCGTGCAGCAAAAGATCGTCAACCGTCTTCATCACTTCGTTGACCGGAATGGCAAAGCCCAGTCCCTCCACGCCGGTATCGGAAATCTTCATCGTATTAATGCCGATCAGCCGAGCGTTCAAATCAACCAACGCCCCGCCGCTATTGCCTTCGTTAATCGCCGCGTCCGTCTGGATGACCTCTTGCTCCCAGTCGTATACGCCGTCTTGGTTCAACGACACCGGAATCATTCGGCTCGTATAACTCACGATCCCGGAGGTCAACGTTCCCCCAAGCCCCAACGGATTGCCAACGGCAATGACGGTTTGCCCGGCGCGCAGCTTCTGGGAATCGCCCAAATCAATGACCGTATCGATGCCTTGGCCGTCGATTTCTAACACGGCGATATCGTTGATGGAATCTTGCCCGACAACCTCCGCCTTACGCGAGCTGCCGTCGCTCTTCACGATCTCCAGATCGTTCGCGCCGCTGATCACATGCGCATTCGTTATGATATAGGCCTTGCCCTTCTCCTTCTTAAAAATCACACCCGAACCCAGCGCCGCATGCTCCGGATCGAAATCCGACACCTCGCCTCCGTGGTTGAGGATGCTCACCACACTAGGCGCGACCTTGGCTGCCGCCGAGCTGATCCGGTCATAGGGATCACCTGTATCCGAGAGCAAGACGGCACTACCGGTAGCGGCATGGCGAGTCGATGAAGAAGGAAGTCCCGTAATGAAACTGAATAACAGCACGGCCACCACCGCGCTAAGAACGGAAGAGATTAAAGAGATCTGTAGCGTGGACAGCACCGGCCGGTGGTGCTGCTTCCGCGGCCCCCCGCGCCAACGCCGCAGGCCGCCGCCTTCGGACAAGCGCACGCGCCGCCCCGGAACCTTGGTGGAATAAAAGTCATCGTCAAACCATCCCATCTCTATTCTCTCCCTCCGTCGCTCTTCCCCAAAACCGCGTTGGCATCTCCTTCATGCCATCCGCCTCAAGCATAGGTCCCCTTCAACTTTATGCCGTTACGGCAAAGCCATATTCGCACGTTCCTTTTATTTCTTTAACGTCATGAACCGGGGAGATGTTGCCTGAATTTCGGGAAATTGCCGCTTTTTTTTCTGAAAATTGGAATGTTTGACCTTACCCATGACTACACTATATTAATGCGATAGATTGATAGATTTATTTTACCATATTTTGATGGTTCGGAAGCAGAATTTGATCAGGGAAATAACGGGATTTTTTTGGCAATCCCGCAACCCTCATTCAGTCGCAGATTTGTAGGCAATAAACAATGAAAATCGCGCACCTCGCGCGTCCAATTAAGGAGGTTATTCCATGGATTCCTACTACTCAACGCCGATGAACGAAGTGAATGTGCTGGCCAAACTGGCGGATATGAAGGAAGAGCACTATCACCAATTGGTGACCTTAAGCGCCATCATGGAGCTGCTCATAGAGAAAGGGATTTTGACCCGGGAGGAAATTGAGAAAAAAGCGCTGGAGATCGACGGTTTCTTAACCCCGCCTCCGTACCCCACCGTCTAAGCTGCCACTTCTGCTCGGCCCACTAGGGGTTCGTTCGTCAAGGTGCCGGGGCGGCCAGCCGCCCAAGATTACCGCTAACGCTGACCAGAGTGCTTATTTGGGCATAAATCGGTGATTTTCACATCTAACGCTTGTGAGCATGCTTATATTGGCCAAATTGCCCTCCTTTACCTCTAAAACGGGGAAATAAGCTCTCTGGTAAGCGTTACATCCCACACCTCCCCGTTTTTGCCCATTTAGCGTTTCTCCTAAGCGTTAGCGATTCGACCGGTTCGGGTTACCCATTCCGTTCAGTTAGTTCAGGTTACCGGTTCCATTCAGTTAGTCCGGGTTACCAATTCCATTCAATTAGTTCGAGTTACTCGTTCCATTCAGTTAGTTCTTATCGCCTCCTTCCCGTTCATAGAGACCGCCCCCGTCCCACAAATGTCACATTACATAACATATATTTGTTTTCGCCACCCCAAACGCGAGCCTTAACTCAAAGTTTCACTCACATCTTCTCCACTTTTTTATCTCAAATGTCACATTACCTAACAGAAAGCGATTCCATTTTGCAAAAAGAGGGTTGATTATTTCCATCCCATCCTCTATGATAGGGTTAATCGCAGGATAAGAATTAAAGCACTTTAACTTTCACCTCGTTCAGATCTCGCACACTTCGACAATCACTTCATTCTTCCGCCCATAAGTTAAAGCGCTTAAACTTTTAGAAGAAAGGCTGGTGGTTCTGTGATCCATCGTGAAGGCCGGCGGCGGACATTCTATATGTACCTGTTCATCTCCCCGTGGTTAATAGGCTTCCTGGTGTTCGCCTTGTATCCGATTGTGGCATCGCTCTACTACAGCTTCACCGACTACGACATTATCCACCCGCCCGAATTCGTTGGATTCGCCAACTACGCCGAGATGTTCCGGGACGATTTGTTCTGGAAATCGGTGACGGTCACGTTGAAGTTCACCTTCCTCAGCGTACCTGCGCAACTGCTGCTGTCGCTGGGGTTCGCGTTACTGCTTCATCAGACGATGCCGCTGCGTGGGTTCTTCCGGACGGCGATGTATTTTCCCAGCATGGTTTCCGGCGTGGCGATGTCGCTGTTGTGGTATTGGATCTTCAATCCGCAGATCGGGCTGTTCAACTACATGCTGTCCTGGTTTGGCATCCACGGCCCGGCCTGGCTCATGGACCCCGATACTGCCCTTTATGCGCTCATCATCATGACCTTCTGGACCGCCGGATCGGGCATGATCCTGTTCCTCGCCGGTCTACAGGGCGTGCCGGCCAGCCTGATCGAAGCCGCGAAGCTGGACGGAGCCGGGCGCTTGCGTATTTTTCGCAATGTGACCCTGCCGATGATCTCGCCCGTGCTGCTGTTCCAGCTCATTATGGGCATCATCGATTCGTTTCAGGTCTTTACCCAAGCGTTCGTCATGACGCAAGGCGGGCCGAACTACTCCACCTGGTTCTATGTTTACAACCTGTATACCAGCGCTTTTAAAGAATACCGCGCCGGTTATTCCTCGGCCTTGGCCTGGGTGCTGCTGATTGCGGTCATGCTCTGTACCGCCCTCATCATGAAGATCTCGAACCGTTACGTTCACTACGAAGGAGGAGGAAGATAGATGAGCGCTGTTCCGGCTACCACGCCAACTTCTCGATCCACCTCCGTCAGGTCCCGCCGCCGCAAGCCGGACCCGGTAAAATTCGTTAGCTTCATCCTGCTGCTAGCTACCACTTTCCTGATGCTGCTGCCTTTATTCTTCATGGTCTCTACCTCGCTGAAGTCGCACCGGGAAATGTTGAAATTTCCGCCGACTTTTCTGCCGACCAGCTGGAGCTTCGGCAATTACGTGGAGATCTTCGATACGCTGCAGTTCGGCACGCTGTATAAGAACAGCCTGATCATCGGCGTCATGACGGTCATCGGCACACTGCTCTCCTCCGCGCTCGTCGCCTACGGGTTCGCCCGCTATCGCGGACGGGGCAACAGCTTCTGGTTTATGCTGCTGCTTAGCACGATGATGCTGCCGTACCCGGCGATCATGGTCCCGCAATTCGTGTTGTTCTCCAAGCTGCACTGGATCGATACGTTCCTGCCGCTGATCGTGCCGGCGTTCTTCGGATCGGCGTACAACATCTTTTTGCTGCGCCAGTTCTTCTCTACCCTGCCCGAAGAGCTGTTCGACGCCGGCCGGATCGACGGCTGCAGTGAGCTCGGCATGTGGTACAAAATCGCCCTGCCCCTCTCCGGACCGGCGCTGGCAACCGTGGCGATCTTTGCTTTTATCTACAGCTGGAACGACCTGCTGACTCCCGTGCTTTACTTAAGCTCATCCGAGCTGTTTACGCTTCCAGTGGGCATGGCCTCCCTCACCTCGTCGCGGTTCCGCATCCCGCCGTGGCATCTGCTGATGGTAGCGTCCGTGCTGGCCATGGTGCCGATCGTCACGTTGTTCGCCATCGCTCAGAAGCAGTTCGTCGAAGGGATCGTATTGACCGGCATCAAGTCCTAAACTGCCGCAAGGGGCGGCGTCCACAACCTAACCCAAGGAGGAATCGGTTTTATGACGAAGAACCCCGCAGCACCAAAGCCAAAGTTATCCGTTTTATTGGGGACCATCCTGCTCCTCAGCATGATCCTGTCCGCTTGCAGCGGCGGCAAATCGGCCGGCGATCTCGGCTCGGGTACGAGCACCGGTGGGAACTCCGGCAATGCCGGGAGCAAAGTCGAGAAGGTTACGATCACGCACTATACCATCGATTCGCCGGATCGCACGTTTATCGAGGAGTTGATCCCGGAATTCGAGGCCACCCACCCGAATATTAAAGTAAAAGTGGAGAAAGCTCCCTACGAGCAATTCGACAGCAAACTGCAGACGTTGATCGCCGGCGGCAACTCGCCGGACGTGACCAGCCATTACGGTTACGGCGGATTCGCAGAGTATTACAACAAAGACATGCTGCTCGATCTGACCGATCTGATGGCCGAAGACGGATTCAATGCAGACGACTACAGCATTCCTTCCCACCTGATGGACATCTATAAGGTCAAGGACCGCACATACGGCATTCCCGTCAATATCTACGTCACGCTGATGCTGTACAACAAGGACATGTTCGACGCGGCCGGGATTCCTTATCCGCCAAGCGACTTCGAGGATAAGAGCTGGACGTTCGATAAAATGGTCGAGGACGCCAAGCAAATGACCGTCATCTCCAAAGACATCGCCAAAACACAATACGGCGTCGACTTCACCTGGGCCGAACGCGACATGCGTCCGCTATACTTCGGCGCGGAGCCTTATTCCGCAGACACCTGGACGAACGGCGGCGTACCTTCGGAGACGCATTTCGATTCCCCGGAAGTGATCGCAGCTTATAACAAGCTGTTCGATCTTATTTTCAAGGATAAGGTGTCGCCGAACTCCGAGTGGAGCAAGAGCGTTGCCGGGCAGAACGGCGATCCGTTCGTTGCCGGCAAAATCGGGATGTCCGTTGGCGGTTCCTGGAACCTGGCCGGGGCGAATGATTTTCCGTTCAAAATTGGGGTAGCGGCTGTGCCATGGGGCGGTAACGAGAAGGTACGCAGCACGTTGTTCGTCGACCCGCTGCTGATCCTGAAGGATTCCAAGCATCCGAAGGAAGCTTTTGAGTGGATCAAATTCCTGCTGACCGATGACGTTCAGGAGAAGTCGATTGAGCTAAGCGGCGGCAATCCGCCGGTGAACACGAAAGCGGCTGAAACCTATTACAAGCATTTCGAAGGCATTGACCCGGAGGACGTGAAAAAGGTGTATGAAGGCGCAACGAAATACGGGTTCGAGTCTTATAACCACCTCATTACGAACTATTCGCAAATCAACGACATGTTCATCAACGAAATGCAACCGATCGAAACCGGCCATAAAACCGTAGAGGAAGTGATGCCAACGATTCAAGCGAAGGTTACGGAAATTCTCAAGCGATAACCCGAGTTCCTGACCGCGGGCAGCCCAGAACAAGCGGACAGCGTCACCCGGCCTGATATATACTAAACCTAACAAGATGACATTAAGGGTACGGAAAAACTGCCGCAAGGAGATATAGAGATGAAGGTTAGCATTTTTGACGTCGCCAAAAAATCCGGGTTGTCCGTGGTCACGGTCTCCCGTGTCCTGAACGGGGCGGAAACCGTGCGGGAGAAGAATCGCCAGAAGGTGCTGGACGCTATGAAGGAGCTGGACTACCGCCCCAATGCGGCCGCCCGCAGCCTCGCCAGCGGAAAGACAGGAATCATCGGCGTGATTGTGACGACGCTGCAGGATTCTTTTTTCGATCAAGTGGTAAAAGAACTAAACGAGGTGCTCGCCCTGCACGGCTATTTTCTGGCGATTTCGGTTACGACCGGGATCGGCAGCGGCGATACCCATTACTTAATCCAGGAAGACCGCGTCGACGGCTTGATCTTGCTCTCTCCGATGGAGGAGGACAATTATATTGTTGAGCTGAAGCGGCGCGGCATTCCTTATGTGCTGATTGATAACCAGAAGCCGGATAATGACAGCTTCTCTGTAACGATCGATAACTTCAAAGGCGGATATATGGCCACGAAGCATCTGCTGGAGCAGGGGCATACGTCCATCGCCCATCTATGCGGCGAGGAGATGTTCCGCAGCACCCGGGAGCGGCGCAGCGGATTTTTGCAGGCGCTTTCGGAGCAGGGGCTTGAACCGTTCGAGATCGTGACCGGCGAATTTGAAATCGCCTTCGGCTACGACACGTGCAAGCGTTGGATCGCTGCGAATCGCCTCCCCTCCGCTGTTTTCGCCGGGGATGACAATATCGCGCTTGGCGTGATGAACGCCTTGATGGAGGCCGGTATCTCCGTACCGGGTCAGGTGATGGTCGTGGGGTACGACGACCAATACATCGCGTCCCAGCTCCGGCCGCAGCTCACCACCGTCCGGCAACCAGCGGACCAGATCGCGCTGGCAGCAGCCGACATGCTGCTGAAGCGCATTGATGGGCGCATGAAGCGAGGCGCCGGCCAGCGGATCGATCCGGAGCTGATCCTCCGCGAAACTACTGTCCGTAAGGAGTGACGACGATTGGCTTATTACTTGGGGATCGACGGGGGCGGCACCAAAACCTATGCCCTGTTGACCGATGAGCACGGACGCGTGCTTGGCAAAGGCCGCAGCGGGAACGGCAACCATCAGACAGGCGCCGCTGAGGCGGCGGCCAGCATCCGGGACGCCGCGCTGACGGCTTTGGGCGAAGCCGGACTCCGCATGGAGGACCTGCGGCACGCCTATTTGGGGCTTGCCGGAGCCGACCGTGAGGCGGACTACCGGATTCTCCACCCGATGGTACGGAATATCGGGTTCACGAACTATACGATCAACTGCGATACGATGATCGGATTGCGCGCGGGCACGAACCGCCCGTACGGCATCGCCCTGATCTGCGGCACCGGCACAAACGCGGCCGGTCGCAACCCTCAGGGCGAGCATGTTCAATGCGGCGGCTTCGACTATATGTATGGCGATTTTGGCGGCGGCGGCGCGCTGAATATCGAGGTGTTCCGCTCCGTCATCCGCGCTTGGGACGGACGGGAGCAGGCGACGGTGCTGACCGGACTACTGCTGGAGATGCTGGGGTACACGCGCGTGGACGACATGTTCAACGATTTCCTGGATCATGGGAAGCATGTCCCCGTGGACGCGGCGCGGCTGTTGTTCCCGGCGGCGGCCGAGGGCGATGCGGTCGCGCTGGAGATCCTGCACCGCCAGGGAGCCGAGCTGGGCAAATCGGCCGTGGCGGTGATCCGCAGGCTGGGGATGAAGGACGACGGGTTTGACGTCGTCCTGGCCGGCAGCCTGCTGACGCGCGGCGACCGCGGCTGGATCCGCGGGCCGATCGAGCAAGCCGTGCGGGCGGAAGCGCCGCAGGCCTCCGTCGTGACGCTGGCCACGGAGCCAGTCGTCGGCGCCGTCTGGTCGGCGATGGAAGAGGACGGCCTAACCGTCTCCGGCGAAGTGCATGAGCGAATGGCCGCATACCGTGATTTTGACGCCATTATTTTAAATGACAAGATAAAGGAGTGACCCCTCTTGGCACCAACAAAGCAAGGTTTAAAGATCGCCGTCATCGGCGGCGGATCTTCGTATACGCCCGAGCTGGTCGAGGGCTTTATTAAGCACCACCAGGAGCTGCCGGTGCGGGAGCTGTGGCTGGTCGACATTGAGCCGGGCCTGCGCAAGCTGAATATCGTTGGAAGCTTAGCCAAACGGATGGTTGAGCAAGCTGGCGTACCCATCGAAGTTCATCTGACGACGGATCGCCGGGCAGCCATTTCGGGCGCAGACTTCGTCAGCACACAGATGCGTGTCGGCATGCTGGATGCCCGGGCCCGCGACGAGTCGATCCCGCCGAAATACGGCGTCATCGGCCAGGAGACGACCGGCCCCGGCGGCATGCTGAAGGCGCTGCGCACGATCCCCGTGCTGCTGGAGATCTGCCGCGACATCGAGGAGCTGGCGCCGGACGCCTGGCTGCTCAATTTCACCAACCCGGCGGGTATGGTGACCGAAGCCATTCTCAAGTATTCCAAGGTGAAGAGCATCGGGCTCTGCAATGCGCCGATCGGCTTGATCAAGCAGGTGTCCAGCAAATACGGTGTAACCGCGGATCGGGTGTATGCCGAATTCGTTGGGCTGAACCATTTGCATTGGGTATCGCGGATCGATGTGAACGGCGAAGACAAGCTGGACGAAATGCTGGCGGACACGGCCGGGTATAGTGCCAAGAACGTCCCTGCCCGCGAATGGAACCCGGATTTCCTCCGTTCCCTGCGTGCCCTGCCCTCTTACTATCTGAAGTACTTCTACATGACCGACGCGATGCTCGAAGAGCAGCTGGAGTCCCTGAATCAGGGGCAAAACCGTGCCGAAGTCGTGAAGCGGGTCGAAGAAGAGCTTTTCGAGCTATACAGCGATCCTGAGCTGAAGGAGAAGCCGAAGCAGTTGGAGCAGCGCGGCGGTGCGTATTACTCGGAAGCGGCGGTGAACCTGATGCGTTCGCTTTATAACGGGACCAACGACATCCAGACGCTGAACGTAGCCAACAACGGCATCCTGGACTTCTTGCCGGACGACGCCAGCATTGAGGTCAATTGCGTCGTTACGAAGACCGGCCCGCTTCCGCTCCCGCTGACGACTATCCCGCCCATGGCCAAGGGCTTGATCCATGCGGTCAAAACCTACGAGCAGCTCGCCATCGACGCCGCCGTCACCGGCAGCCGCGACCTTGCTTTGCAGGCGCTGGCGCATCACCCGCTGGTCCCATCAGTCGAAGTCGCCATTAAGCTGCTGGACGAGATGCTGGAGGCGAACAAGGAGTACCTGCCGAATTTCTTCCCGCAGTAAACCTCATCGTATCGTAACCTAAGAACTCCCCTCCCGTTGTTTATGGGAGGGGAGTTTCTGTTTGTTGCACAAAATGCAACATTTCCGCGATCTGACTCATTTCTGAGGACGGAGCTACTCTCGAGTGTTCCCTTCGGATTTAACTGAGCCAAACCTGCATCTAACTTACAATCCATTCCGCTCACCACATGCACAGAGCTTCAGATCCCATTCGGCCCCTTCCGCCCCATTTGTATCCCTCCTGTGATCCTCGCTGTCATAGCCCCTACGGCTGCTTCCATCCGGAGAGCTGCACGACGCTTTGAACGGCTGCATTCAGCCCTTTAACGCCGTATGCCCGCCGCTAAACATCCTCTGCTCCCGCCGGTAGCTTTGCGGCGAGACCGCCTTGGACTTCTTGAATACGCGGCCGAAGTGGGTCACGCTTTGGTAGCCGACGCGATACGCGATATCGGTCACGGGCAGCTCCGTCTCGCCCAGCAGCGTACAGGCTTCCTCGATGCGGACACGGTTGATATAGGCGACCAGCGTTAGCCCCGTGACCCGGGGGAAAATATGACTCAGGTAATAGGGACTGAGGTGGAAACGGCCGGCCAGCTCGCCGAGGCTTAGATTCTCTTCGTAATGCGCATTGATGTAGCGGGCGACTTCTGAGATTTCCCGGTAAGGGCGCTTCCCGCCTCCCTCTTCCCCATCGTGGGTTGGCCGTCCCTGCGCCATGCGGAGCAGGTTGAGCAGCAGTTCGGCCAGCAGCAGGCGGCCATACTCCTCATACCCGCTCGCCTGCTGCTTCTGCTCCGTCAGCATACGGGCCAATAGCGGCTGCACGAGATGTTGCTCTTCGGTGCTTAAACGCAGAACCGGATACCGTTCGAAGAGCTGCTCCAGCTCTTCCTCCCTTCCGGGAAGCAACATACTCACCGCCTCTGTGCGGAAGTTCACCAGCAACCGCTCATGGGATTGCGACAGCTTCCCGGACGGGGAAGTTTTATGCAGCACGTTGACCGGGATCAGCACGAGGTCGCCCGCGCAAATGCGGTAGATTTGATCCTTGATGAAATAACACCGTTCTCCGGACACGAGATAATAAATTTCCCACGCATCGTGAAAATGCTCCCCCTCCATCGAGAACCGTCCCGGCTGCTTCGCCGCCTCAATGAACAGCATCCGGCGAATCGGCGCCAACTGCCCCTCCATCGTCAAATCGCTAACCCCCTCGTTTAATTAACAGCAAAAAATGTAGACTAACAGCTCAAATTAACAAAATTCGTGCGGTAACTTTTCTATTATTGCTCTATGTTTATTGTAACATCATTCAAGGGGAGTGAACGAGATATGCAAGAAGCAACAACGGTCAAAAACTTGAAAATTGCCTATATTGGCGGCGGCTCGCGCGGCTGGGCGTGGGGACTGATGAGCGACTTGGCTTTGGAACCGGCGCTTTCGGGGCATGTGGCCTTATACGATATCGACTTAGCAGCGGCGCAAGCGAATGAAGTGATTGGTAACCGCTTGCAAAATCATCCTGATGCGGTAGGACGTTGGCGTTGCGAGGCGGTACCGACACTGCCGGAAGCGCTGAAGGGCGCCGACTTTGTGATCATCTCCATCCTTCCCGGCACGTTCGAGGAAATGCGCTCGGATGTACATACGCCGGAAGCTTACGGCGTCTATCAATCCGTTGGCGACACCGTCGGCCCGGGCGGCGCGATTCGCGCGATGCGTAGCATCCCGATGTACGTGGAGATCGCCGAAGCGATCCGCGACCATGCGCCAAACGCTTGGGTCATCAACTACACGAACCCGATGAGCGTGCTGACCCGCACCTTGTACAAGGTCTTTCCGGGCATCAAAGCCTTCGGCTGCTGCCATGAGGTCTTCGGCACGCAAGAGCTGCTCGCCGAGATGCTGCAGGAGATGGAGGGGCTGACCGATGTCCGCCGCCAAGATATCGAAGTGAACGTGCTGGGGATCAATCATTTCACCTGGCTGGACCGGGCTTCCTATCGCGGTACCGACCTGTTCCCGATCTACCGGGCTTTCGCAGAGAAGTATGCTGAAGAAGGCTTTAGTGCCCATGGTCAAAAAGACCACTGGATGAACAACAGCTTTACCTCGGCGAACCGCATCCATTTCGACCTGTTCCGCCGCTTCGGCCTGATTGCCGCCGCCGGTGACCGCCATTTGGCCGAATTCATGCCGAACACATGGTATCTGCGAGGCCCCGAGCACGTGAAGCAGTGGAAATTCGGTCTGACGACCGTGGCCTGGCGGATCGACAATCTGCAGAAGCTGCGCGAGCGCAGCCGCCGGCTTGTTGCCGGCGAGGAGTCGTTCTCGCTCAAATCCAGCGGCGAGGAAGGGATTGCCATGTTGCGCAGCTTAACCGGCGCTAGCGCCCCGATGATCACCAACGTCAATCTGCCGAACCGCGGCCAGATGACCTCACTGCCGCTGAACGCCGTCGTCGAGACGAACGCCGTGTTTGGCGCGGACAGCGTCCAGCCCGTGCTGGCGGGCAGCCTGCCGGAGGACATCAACAATCTCGTCACCCGTCATGTCTACAACCAGGAGGCCATCCTCAAGGCGGCTATCAACAAAGACCGCGATCTGGCCTACCGCGCGTTCCTGAACGACCCGCTGCTTTCCGGCCTCACGCCGAACCAAGCGGAGGAGCTGTTCACGACGATGCTGAATAACACCAAGGCGTATTTGCCGGGGTGGGAGCTATAGCAAAAAATACCGCCCGGGGATGGCGAACCCCGGGCGGTACATGCTTGTCTGAGTCTATAAATGTATGCGAAAAACCGAATACATTTTACCGTTTATGCCGTTTTCGACGGAATGTATTCGAATTTTCATACACATTCTCGTCCCAGAAGGTCAATCGGCCAGAATCTATATGAAATATCGTATACAATTTCAAATTTGGTTCCATCCGCAGCACATTGTATTCGAAAAATCATATATAATTCAACGAATGAGTCCACATATACACGCTAGCCCAACCTAGGCGGGTTCCAAAACATCAAACGGCCCCCTCCCGCCGCCACCTACCGCTCGCTCAACACATCCCACGGCGTGGGCCGGTCGTAATACGTTTCGCAAAGCTTGAACTCGCTGTCCCGGAAGAAGCAGCCGCGGTCTTCCATGGAGCCGCGAACGGACATCTTGGCCAAGTCGAGCATATTGTGTTCGCGGCTAAGGTGAGCCAGATACGTCCGCTTCAGGCGGCCGTTCAAGATCTCGCTCATCAACTCGCCGGTTGCATCGTTGGACAAGTGTCCCAGGTCGCCGAGAATGCGGCGTTTGATGTTCCACGGGTAACGTCCCATCCGCAGCATCTCGATATCGTGATTCGCCTCGAGCACCAACACGTCAGCGTCGCAGATCGCTTCCTTCACCTTGTCGCTGGCGTAGCCGAGGTCGGTACATACGCTCAGCTTCTCTTTGCCATCGTAAAAATTGTAGCCCACCGGCTCGGCGGCATCATGCGAGATGGCAAACGACTCCACGCGGAGCGAGCCGAAATCGCGAGTATCCCCGGTACCCAAGATGCAGCGCTGGTCGTCCGCGAGGTTCCCGATTGCTTTTTCCATAGCGGCCCACGTCTTCTCGTTTGCATAGATCGGCAGATTGTATTTTCGCGCCACCGCGCCTAGGCCCTTGATATGGTCCGAATGCTCATGCGTAACCAGAATTCCCGTCAGTTCCTGCCCGGTCACCCCGCGCTCCATCATCAGCTCATCGATGCGTTTGGCACTAAAGCCGGCATCGACCATCAGCGTGACTTCCCCGTTCGCAACTAACGTTGCATTGCCCGTCGAACCACTCGACAGCACCGAAAATCGTATCCCCATAATCTCCCATTACTCCTTCGTTTTCTCTGTGTTCGGACTGATGACATCGCCGCTGATGCCTTGCACGTAATACTCCTTGCCGCTCTCCAGCATAAACCTCCATGCCGGCGCGGCCGGCAGATGGGCATCCGAATCGAACACCTCGCCGTAATAGCCCAACTCCACTTCCGTAACGACCGAGCCTTCCGGAAGGAAGTTCTCGATCAGGTTCCCTAGCGCTTTCGAGGCGGACAGCACGCGTTGCGGCTTCTCCTCCTCCGGATAGGTGATCTCAATCGCCCGGCGCTGGTACGAAATGATCTTCTGATTGCTATTGAACAGTTTTAGCTCAATTTTGAAAAGCGGCCATTTCCCGTCGACCATCGGATGCAACACAAACACGTCTGAACTGCTCGCCACTTCGTCATATCGATAATCGCTGATGTCCGGCAAGCTCGCCTTCAGTGCAGCCGCCAAATCCCTCGGCGTAAAAATCAGCCTGCTATCAACCGGCACCGACAGGTCGGTCAGTTTACCGCTTTGCGAATCGTCCACGAACCGGTAGGCGATCTTCGGCAGCTCCGGCGTTTCCATCGGAATCTTGGCAAGCACACGAATGTTCTTCTCGTCCATCGCTTGCTGCGTATTATTCTCCAGGGCGGTGATATCCAGGTTGGAGTCGGCCTGCTCGCGCAGATCGTTCCACAGCTGATAACCCAGCACCAGATTCAACAGCAAAAAGGCGTAAATCAATACGTTTTTCGCCCGACCCCAATCCATGGTTCGTCCCCCTTTCGTATAGATTCGATTCTCTCATACCGTACCGAAACGTGACGTAACGGACCGTAGTGACGTTAATGGTGTATTTCCCGTCGATATCCCAGCCTAACGGACTCCAGTGACCCTATTCGCACTCTATCGAAACAAATTGGGCTCGACCCAGCCGAATAACGTCTCCTGGGTCCGTTAGCACGAAGATCCCCCAAACTTTGGCCCAATAGCGCCTCCTGAGTCCGTTAAAAAGTAACGTTTGACGTGGAAGAGGCTACGAAATGACTAAGTTACTCGTTTGCATTTGCAGCATCATTTGCAGCATCATTCCCATTAGCACCCGCACCAGCGTTACCACCAGCATCAACGCCAACATCCCCGCCTACGCCGGCACCCTCATTCACACCCGCTTCGGTCTTCTCCACCGCGCCCAAGCTGAGTACCCGGGTCGCGCCATTGCTGAGCTCGACGACCCAAGTTGGCTTCAGCAGCAGGCCCTTTTCAGTGAGCGACGGCAAGTACGCCGGGTACAACCCGGCGATGCCAGCCTCCGCCCGAAGCGCTGCAATTTGCTCACGAAGCGCCTTGCCGCCCGGCAAGGAGACAACTTTCTTCTCCCAGTTGCCGCCGGAGCCGTAAATCAGCGAACGCTCATATCCGGCGATCGTACCTTGGCGCATCTCGAGCGTGATCGCCCCATAATGGAACGTCGGCAAGTCGATGATCGGGAATGCGCCAAACTGCCCAGTCCCGTAATACTGTTGGAACACGACCCGTTGCTGGTTTTCCTCGATGCCTTCGCTCGTCTGCTCTAACCGGTACTTCCCATTCCAGCCGCCGTGCTGGTTAACGAAGTCAATCGCCGACAGCACGTTTTTGCTCGGGCTGTTCTCGCCTGCCGAGGGAGCGGCCGGATCGGTGTAATTGATCCAGTTCCGGTTTTGTTTGACTTGAAGGCTGCGTTTACTGTCTGTGTAAATCTCGGAGCCGTCTTTTTCCCGGATATAGCGGGTGATGCTCGGATCAAAGAACAAACTCTGCATCTGCTCTGTGGTATATAACCCAATGTTCAAGCCGGTTTCCACCAGATCGATCGGCTCCTCAGGAACGTAGTAGCCGTCCGTCAACGTATATGGCACCCAGTCCTTGCCGAAATCGACCTGCTGCTGGACGTCCTGCACCGTCAAGTCGGCTTTGGTCGCTTCGTACACGACGTCACCCCGAGAGCTAAAGAAAAAGACGCGCACCTGGTCATCGGTTCCCGTGTTGAAGATCAGCAGCCGGTTGACGTTCTCCGCGTCAAACAGCGGGTCCGGCGCTATCTGCATGACCTTCTGCAGGAGCTGCACTGGCACGCCTCCGCCAAATTCCAGCTCCACGCCGATATCTTTGCTGCGAATGTCCGACCACTGGATATTGTCGATGTCATACCGCTGGAAACCTTCGAACTGACGGCCCTTCAGCCGGTTGTAAATCAGATTGTAAAACGTCGAATCCGGGTAAAACACGGTGTGCCGCTCCTCGCCCATATGTACGGCAATTTGCGCCGGAAAGAGCATCACATCGGCCTCCTGGGTCGTCCCCATATTCTCCGTACGGATGTAGTCGCTCTCCGATTTGACCACCGGATTGCTGCCCGGCAATTGATAGATCAGGAAATAACTCTGTACCAGGCTGCACGCGACCAGCAAGGCCAGCGCCAGCGATTTGACCCTTTCCTTCATCGCGCTTCGCCTCCTTGCTTCTCTGCCGGCAGCGTAAAGGTCACCTTGGTGCCTTTGCCGAATTCCGATTGCAGAGATATGGTTCCGCCGTGGGCGCGCACAATTTCCCGGGCAATGGACAATCCCAAGCCCGTCCCGCCCATATTCCGAGAACGCGCCTTATCGACGCGATAAAACCGTTCAAATATCCGGTCCAGGTCCTTCTTCGGAATCCCGATCCCGGTATCCTGTACCGAAATCGCCAACTGGCGATCATCGGTCAAGTGTGCTTCCAGTGTGATAGTGCCGCCTTCCGGCGTGTACTTCATCGCATTGGAGATCAGGTTGTCCAGCACCTGGTCGATCTGGTCACGGTCGATCCAAGCCGTATCCACGTCACTGGCGATAAACAGCGTTGGCTTGATCCCTTTCTCCTGCATCTGAAAAGAAAACCGATCCGCCACATCCTCCAGCATCTCCATCACGTTCGTCGGCTGCTTACGAAGTTCGGCCTCTTGGGAATCGAAGCGAGACAGGTGCAGCAGGTCGGTGACGAGGCGGATCATCCGCTCGGTCTGATTCTGAATCACAGACACGAACCGCGGCCCAAGCTCCGAATCCTCCATTGCGCCGTCCTCCAGCGCTTCCGTATAGCTCTTGATCGTTGTCAGCGGCGTCCGCAACTCATGCGACACGTTGGCCACGAACTCCCGCCGCGAGGCCTCCAGCTTCTCCTGCTCGGTAACGTCCTGAAGCACGGCGATCGTGCCGATGATCCCGATTTCCCGCCGATGAATCGGCGTAAACGTCACCCGAATGAGGAAAACATCGCCGTCCGGCCCAGTATTTTCGAGAATCGTTGAGTGCATCGTCCCTTGCTCCAGCACATCCCGTTCCTCTTCCGGCAGGTTCATCAGCGACATGATATCGGCCCGGTCGAGCGCCGTATCCGGTGTCCCCAGCATCTCGCTCGCACGCCGGTTCATCAAGATGACCCGTCCGGTCTCGTCAGTCGCGATCACTCCGTCGCTCATGTTCGTGAGGATCGAGGCGAGCTTCTCCTTCTCTTCCTCGTTCTGCGCCAGCGCATCGCGAAGTCGGCTGGTCATATAGTTAAATGCCTTACTGAGCTGCCCGATCTCATCGTTGCCAAGCACGGGCATTTTCTGGTGGAACTCCCCTTCGGCCACCGCCGTGGCACGCCGGGTCAGCTCCTTAATCGGCGAGGTGATCGTATGCGCTAAGATGACGCCAAGCACCGCCGTCAGCCCCAGCGCCAGCAAGATCCCGGAAATAAATATATTATTAATCCGCTCCATCGTACTGTACAGCTCGCTCATCGACGCCGCGATGTAGATCGCGCCGACGATTTTTCCACTGCTGACCACCGGCTTGGCGACGACCTTCTTCCGGACGTTATCCTCATCGATGATATATTCCTCGTTGTCGCGGATGCCTTGCAGGGCCCGGCTCACGACCGTCTGCGTGTTCTTCGTGCCCACGTAATCGGCGTGGGACGGCTTGGACGTCGTCAACACCTTGCCGCTCGCATCAAGCACCTGAATTTCAGCCCCGCCGATGTTAAACAGGTTGTTCACCAGCACGCGCAAATTCTCCATCGATTCTTCCGCCGACTCTCCAGTCACGCCCAGGTTTTGCGCCGCCAGCACAGAGAGCAGCTCCGCCCGCTCCTGCAGCTCCTTCGTGAAGTTGCTGGTCAGCGAGGTCTTCATCGCGCTCACGAAATACACCCCGATCAACTGCATTGCGATCAGGATGAGGAGCACGTAGATGATGATCAGTTTGGCCTGGATGGTGCGAAAAAAAGAGGGCAGATTCATTCTAGAGTCCACCCGCCTTGGAGCTACGCATCATGTACCCCAATCCCCGCCGCGTCAAAATGTATTCCGGCTTGCTCGGATCCTTCTCGATCTTCTCGCGCAGCCGGCGAATCGTCACGTCCACCGTACGAACATCGCCAAAATACTCGAAGCCCCATACCGCCTGCAGCAGGTGTTCACGCGTCATCACTTTCCCGGCGTTCTTAACCAGGTAATGCACGAGCTCGAACTCCCGGTGCGTCAGGTCCAGCGGTTCGCCGTTCTTATGGACCGTGTACATGTCCGTATCGATGAACAGCTCAAATAAGCTGATGCCTTGCTTTGTCTCCTCCGCACCTTCGGTCGCCGCCGCCTTCTGCTGACGGCGCATCTGCGCCTTCACCCGAGCCAACAGTTCCCGCGTACTGAACGGCTTCGTGACGTAGTCGTCGGCGCCCAGTTCCAGCCCCAGCACCTTGTCGATCTCCCCGTCCTTGGCCGTCAGCATGATGATCGGCGTTTCGAGCTTCGCCCGCACCTCCCGGCACACGTCCATCCCGTCCTTGCCGGGCAACATCAAATCGAGCAGGATCAGATCCGGTTGCTCGGAGAACGCGAGTCGAGTGGCCTCAATCCCGTCGAAGGCGAGAACGACCTCGTAACCCTCTTTTTCCAAATTAAATTTCAAAATATCCGCAATGGGTTTCTCGTCATCCACGACCAGAATTTTTCCTTGCATGACTTCGTTCACCCCAACTTTCAGCCATGGGCTTTTGCTCCCTCTATCTTACCATATCTGACGCCGCATCAGCTATCCGCCGATCCGGTAACGATTGACAGCACCTATTTCGGGGTAAATAAGGGTTGAGGCAAAAAAAACCCGCCTCCCTCACGGGTTGCGGGACTGATCTTATATCTTATAGATACTTCATCGGGTTCTGAATGCTGCCGTTCTTATGAATCTCGAAATGAAGATGCGTGCCGGTTGAGCGCCCGGTGTTGCCCATGACGCCGATCTTGTCGCCCTTCTCGACGACTTGCCCTTTCTTCACGCTGATCTTGCTTAAATGGCCATACAGCGTCTCATACCCGTTCTTGTGATCGATGATGATGCAGTTGCCGTAGCCCGTCTTCGTCCCGACAAAAGAGACCACCCCGTCATCGGCGGCGAGGATATTGCGTTTCGAGGACACGAGGTCAACGCCTTTATGCGTCCGCCCCCAGCGCTCGCCATAGCTGCTTGTCATCTTGGCGCTGGATACCGGCCAGGCAAACTGCCCGGAACCTTCGCCCAGCACGACCTTCGTGCCGCGCACGACGATCTTCGGCGACGATTTCTTGGTGACCTCCTGGCCTAACCATTCTTCACCCACGACCATGCCGTTTTCCTTCGTGATCCGATACTCCATCGTTTTCAGGCCGCTGCTCCCCGGCGAGACGACCTTGGTCTCTCCAGATCGCATGCTGGCGTTCGTCTTGACGACCACCTGCGGTTCGGTGATGATCTCTTCCGTCACATGCTCCACGGTGCGAACCGTCAGCGCCGGTTGGACCGCCTTCACATTCAGCAACGTTCCAATCTGCAGCGTCAGCTCTTCAATCCCGGGATTGTTTGCGAACAACTCCTTCTGAGACACATCAAAACGGGCCGCAATCGACGAGATCGAGTCCCCTTCCTGTACCTCATATTGAATGGCTTCCTCGTCTCCCTGAAGAATCTTACGTACAGCCTCCTCAGGGCTCAGTACCTTGTTCGGATCTGATTTGATCTCACCCTGCGCCACCTCTTCGGCGATTTCCACCGTTTCCAGCGTCGTGTTGGATGCCTTTGTTTTGGCCCCCGCCGTCGCGCTGCCTCCGGTGCGTTTTACTTTCGCTGCCAGCGTGCTGGCTGCCACATCCGGTGCATATTGCGTTTTGACCCGGTCCAGCACTTCCCGTGCCGCCTCCTGATCCTTCACGACAGCAATCACTTTGCCGTCCACCTTCAGCTCAACGCCTTTGGCATAGCCGGTCAACATCCCGTACAGCTCATTGAGTGTCGAATCCGCATCGACTTCCGCTTTGTAGGCCTGCTCCGGTTTGGTGGTAATGTCCTCGGTATTCACCGCCATCTCCACTTCCGGGTACTTCTGTTTATATTCTTGCTCTTTGCGTTTAATCAGAGCCTGTAATTGCGATTCGCTCGCGATCGTGCCAATTTCCTTCCCGCCGACATAAACCCGGTAATAAGCTACCGTATTGGCTTTGACATATTGCTGCCCTGCCAAATAAACCGTACCGGCGATCAATACCACCGCTGCCCCTGCCAGGGCGACCTTGCGGGATTTAAGAAGATGGGGCCATTTCCGCCC
The DNA here is from genome assembly GCF_014947195.2 of Paenibacillus rhizolycopersici. Lineage (NCBI taxonomy): Bacteria > Bacillati > Bacillota > Bacilli > Caryophanales > Paenibacillaceae > Paenibacillus > Paenibacillus rhizolycopersici. Next base: position 48,728 of record NZ_JADCNN020000010.1, on the reverse strand, counting down.
ATACTCTGCTTCGGATATCTCTGAATCGTTTTCCGGGCGGCTGTGTTGCTCCTGCGTTCGAGAGTTTTCTCCGCGCCACAGCTGCCAACGTTTTCCCGTAAAACCTTTCATACCGATCTCCTTTATTCATCGACTCGATTCGACTTAAAATGGTTTCAAAATTTTAACCTTTTACCGCTATTGTTAACTTTAACACAGCCCAGCAAGGGATTTCAACCTTGGGCCAAAATGCAAACAACCCGCTTAACGAAGCGGGTTCTCGCGAATTTGGCGGCATCTCGGCCGGTTTTTTTAATTTACAATCCTGTGAATGTTAACGCTGACATTCCCTGTAGACAGGGGGTTTGGCGTTACTTTTTTAACAATTCCATGACCTTGGCATATTCCGTCTTGTCCAGATGTTTAGATAGCATTTGCTCGATGTTCATCATCTCCGTCTCGGTCAGTCCGCCCTCTAAAGCGACGGTTAAAATTTGCATCTCCTCCTGCGGCAGCTTCTTCATGAGGATCGCAAAAATCTCCTCCTTCTGCTTATCGGGCAGTTCCTCCTTCTTAGCGACGAGATCATCCGGCGTCACCACGACTTGCTGGTCCTCGCCTAAGGCATCACCGGCACTCATTCCGCCCATGACCGGCAAAGCGTCCTCCGGCGCATTCCCATTCGGATCTGTTTCGTTGGCATCCTTGCCCGTACTCCCGGACGGGGGATTCCCGCTAGTCTCCGACGTCTTACCACTGGGAGTCCCGTTCTTCTCTCCACCACCGCCGGACGGATCTGACGAATTGTCCCCGGTCTTGTTCGAGTCGGCGTCGGCGACGGAGCTACTGTCGACTTTGTCTGCGTTATCCCCTGGATCGGTTTCCCCCTCTACCTGACCGGTATGGTCTGAATCCTTACCGAACCCCAACATCCCCTTCATGATCCCACCAAAACCAGGAGCCTGTCCGGTGACCGGCAGGTTATAACTGCTCATAAGCGATTGGATGTACGAATTGACGATATATCCCGTCGTGGCAACGGTCAGTAGACTGACCGCTACAATCGTTACGCATAATTTCAAGATCCATCCGAGCCATTTCATTGTTTTATCCTCCTACTGCCTAAGAATCTAGTCTCTCAACCTTCAGTATGGACGGAGAAACCCGATTTCAACCTTGGTTTAGTAGGCAAAACTAGAAAAAGAAGCCGTCGACAGCGCGATGTTTCCATCCTCTATCGGCGGCTCCTATAGGTTCATAGTCTAAGGTTTGCTTATTCGTAGATCGGCAGCACTTGATTCGTTTGGCTGCGGTTGCGGCCGACCGAGAAAATCGCGATCGGTACACCAGTCAACTCGGATACGCGATTGACGTAATTGCGGGTGGTCTCAGGGAGATCCTCCAGCGTTTTCGCCCCGGAAATGTCCTCCGACCAGCCCGGCATTTCTTCGTATACCGCTTCGCATTCGGCAAGCATTTTCAGACTAGCCGGGTAGTGCGTGATAATCTCGCCGCGGTATTTATACCCGGTGCAGATCTTCACGGTTTTCAGCCCAGTCAGCACGTCCAGCGAGTTCAGGGACAACCCGGTCAACCCGCTGACACGGCGCGTATGGCGGACAACGACGCTGTCGAACCAGCCAACCCGGCGCGGACGCCCGGTCACGGTCCCGTACTCGTGGCCGGTTTCGCGGATCATGTGGCCAACTTCGTCGAACAGCTCCGTCGGGAACGGGCCGTCGCCGACACGAGTTGTGTACGCCTTAGCCACGCCGATAATCTGGTGGATTTTCGTCGGACCCACGCCGCTGCCATTGCAGACTCCGCCTGCCGATGGATTGGACGAGGTCACGAATGGATACGTCCCTTGGTCGATGTCGAGCATGACGCCTTGCGCGCCTTCAAACAATACCTTCTCGCCCGCATCAATTGCTTCGTTCAATATCACCGACGTATCGGCTACGTACGGACGAATGATTTCTGCGTATTCCAGGTACTGCTTCAGCACTTCCTCCACGTCCAGAGGCTGGCCGCCATAGACGGTCTCGATCAGATGATTCTTCTCCTTCATTGCATGGCGCAGCTTCGCCTCGAACTCCTCTGCATCCATCAAATCGGCAATCCGAATCCCGCTGCGGGAGGCCTTATCCATATAAGCCGGGCCGATCCCTTTCTTGGTTGTTCCAATCTTGTTCTCGCCCTTGCGTTCTTCCTCCAAAGCATCCAGGACCAAATGATATGGCAGAATCACGTGGGCCCGGTCGCTGATGACCAAATTCTTCGCGCTGAACCCGTTCTCTTCCACGTAATTGATCTCCTCGATCAATGCCGCCGGATTGATGACGACCCCGTTTCCAATAACACAACGTTTATTTTGATTGAAGATGCCTGACGGAATCAAGGTGAGTTTGTACTTCTTGCCGTCGATAAGAATGGTGTGACCGGCGTTGTTACCGCCTTGATAACGGGCCACCACATCGGCGCTATCCGCCAAGAAATCCGTGATTTTACCTTTACCTTCGTCTCCCCATTGCGTTCCCACAACGACTACCGTTGACATGTACATTCCCCCGCCCGGTGCGTCAAGCACCTATATTTGAACATTGCAAAAGACAGCCTTTCGATTGCTGATGCTTCCTGCAAACCTTAGGCCGATGCGACATTACACCTGTTGTACGCGCTAAAAAACGTTCCGCTGCCGTCAAACCGAAGTTGATCTATCGCTTTAACGCAGCAATACCAGTTTAACAGTCTCCATTTTCAAAGTCAAATTAAAAAGCGAACGATTATTCGATCGCATTTTACAAATGTTCGGAATTAATTCATGAATCCAGCAAAAAAGGGCGACGCATTAGGTCAGCCCTTAGAATCCGATATAGCTAGAAGATGATCGATTATTGATGAGTTCCATATGAAGAAGTTCCGTACTTAGGCTACCCCGCAAAGGCGTCCGCATGAGCCCGCTCATAGTTGGCGAACTTGTTAAAGTTCTTCAAGAAGACGAGCTCAACCGTCCCAACCGGGCCGTTCCGCTGTTTCGCGATGATGATCTCGATGATGTTCTTCTTCTCTGTCTCCTGGTTGTAGTAATCATCCCGGTACAGGAACGCTACGATATCGGCATCCTGCTCGATGGAACCGGATTCCCGAAGGTCGGACATCATCGGGCGCTTGTCCTGCCGCTGCTCGACGCCCCGGCTTAACTGAGACAAGGCGATGACCGGTACTTCCAGCTCCCGACCGATTTGCTTCAGCGTCCGGGAAATTTCCGAGACCTCCTGTTGCCGGTTCTCGCCGGGTTTGCCCCGGCCCTGAATCAACTGCAGGTAGTCGATGACGATCATGCCCAGGCCGCGTTCCTTCTTGAGCCGGCGGCATTTCGCCCGGATATCGGCAACGGTGATCCCCGGAGTGTCGTCGATATATATATCCGCTTCCGATAAGGCCGCAATGCCCATCGTCAGCTTTGACCAGTCGTCATCGCTCTTGAAATCGCCGGTACGCATGACGCTGGCGTCAAGGTTGGCTTCGGCGCAGATCATCCGCTGTACCAGCTGAGCCGCGGACATCTCCAGACTGAAGATCGCCACGGTCTCTTTAGCGCGCACCGCCACATTTTGCGCAATGTTCAAGGCGAAAGCCGTTTTACCTACGGATGGCCGCGCCGCTACGATAATCAAGTCGCTGCGCTGGAATCCCGCGGTCATTCTATCCAAATCCACGAATCCGGATGGAATCCCGGTTGTCGTTCCGCGGTTCTGATGCAGCAGCTCAACGCGATCGAACACTTCCATCAGCACGTCGCGAATGGCGATAAACCCGCTGCCCGAGCGGCGGTTGGAAATCTCCAGAATGCGCCGTTCGGCATCGCTGAGCATATCGGCCACGTCTTCGCCGCCGGAATAACCGTCGCTGACGATTTGTGTCGCCGTACGGATCAAACGCCGCAGCATTGATTTCTCTTCGATGATCCGTGCGTAATAATCCACGTTGGCCGCCGTCGGCACGGCATGGGCCAGCTTGGCCAAATAGCTGACGCCGCCGATCTCTTCGAGCTCGCCGCGGTCCTTCAGCTTCGAGGTCAGCGTGACGAGGTCGATTGGCTTGCCTTCCTCGCCCAACTGAACCATCGCTTCAAAGATTAATTGGTGGGGCTTATCGTAAAAATCCTCGGTCCGCACCCGCTCCATCGCGGAGATGAGCGCTTCCGATTGCAGCAGTACCGCCCCGAGTACCGCTTGTTCAGCTTCTAGGTTTTGCGGGGGGATCCGGTCAAAAAACAGATCTCCGCTCATCTTATTCCTCCGTAACGTGAACCTTAAGCGTCGACTTCACTTCCGGGTGAAGCTTCACCGGCACTTGCGTTACGCCTAGAGTCCGGATCGGATCATGCATTTCGATTTTACGCTTATCGAGCTTCACGCCGGCTTTCTCCAGCGCCTCCGCAACTTGCTTGCTGGTAATCGCGCCAAACAAGCGGCCTCCCTCGCCAGCTTTCGCTTTCAACTGTACGGTCATTTCCTCCAGCTTCTTGCCGAGCTGGACTGCCTCTTCCTTCTCCTGCGCTTTGCGCTTCAGTTCGGATGCCGCTTGCTGCTCCAGCGTCTTCACATTACCTTCGGTAGCCGGGCGAACCAGTCCCCGTGGCATCAGGAAGTTCTGTGCATAACCTTCCGATACCTCTTTAACTTCCCCTTTTTTTCCTTGGCCTTTGACATCCTTCAAAAAGATCACTTTCATTCGAATAACCCCTCTTCCTTCTCTATTTCATCCAGCACGGCGAGCAATCGTTTCTCCGCTTCCGTCTGGGTTCCTTCCAATTGAACGGCTGCATTCGTCAAGTGTCCTCCGCCGCCAAGCCGCTCCATGACCACCTGGACATTCATGCTCCCGAGCGAACGGGCGCTGATCCCAATCAGGCCGTCCGGCCGCTCGCTGATCACGAACGAAGCAAGTACGCCGGTCATATTCAGCAGCGTATCCGCCACTTGGGCGATCAACAGCTGCGGGATCTTGCGGTTCGTCTCCGTCACCGCCAAGGCGATATGCCCATGGATCATGCGGGCATGCTTGATGATGTCGGCCTTGGCGATGTACTCCTGCAAGTCTTCCTTCAACAATCGCTGCACCATCACCGTGTCCGCCCCGTTTCGACGGAGGAACGCCGCAGCCTCAAACGTCCGAGAGCCGGTGTGAAGCGCGAAATGCTTCGTATCGACGGTGATGCCCGCGAGCAGCGTCGTCGCTTCCAGCGGGCTGAGCTCCACCTTCTCGTGAATGTACTGCAGCAGCTCCGTAACGAGCTCGCACGCCGAGGAAGCGTAAGGCTCCAGATAGACGAGCACCGCATCGGCCACGAATTCTTCCCCGCGGCGATGGTGGTCCACGATGACGACGCGGCTCGCTTCTTCGACCAGCCGGGGCTCCATCGTAATGGAGGCCTTATGCGTATCGACGAGCACGAGCAGCGTGTGCTCGGTCATCAAATTCAGGGCCTGCTCCGGCGTGATAAACCGCCGGAGCAGGGCCTCTTCTTTGCCGATGCGCTCCATCAGGCGCTCGATCGCCGGGTTCGGGCCATCCAGCACGATGTGGGCCTCGACCTTGTACATATCGGCGGCCTTCAGCACGCCGATGGAGGCGCCGATCACGTCGAGGTCCGGCACGCGATGGCCCATGATGATGACGCGGTCGCTCTCCTGCATCAAATCGCGCAAGGCATGCGCGATGACGCGGGCGCGGACGCGCGTCCGCTTCTCTATGGCGCCGGATTTGCCGCCATAGAAGGACAACCGCTGACCGGCCTTCACCGCGGCCTGGTCTCCCCCGCGGCCGAGCGCCATATCCAAGCTGGACTGGGCGAGTTCGCCCAGCTCGCTGAAGCGCTCGGCACCAAATGCGAGGCCGATGCTGAGCGTAATCGGCACCTTCAGGTCCGCGGTCATTTCGCGGACCTCGTCCAAGATCACGAACCGGCTTTGCTCCAGTTCGTCCAGCGATTTCTGATTCAGGATCATCAGATATCGCTCGGAGGACAGCCGCCGCAGGTACACGCGGTACTGTTTGGCCCATTCCGTGATCGCCGTCGCTACGCGGGCGATCAAGGCGGTCCGCTGCTGGTCATCCATCCCCTGGGTAGCCTCATCTAGATTGTCCAGCAGGATGATGCCCAGCGCGGCCCGTTCGTCTTCGTACCGACTGCGCAGCACCGCCAACTCTGTCATATCATGAATGTAAATGAGTCGTTCATTCGTATCGATGGCCAATTCGTAATGTCGATCCCCAACCATCGTCTCCACGGTTGTCCGAGCACCGCCGCCATCTTTCTTGTCGCGGCTTGGCGCAGGGAGCTGCGGCAGTAGCTCGGACAAAGGTAGACCTACGACGGAGTCTTTACCGTACATGCCGGCTACGAAATGGTTATGCCATTCGATCGTCCGCTCCTCGCTATAGAGCATCAGACCAAACGGCAGTTTACTGACCGCCTCGCCTTCTACCCGTTTGATCCGGTAGTTCAAATCGGTCACGTAGCGGATCAGCTCTTTGCGGAACTGCCGCTCCGCCCTTAGCATGCTGTAAGTCAACACGCAGACAAGGCATAAGCAGACTAGCCCCAAAATCCAGTTAAAGTAGGAGACGAAGATGACGAGCAGCAACTGAAGCATGAACATCCATACGGTCTGGTACCCGTACCAACGTTTTTGCAAAATATTAGGCATGCCTTCTCACCCTATCGTCTTGATCTCGTAATCATATCCCGTAGCGGAAATGCAATGTCCAGAATCCCCACGATTCGCAGCGGCGGAATAAACAACATCGCTACGATCAACAGGATCGGAATGACCGGGTTCCACTTGCGGTGATAGGCCGCAAAGAAGAAGAAGCTTGCCGTTTGAACCATAAAGAGGAATTGCAACAGCGGCATCAGGTTCAACAAAATCGTGCCCATGAACCCCTGCTGAACAGCTTCTCCGCCGAACCACTGCAGCAGCACGCCAATCAGGTAATACCAAATCAGCGAACGCGGCAACCGCCAATCGCGGATCGGCGGCAGCTTCGGCACCGCATGCCCTAAGCTGGATAACGTCGGCCTAGAGATGGCATGGGCCACCGCAGCGATCAGAAGCGAGCAGACGATCATCGTAAACGGAATCATTCGCACCGTGAGACTGGAAAACTGCTGACTCATCTCCGGTGACCAGACGATCCCGCCGGCCAGCGAGCTGTCGGCGACATTCGTAAACGGAGCCATGGCCGAATTGACCAGGTCCTCAATCGCCGTAGCCAGGTTAAAGTCAAAGAACACCGTGCTGATCAGAAGGACCAGCAAAAATTCCAGCAAAATGGTGCCGGCTCCCGTCATGATCGTGCGAAAGGCCGGAACTCTTTTCTTATATAAATAGCCCATCACGATCGAAGGAATAATAAAATAAACGGCCTGCAGCAGAATAACCGGTCCGAAGATCAGCGAAGCCGCTAGCCAGACCACCGCTACGTGCACGAGAAACACCCTTGTCGACAAGGTCGTGTACAACAAGATGCCCGGCACGATCAGAAAAAACATCGTAATCACGGTAAGCGGAGTTGCAAGTGACAGCAGAAGCAGCAAATATGCGGCGCTCCAGGCCACCGATGTCCAGCGTAACTTCAAATGGGTTCACCTCTTACGCATATGTTCTTCCAGGGTAGAAATATCTTGATACCAATCCTCGAGCTGGTGACCCTCCTGCTTATGTTTTTTCAGTTTCTCCAAGATGCTGTCATCCATATCCCGATAGGAAACACCTAGTCTTCGTCCCAAAATATAACTGCTGACAATCAGACTGGCAAGACTGTCCATAACCCGTGTCGTGCTGCCTTCCCATAATGCTTTAAACAAACGGGATACGTGATCGACTACTTCCGTTTTGAGCCATTCAATCACCTTGGCACGTTTGGCCACATCCATTTCCCTTTGCATGGCGGACAGCTTCCACCCTCCCCGAAAAAGCTTTATTCTTCATTATAGCATAATGCAACCGCGACAAAAGACGCAAACCTTTAGGATTTATTGGGGTTGTGCCGCATTTCGGGTCACGAACTTCTCGCAATATTCGATAATTTGGCTGCGCCGGACGATCCCGATGAACCGGCCCCGGTCGTCAACGACAGGCACAAAGTTTTGCACCTTCGCTAGATTGATCAGGTCCTCCATATCCGCATCGATCCGTACCGGTTTCATGTCCATCTTCAGCGGAACGTCCTTGAGCAGAAATTTTGAAGCGGTCTCAAAATTAATCCTACCATCGGAATTTTTCATATGCCAAAGTAAGTCGCCTTCCGTCACCGTGCCGACATACGCACCGTCCCGGTCGATGATCGGCACAGCCGTATATCGGTGAAACTCCATGCGTTCCAACGTCTGCCGCAAGGTGGAATCCAGCGTTACGGTCACCACGTCATTTTTCGGAAGCAAAAAAAACGCTATATTCATGAGAACAAAATCCTCCTCATCCTTCATTCAGACTCCCCTAATTGATACGTTTCGAAACGGGATATGTTCCGGGACGGGCCGTGTGAAATCGGCAGCCGGAACACCGGACTGCCGAGGTTTGATATAAACCTATAAAGCGGTTTAATCTAAAGTATGATGCCCCAAGATGACTCATTCTTGCTATTGCTTGTTGGTTGCCGTTCCCTGCGTGCCATTTGACTCGGTCGCGGCCTTCTCGGCGTCCCGCGATTCCGGCGTAATCAAGGCGGACGTTTCCGTTTCCGGGTTGAGCCAGCTGTCGATCATCTCTTTAGCAAAGTTCACATCTTCTTCGTTGGCCTTATCATAATAAATGCCGTTCAGCCGCATCCCTTCGCCCATAATCGTAAATCCGCTAATTTGCGGAGAAGCATCGCCCAGCAGCACTTGCTTGGACAAATCGATGATTTGGCTTGGCGGCAGGTCCGTCTTAAAATTATCGCCCATCAGGTTCATCAATTCAGGAATTTTTGTCACTTGATTCAGCTTTAACATTCGATCGACCATGGCGTTTAGAAACACCTGATGCCGTTTCGTCCGGTTAAAGTCACTGTCCTCGCGGTAACGGACGAAGTTCAAAGCCTCCGTTCCGTCGTACAGCGGTTTCCCCGCTTTAATCGTAAACTTCTCATGATCCGCTTGCTTATTCACGATATCCTTGGTAATCGGCAGCTCGACGCCGCCCAATGCATCAACGATATCCCGCACGCCCTGGAAGTTGATGGCCGCATAGTTATCGACCGGATATCCGATGAAATGCTCCACCGTGTCCTTGGCCATTTTCTCTCCGCCAAAAGCATACGCATGGTTAATCTTGTCTTCCTTATCCTTGCCCACAATCTCTGTGTAGGTGTCGCGAGGGATGGATACCAACAGCACCTTCGCATCCTCTGGGCGCACCACCGCATAGATCATCGTATCCGAACGAGCCGGCTCGTTATTTCGTTGATCCACGCCGAGCAGCAGTACGCTGAACGGCTTCATGTTCTCTTCCTGCGGCTGCACGGCCTGCGCTTCTTCCCCTTCCAGCGGAGAATAGGATCGCTCCAGAGTCTCCTCGACTTTCCCTGACAGGAACAAGTCAAACGCCATCACGGCGAGGGGTTTACGGAATAAATATCCCCCTGCCCCAATCACCAGTAGGATCACCAGTGAAAGGATTGCCACTTTTCTACGATTTTTCTTTGGTTTTGCCTTATGCCTTTTCTGTCGTTCGATCATTGATTTACGCCTCCATCGCCATTCTGGTTGATTTCGCATATCTTCATCTATGAGTTCGTCACGAGTCTACTTTTCTGCACGTCTCTATCTATCACTTTTCAAAACAACTCTACCGCTTCGTACTATAACACATCGGGGAATTCGGGTACAACAATAGGGTACATGCAGATGCTGGTCGGCTAACCAGGCAGGCATCCAAATTAGGTTTGAGGTGGCAAAAAAGAGAGACCCGCTCCTTCCGGAGATCGGGCCTCTACCATGATCGATTTGTAGAGCTAACTTGCTTTCGCTGAAGTTTAGGACAATACGGTCCCAGGCTGCAGCGGGAAATGGCAGGCCACTTGGCGTCCGGGGACTGCCTCAACCAATTGCGGCTCTACCTTGGAACAAAGCTCTTGGGCGAACGGACAGCGGGTATGGAAGCGGCAGCCGGAAGGCGGGTTCGCCGGGGAGGGAACATCCCCCTGCAGCACGATCCGCTCCTGCTTGCGGCCCGGCACCGGCTTTGGAATCGCCGACAACAAAGCGGCGGTATAGGGGTGCAGCGGCGACGCGAACAACGTCTCCGTCTCTCCAACCTCCACCAGCTTACCCAGATACATGACGCCGACCCGGTCAGATATATGTCGGACAACGTTAAGCCCGTGTGCAATAAAGAGGAATGTCAGGCCCAGTTCCCGTTGCAGCTTCATGAGCAGATTAATCACTTGGGATTGGACGGACACGTCAAGCGCCGACACCGCCTCATCAGCCACGATGAACTTCGGGTTAAGCGCTATTGCCCGGGCAATGCCGATCCGCTGTCGCTGCCCGCCGGAGAATTCATGCGGATAACGATTGCGCCGGGTGGCATCCAATCCGACCAGCTCCATGAGCTCAACAACTCGCGCATCTATCTGTTTGGGAGACATGTTGCGATGCACGCGCAACGGCTCACCGATGATGTCTTTAACCAGAAACCGAGGGTTTAATGAACCAAACGGATCTTGGAAGATAATTTGCATCTCTTCGCGAAGCTTCCGCAGCTCGGGACCCCGTAATGAATGGATATCTTGGCCTTGGTATACCACTGCGCCCTCCGTGGCTCCTTGCAAACGAAGAATAACACGCCCTAATGTCGACTTACCGCAGCCGGATTCCCCAACCAGTCCAAACGTTTCCCCTTGGCGAATCGCCAGGGACACATCGTCCACCGCCTTCACTTGGCCGACAACTCGGCTGAGCAGGCCCTTGTGAATCGGGAAATACTTCTTGATCCCGCGGATATCCACCAGGATCTCCCCGGATTTCGAACCGATCGGTCGCTTTGCCTCTACATTTGCCGTTTCCGTCATCATGCGGGTTTCACCTCGTCTCTACTGCTATGGGAATCGTCCAGACGTACCGGCTTATCTTCATAAAGCCAGCAGGAAGCGCGATGATCTGCTCCAATCATAAACTCAGGAGGTTCCTTCTGCCGACACACCTCCGTTGCATGCGGGCAGCGCGGGTGGAACCGGCACCCGGAAGGCAACTGGCCAATCGGCGGAATGGTCCCCTGGATCGTGTAGAGCTCTCCACCCCGTTCCCCTTCAAAGCCCGGGATGGATTGAAGCAGCCCCACAGTGTACGGGTGGCTGGGCTGGTTGAAGATATCCTCCACCGGCCCCTCTTCAACGATTGCCCCCGCATACATAACCGCTACCCGGTCTGCCATTTCCGCCGCTACACCCATATCATGGGTGATCAGCAGGATGGACATGCCGAGTTCAGCCTGCAGCTTCCGCAGCAGATCCAGGATTTGCGCCTGAACGGTCACGTCCAGTGCGGTCGTCGGTTCGTCGGCAATCAACAGCTCTGGATTGCAGGCTAGAGCGGTGGCAATAACGACCCGCTGGCACATCCCGCCTGACAGTTCATGTGGATACTGCTTGGCACGAATTTCCGGTGCAGGGATGCCGACGAGCCTAAGTAGATCGATGGCCATGTTCCAGGCTTCGCCTGCGGATTTATTCTGATGCAGCCGCAAGCTCTCGGCGATTTGTTCCCCTACGGTAAATACCGGATTCAGGGCCGACATCGGGTCTTGAAAGATCATAGCGATTTGATTGCCGCGGATATTTCGCATCTCATCTTGTTTCTTAGCTGCTAATTCCTGTCCCCGGAACGAGATGTTGCCCTCCATGATCGTCCCGCCGGCGTAATCGATCAGGCGCATGATGGCGAGCGAGGTGACGCTTTTCCCACTGCCCGATTCGCCTACCAGACAAACCGTCTGCCCCTTGCCTATGGATAACGAAATCCGATCCGTCGCTTTAACGACCCCATTCTCCGTCAAAAAGCCCGCCGTCAGTTTTCGGATTTCGAGAAGTTTCTCCGCCATTTTGCCAGCCTCCTCCGGGATTTGTTCAGATTCTGTCTTGGATCCAGCGCATCGCGGATACCGTCACCGATAAAGTTCACCGCAAGGACGACAATCAAGATACACAAGCCAGGGTATACGGCCTGCATTTTATCAACTAACATAAACTCCTGCGCATTACTCAGCATGAGCCCCCAGCTGGTGGCCGGCGGCTGGATGCCTAAACCAAGGTAAGACAAGGCCGATTCGCTAAGAATGGCCGCACCGACCATCAAGGTCGCGTTGACGATAATCGGGAACGTAGAGTTTCGCAATAAATGACGGAATATGATGCCCGTGTTGGACACCCCGATCGCACGAGCGGCCTCCACGTACTGCATCTCCCGCAGTTGGAGGAAGTTCCCCCGTACCAGCCGAGCGATGCTCATCCAGCTAGTAAAAGCCAAGATCAATATCATATACTTGATTTCCGATCCGAAGATCGCCAGCACCAAAATGTTGAGGAACAACGTAGGTACCGAGTTCATGACGTCAACGATCCGCATGAACACCGTGTCCACCCATCCGCCAAAATAACCGGAAATAGCGCCGATAATCGAACCTACAACCACCGATGCCAAGGCGACCGAAAACCCGATTAACAAGGAGATTCTCGCGCTATACAATAACCTTGCGAATACGTCACGACCCAATTCATCCGTTCCCAGCAGATGACCCTCAGCCCCTGCCTTGAGATTCGGAAACATCATATCGATTTTTGCCGGATCGTACTTGGTAATCCACGGCGCAAATACGGCGGCGAGGATAAAGATAAGCAATACCACAAATCCAGTCATCGCGTAGGGATTTCGCGAAAACTTCCTCCACAACATCCCCCAAGGCCCTAAAGGCTTCTTCGCTGAAAGTGAGGTTGCCGAGTCTTTGAGGTTAGGCGATGGATTGGGTTCTGGCGTCACTACGTCCGGGGATGTTCTCGACGATATCGTTACCTTCATATCACTCATGCTGCCTTTGTCCCCTTTCCTCCCAATTTGACTCGCGGATCCACAATGGCATACAGAATATCCGCTAATAAGCTGCCGATGACGACCACCACGGCGGTGACGATCGTAATCGCCATTAACACGGAATATTCCCGTGCAGTAGCCATCTCAACATAGAGGCGCCCCATCCCTGGCCAGTTAAATACATTTTCAGTCAATGCCGCCCCACCTACAAGGATCGGCAAATCCAATCCTAAGATCGTAATGATCGGGATGAGCGCATTTCGCAGGGCATGGCGGAATATGACTTTCCTTTCCTTTACCCCTTTAGCACGGGCAGTTCGAATGTAATCCTGTTCTAACACTTCCAACATACTGGCTCGAGCGTATTTAATGTAGGAAGCAAGGAAGCCCAAAGAGAGGACGGTGACTGGCAATACCAGATGCATGAACAAATCAAAGACGCTTCCCTCCTTGCCGCGGCTATGCATGTCCGAAAGCGGAAACCAATCCAAGCCAAGGGAGAACCATTGTTGTAACAGGATACCGAACCAAAAAGTCGGCATGGCAAAACCTAAATAAGAAATAAAGGATGCCGTCTGATCTGAAATGCCGTACACTTTCGTGCTGTTGTAAATGCCCCAAGGTAGAGCGATAACAAGCGTAAGCAACCAAGCTGCGCCCATCAAAATTAGCGTGTTAGCGATCCGCGGCCAGAGCAAATCACCAACCGGCAAATGGTTTTTAAACGTATAACCCATGTCGCCTTGCAGCAAGTCTCCGACCCATCGAATATATTGGACGGGAATCGGTTGATCCAGCCCCATATTGTGCCTCTGCTGTTCAAAAGCTTCCGGCGACAAACCGGGGGCAAGCATGACTTGAGTTGGACCGCCCGGTGCTGCATGGATGAGCAAAAAGGTGACGACAGTGATCAAAAAAATAACTAGAACCGATTGCAGTAAGCGACGGATCAGATATTCTGTCATCGTTTTATCCTCCCACATTTAATAGGTATAAAGCCGCAGGGAAACTTCCTTCCTTGAAAGGGAGAAGGAGAAAGAGAATTCTCCCTTTCCCCTCCTGCGGTTTATTTCCTGTATCCGTACAACTTCTTATTCGGTTACCCACCATTTAATAGCATGGAAGTATTGACCATAACCCAATGATGGTTCAGGTCGGTCATCCTCAGCCCAATGTACTCTTGGTCCCGTCCCAATCGCACTACCATATTGGTACAGGAATACATAAGGCAAGTCAGTGGAGATCTCTTTGGCTACTTCTTTATAGATCTTTTGGCGTTCCGCTTGGTCTACTGTAGAGTATCCATCCACCCATAATTGATCGAGTTTTTCGTTTTTATACCAACCGCTGTTTTGTCCTGCTGGCGGGAAATACTTCGAAGAGAAGATACTCTCGGAATCAGGGTCTGGCGTATTCAAAGACCAGGCCAGAAGAATCGCTTGATATTTACCTGGCGTTACATTCTGGTCAATCCAAGCTGCGAAATCGATCCCCTTCGGAGTCACTTCAATGCCAACATCTTTCAGGTTCTGTTGGATGATTGCCGACACCTGCTCACGACGGCTATTCCCGGCATTGTACTGCAATTCGAAGGAGAAACGATGTCCATCCTTTTCAAGAATCCCGTCTTTGCCGGCTACCCAACCGTCTTCTGCCAACAATTGTTTGGCCTTCTCAGGATTGTAATCATAATTAACGGCAGCATCTTTCGGATCGGCCCATGTATCCGGGAGGAACGGGGCATTCATCAATGCGCCGACGCCCTTCAATACATTATCAACCATCCCTTGCCGATTGATCGCGTAGGCAATGGCCTGTCTTGTCTTCTGCCCTTCGAATAAACCATATTTTTCAGGGAAGTTTTTCGAATCGAAGTTAAAATTGATATATTCATACGTTGGTCCCGGCTTCTGAATGACGTCAATCTTGTCATTTCCCTTAACGACCTCAACCTGAGTCACAGGGATGGCGCTGACATGATCGGTGTCTCCTTTGAGTAATGCCTGAACCTCCGTATTTTGATCGGCATAAATTTTATAAATAACTTGGGCAATATGCGGTTTGACGGCTCCCCAATAGTTTGGATCGGCATCAAGTGTATGGCTTTCCCCTTGCTTCCAAGCGGTCCACTTCCATGGTCCATTCGTGACCGTCTTCGCTGGATCGGTGCCGTAAGCATTAGATTGAAGTTCTTTCACAGGAATATCCTTAAGGACATGGGCTGGAACCAACTCCGTCACCAGCGTGTATTGGAAAGGAGCATAAATTTGTTTCAATTTAATGTTTGCGGTATGGTCATCTACTTTATCGATTTTCTCAACCTTATCAAATAAGCTGATGCCTGGAGCACCTGCTTCCGGATTGCGAACCGTATCGAAAGTATAGATGAGGTCATCTACCGTTACCGGCTGTCCGTCGCTCCATTTCGCTGTATCTTTCAGCTTTACGGTATATGTCAAACCATCCTCTGAAATTTGCGGGAGCTCGGATGCCAAAGACCAAGGTTCGGCAGCGACATTCCCTTCGCGATCCAAGTCGTACAACTTGGCGAACAGGAACTGAGCTACATCGCCGGAAGAAGTATCATTAATGAAAATAGGGTTCAAGCTGACGACGTCAGAGAAAGTGCTCAATGTAATCGTACCGCCATCCACCGGCTCATCGGCCGATGGTTCTGCTTCAGGCTCCGTTGTATTCTCTGGAGTTGTGTTGTTCTCTGTCGGAGTCGGCGTATTGGAAGCTGTGTTATTGGTACTGCAGCCCGTAAACAAAATTCCTACGAGGGATAAAATAAGTAAAAGGGACCATAAACTTCTCTTCTTAGCCACCATGTGTGTTGACTCCTCCTTGTTTAATGAAGTTGAGAACATGCAGTTTCGTCTAGTTTCACTTTCGTCTGGATCTGTCCTCCAATCTCCCCCTTTATCTTCTTCCGTCACTTCTAACCGTGCTTACAGCCTGGAATAAAACGACTTACCTATTAACCTTTGGCACTACCTCTACCATGACCTCTAGCCTTTAAGGAGTTGAATTCCATGAGCCATTTGTAATAAAGGGTGACATAGGTTCGGTATAAACCAACGGTTAATAAGGGTCTTTAGCCGGTCCCCAGCAAGGGAAAAACACCAGTTGAATTATTGTTCATAATACATGTGAAAATATCTCACGTCAATATCTTTTTTAATCGTTTGTTGGCTCCTTTTTACCCCTGAATTACTAATATTTTATAGAATTTTTGAATATGAAGCGTTTGCAAAAAGTTGAACGTTAATTTTTCTTACTCGTACTTAACCAGATATGTTAACAATTTTCGATGTTTATCTATCTATCTCGTCACGAATCGACTGAATCTCCCCTCCATTTACTAGAATTATGTCGTAAGTACTCGATAGGTGGTTCTTTAGTCATCCCTTTTCTAAACAAAAAAACAGCCGAACCCTAAGGTTCGGCTGTCTCTTTAGCAGATCACTGCTTATTCCGTTGTGTAAGGAAGCAATGCGATTTGACGGGAGCGTTTGATCGCGATCGTCAAAAGGCGTTGGTATTTAGCGCTAGTGCCAGTAACACGACGAGGCAAAATCTTGCCGCGTTCGCTGATGAATTTCTTCAGCAGCTCCGTATCTTTATAGTCAATGTGAGTAATTTTATTCACAGTGAAGTAGCACACTTTACGACGTTTGTTGCGGCCGCCACGGCGAGCCGGTCTTTTGTCGTCTCCGCCTTCTCTTTGCTTGAAGCTCATGCTTGTCAGTCCTTTCCGTGTTTAAAATGGCAAATCGTCATCCGAGATATCGATCGGTTTCCCGTCGTCGGAGAATGGATCATCTTGATTGCCGCGTGAGAAATTACCGCCACGGTTGCTATTGCCACCGCCGCCGCCTCCGAATGGAGCTTCCTCCCGCGTACCGCCGCCACCACCTGCACCGCCTTCGCGGTTCGATTCCAAGAAACGGACATTATCGGCAATAACTTCGGTTACGTATACGCGTTTACCTTCGTTATTCTCGTAGTTCCGTACTTGAATACGTCCTTCCACAGCCGTTAACCGGCCTTTACGCAAATAGTTCGCGCAAGTTTCGGCAAGCTGTCTCCAGGTTACGACCGGGATAAAATCCGCTTCGCGTTCGCCCCCTTGCGAGGTGAACGGTCTGTCCACTGCAAGCGTAAACTGAGTTACCGCTACGCCGGCTGGCGTATATCGCAGCTCTGGATCCCGGGTAAGACGTCCGATGAGTATGACACGGTTCAACAATCAAATCCCCTCCTTCGGGCAATGGTTACTCAAACTTGAATTAGGCTACGTCTTTCGTAATGAGATAACGGATAACCTCGTCGGAAATCTTCAAGATCCGTTCCAACTCAGCTACCACTTCAGGGGTAGCTGTGAAATTTACGAGAACGTAAACTCCATCGCGAACCTTGTTAATCTCATACGCAAGCCGGCGTTTGCCCATCACGTCATGTTTGGTAATTTCACCGCCGTTTTGGATGATGCCTTGGAATTTTTCGACTGTAGCTTGAACAGCTTCTTGTTCAACGTCAGGACGAATAATGTACATCACTTCGTATTTGCGCATCTGATTCACCTCCTCTTGGACTATGGCCCCCAATACGTAACTCGTTTAGGAGCAAGGAGCGAGCGTAAACTCGCACCATAGTAGTATATCAAATTGATGTCAGCTGTGCAAGGACCCAATACTTGCCTTCTTTAAGACCATGATGACAAGTCCTCTCATCCGCTTCCCATGACTTAAACATTTCCCCCACATCGCTTTTATGCTTGTAAATAATTATCGGTCCTTCGCGGTACATGATTAAGCCGCTCTGACAAACAATAAGCGTGAATTCCAATGTGAGGCTGAAAGGAGGAACGCCAGATGGGTGAACAAACGGAATTTGAGGAAGGCATGCGCGCTCCAAACCCGGGCGTATACGTGGAAGTCGGTGAGGCGCGAAGCTTCCATACGCAGATACAACATCCAAAGCGGATTACGTTGCAGAAGGGCGAGAAATTCCCTGAGACGTCAAACAAAGACCGCAAGTGGAAAAAGGAAGAAAAGGCCCGCGTCCATTAAGGATTTTTGACCCATTAAAATTCATGTGTATAGAAAAACGAATCCTGCACATAATACAATCGACGGCGAGCAAGAGAGGTGTGGTTCCGTTGGTCCGTTTAGAGGATTCCGCGAGAAACAAACCGCAAGGAGATCTTGTTCACGACTTGTAGAAGCATCAGATCACGAGTTAGCGAAGACCCCTCTTCCCTGATTCGTGCTTGCTAAGGCAAACATCGTAAGGTTTCTGTTTGTCGCTGAGAAAAGAATTCCAAAATCAGTTCGCCGTCAACCAGAGGAAGGACCCGAAAGGGTCCTTCTTTCCTTTTGATTAGGCTCAAAATTCTATACAACAAAAATAACTCCTACGCATAAACGTAAGAGTTCGTCTAATTAAGTAAATGGCGGAGAGGGTGGGATTCGAACCCACGCACGCCTTGCGACGCCTAGTTGATTTCGAGTCAACCCCCTTGGGCCTCTTGGGTACCTCTCCACAGCAAGAATGATTGTACCATGAATTCATTCCGAATGCAATAGAGGCATCCTTCATCCCATAAATTGTTTGTTCCTCTGACGTTTATTGTCCGTCCTGCCCCGACTCCTCTTGTGTGGGCGTCGCCGAGCGGAGCACTTTACGCATATTCTTCTCGAACTTGGCACGGGGCACCAAAACGCTGTGTTTGCAGCCTACGCATTTGATGCGGATGTCCATACCCATTCGGATGATTTCCATTTCATTGCTGCCGCAAGGATGGTTTTTTTTCATTTGCACGATATCGCCCAACTGAAATGATTTACGCTCCATCGCTTATTCCCCCTATCCCATCTTCTATACTTATGTCCTATTCCTACATGAGGCCTTCCGGTGTTACGCGTTCATCTCTGCCTGCTCCAGTGCTTCCTTGGCATAGGTCTGAATCTGCCGCTCGACATCGGCACGTACAGCCGGGGGGCACTCCACGGCGATCCGAATGACGTATTCGCTTGCCGTTAAGGACTGGATGCCCAGGACGCTTGGTACCTGAGGGATATGCTCCTGTTCCTCGCTCAATCGCTGCATGGCCCCCTGGAGCAGCTCTACGGCCCCTTCTAATTTCCGAGTGTTGCTGAACGGCAAATCGACCACTGCCAATGCGGTCCCCACGGAAAAGTTCGTCACATTGGTGATCATCCCGTTTGGAATGATATGTACCTCCCCCGTCCAACTCACCAGCCGCGTGGAACGTAGACCAATAATTTCTACCGTTCCCTTCAGACTGCCCGTTTGAATCACGTCCCCAACGGCAAACTGATCCTCCAGGATAATAAAGAACCCGGTAATGACATCCTTCACCAAACTCTGGGCACCAAAACCTATGGCCAGCCCAAGAACACCGGCGCCCGCTAACAGCGGTGCCAAATCATAACCAATCTCCCCCAACACCAACATCACCATAATGAAGTTGCTGGTGATACTGGTGACATTTTTCAGCAGCTCTCCCACCGTAATCAATCGCCGCGGGTTCATCTGCAGCCGGCTTTTTTCTCGCTTCTGCAAAGATCGATCGATCAACCGGAACACGATATGAACGAACAAACGAGTGAGGACAAAGATAATGATGATTTTTATCCCCGCGTAGAGAACATTCGTCCACATATCCATATCTGTAAACCAATTCCATATATTATCTCTCCAGGTGTTTACCGTTTCGGCAGCATCCTGGATCACTTCAGTTTCATTTGCCAATAGCATATCTATCAATCCTTCTCAGATTTCATAACTTGATGCTATCATAGCCCATCCCTTGACGGGAGTAAATCCCCCGAATCTCTACTGATTCGGATGTAATAATCTCTTTAACCGCATCCAATGATAATTGCGGGAACCGTATCGATAACGCGCACCCGGCGGTGATTTCTTTAGGCGTGGGGCATAAATCAATGTCTACGTCGGCATACTCCAAAAGCATTTCGGCGCGCAGCGCTTGCTGGGTTGAATCAAAGGCCATCACCAACCAATCTTCTTCTTCCACTTCGATTCCTCTCCTTTTCCCCAATGAGACTTTCGTATGAGTATATAATATGTGTTTCTTCCATATACTATCTACTAAATCTTTGAAGTGCGCTTCGTACGCACATGATCCCCCAGTGGAAAGGAAGATTCCATGTCACAGCTTCAACCGACAATTCCAGGGCAAGAAATTCCTTATTTAAAAATCCCGCATACCGAACCCGGCATTCATTCGGCGATTATTCACCGGTTGCTTTTGCATTTTGGACAGGTTACCCCTGGGCAAGATATGGTCATCGTGTGCATTGGTACGGACCGTTCTACCGGTGATTGCTTAGGGCCTCTGGTCGGTAGCGCATTGGCCAAGTATCACAGCTCGCACTTCCACCTTTATGGCACCTTAGAAGAGCCTGTACATGCGATGAATTTAAAAGAAACGCTGGACCAAATCCACTCTAGCTTCGTTGATCCGTATATTATTAGCATTGACGCTTGTCTCGGCCAAACGTCCAGCGTGGGATCCATTCAGGTCGTCCAAGGACCGCTTCGTCCCGGCGCAGGCGTAAATAAAGAATTACCGCCGGTCGGCGATATCCATCTAACGGGCATCGTCAATGTCGGCGGCTTCATGGAATACTTTGTTCTGCAAAATACGCGTCTTAGTCTAGTCATGCGGCTTTCCGAAATTATCTCGAATTGCTTGTATACCGCGATTAAGGAGTGGACCCGGGGTTCGATTTCTCTAGCCCGGCGAGAGCTATAGCTTCACGCTCTTCCGGAGAGAGTGCATGCGGTGACTCCCCTTTCTCCAAGCCCTTGGCATATACAAAAGAGCCATCTCGATTGTAAAGCCCTGTGAGGACCACACCATCTTGCTGATCGTTGACGAACGCAATCGAGAAGCTCAAATCGTTCCCTTTTTCTCCAAAAGCGTTATACCGTTTAATGCCGATCTTCGACTTTTGCATAGGCATTCTTTTTTGGATTTGCGCGAGCTGCTGCTTTTGTTCCTCCTGGAGGTCTTCGATTTTACCCTGCTGCATTTTTAAATCGATCAACAAGCTCTCCAGATCTTCAACGCCGGCACCTTTCATCATCAGTTCGTATCTTTTCTTCATCTTGCGCAGCTTACTTCCTTGGATCAGATTCCAGACCAATAGCCACAGAATCAGGAGAACCAAACCTCCGACGATCCAGCTTAATTGCTCAAAGATGAGATCATTCCATTCCCGCATGCGACTGTCTACTCCTCTATGCTTGAGATCATTTAATTAATTGAAGTATTGCATGAATGAACATTTGTAACTCTGCCTCTGTCGTCCTATAACCTACACTTGCACGGACGGCGCCACCTTGTAAGGTCCCAGCGGTTTGATGTCCTAAAGGCGTACAATGGTAACCGGCGCGAACGGCGATACCATACTCCTTGTCTAACGTGAACGCGACCTCAGATGCATCTCTTCCTTCAATCGTAAAGGAAACGATGCCTGTTCGAGGCTGTCCCACTTGCGGACCGATCAGACGAATACCCGGGATGGCCTGCAGTTCCTTCATTAAATACTGCGTTAACTTCCATTCATGCTGATGAATCCGCTCCACCCCGCATTCCAGAACCGTTTCTACACCAGCACCTAGTCCGGCAATCCCCGGAGTATTTACAGTACCCGCTTCATAACGATCAGGTCGAACGGAAGGCTGCTCGCTTTCCTCGGATTGGCTTCCCGTCCCTCCATGCAGCAGCGGTTCCAAATCAATTTCCGGGTGAATGTACAAGCCTCCGGTTCCTTGAGGCCCGAGCAATCCTTTGTGACCCGGGAAAGCAAGAAGATCAATCCCCATCTCTTGCACATCCACTGGATAACAACCCGCCGTTTGAGCTGCATCAACCAAGATAATCGCTCCATTTGCATGAGCTATCCGACTTAACTCTTGAATCGGTAAAATGCAACCCAGCAAATTCGAACTATGAGAACATACAAGTAAACGTGTATGAGGTTGAAAAAGTTTCTCCACCTGAAGCAAATCCAACTGGCCCTGACGATCCACCTCGGCATAATCAACTTCAATACCCATTGTCCGTTTTAAAAATTCCAAAGGACGCCTTACTGAATTATGTTCGACCGACGTAGCTATAACATGATCCCCCGGCTTCAACCAACCTTTAATGGCTAAATTCAAAGCAGAAGTTGCGTTGGACATGAACGCGATGTCGTTCGGATTAAGTACGCCAAACAATTTTGCAAGCTTCATACGGGTCTGATACAGTACCCTACCCGCATGCAACGCCATCCCATGATTTCCACGTCCTGCATTGGCAGCTGGTCCGTTTAGTATTTCCAACATGACTTCTCCTACCCTAGGAGGTTTTGGCCAAGATGTAGCTGCATGATCTAGGTAGATGACCGATTTTGTCTCGCGCAACGATAACTCCTCCTCGGGCGTTAAGCTCCACAAGTGTTCATTCATAAGATCAGAGACAGACCAAGAAATGACATACCCTTCTTTTATCGAGCCCCTCTTGCTCAGGCTATCCAAAAGATGGATATGTCATTTCATTTATCCTTTAGCTCAGCATATCCAGTAATCGCTGCAAATCCTGCTGGCTATAATAGTTAATTTCGATTTTTCCCTTATCCTTGTTTGCTTTAATTTTCACGGTCGTCTTATATCGTTCACGCAAATTTTCTTCTACCTCATCGATATAAGGATCCCGTTTCTTTCCGGTTGCTTTCGGTTTTTCTTGTTTCTTGCGATCGAGTTGTTGTACCGCATCCTCCAGATCTCGAACACTCCACTCATGATCGATGCACTGCTGGGCTAATTGTTTGATCGTGGTTGGGTCTTTTAGTCCAACTAATGCTCGAGCATGTCCCATCGACAATGTTCCACGTGAAACATATTCCTTAACTTCCTCCGGTAAAGATAATAACCGTAAGAAATTAGCAATATGTGAACGAGACTTACCCACCTTCATCGAAAGTTCTTCCTGGGTCAATTGGAATTGATCCATCAGCCCTTGATAAGCCACGGCTACTTCCATTGCGTTTAAGTTCTCCCGTTGCAGGTTCTCAATAAGGGCAATCTCCATCACTTGCTGATCAGAGAAACTCCGTACTACAGCAGGAATCGTTGCGTTTCCACAAAATTGCGAAGCGCGGAACCGCCGCTCCCCAGCGATAATTTCATACCCTTTAAGCACGCTACGCACAATAATCGGTTGAATGACTCCATGCTGCCGAATAGATTCGGCCAATTCCCGTATTGCCTCTTCGTCGAAAGTTTTGCGTGGTTGATACGGATTGGCACGAAGCTGATTGAGTGGAATCTCGACCACCTTATCATCATCTTGGATCGATAGTGCTGGGATCAGAGCATCCAATCCTTTGCCCAATCGTTTATTCATAAGATACCACTTCCTTTGCCAACTCAAGATAAACTTCCGCACCCTTCGATCGAGGGTCATACGTAATAATGGATTGACCATGGGATGGAGCTTCGCTTAAACGCACATTGCGTGGAATCACTGTCTTGTACACCTTCTGCTGGAAATACTTCTTGACCTCTTCAATCACTTGAATGCCCAAATTCGTTCTAGCATCAAACATCGTCAACAAGACCCCTTCAATTTGCAGGGATGTGTTCAAATGCTTCTGAACCAATCGTACCGTATTAAGCAGTTGGCTCAATCCCTCCAAAGCGTAATATTCGCACTGTATAGGGATAAGTACGGAATCTGCTGCGGTCAAAGAGTTGATCGTTAAGATCCCAAGCGATGGCGGGCAATCGATCAAGATATAATCGTACAAATGACGAATCGGTTGTAGCGACTTTTTGAGTCTGACTTCCCGTGATATCGTTGGAACCAACTCGATTTCAGCACCGGCTAATTGAATCGTTGCTGGAATGATATGCAAGTTTTCAATGTCGGTATGTGCGATAGCTTCTTTCGGATGAACTTCGTTGATCAGCACATCATAGATGCAATTCGCTACATCTGCTTTATTAATGCCAACACCACTTGTCGTATTGCCTTGAGGGTCAATATCGATCAGTAGTACTTTCTTTCCGATGGCAGCTAGGCCCGCCCCCAAATTGACGGAAGTCGTCGTCTTTCCGACGCCCCCTTTTTGGTTAGCTATGGCTATGATTTTAGACAATCCAGTTCACCTCAATATAATAGAAGAATCTCTTTGTAGTCCTCATGTACGCATTCTAGGCTGCTGCTACAAAAAGACCTATAGCAATGCGTTGTGAATACAGCTGCCGATCGATAAAAATATCAGCCGTAACAGTCTTTATCCACATGTGCATAACGCTTATCGTTCAAGACCGAAAAAGAAACTGACCTTCAACCTCGCGGTTGTGGTCAGCGAGTGAATTTATGAACGTTTTGGAATCTGAATCACAATTTCATAATGATCTTCATGATCCTTTTCTTCCGTTTTGATTTGCAAGCCCGATCCGGTGACCATGTCAATGGATTGGCGGATCGTATTCAAGGCTAAACGAACATCTTTCGTAAAAGAAATTCGTTTCGATGGAGACTTTTTGTTTTTGTCCAATTCTTTGTAGAAGGTAATGCGAGCTTCTGTCTGCTTGACATTCAACTCTTTGCTAATTACTTCACCCAGGACCTTTAACTGCAATTCTTCCGAGTCCAAGGACAGTAAAGCACGCGCATGACGTTCTGTAATTTTCCGTTCCATCAGCGCTGTCTTTACACCCTCCGGAAGCTGCAACAGTCTGATTTTGTTAGCAATGGTTGACTGGCTCTTTCCAAGGCGTTGTGCCAGGCTTTCCTGCGTCAACTGGTGTAAATCAATCAAATTTTGGTAAGCTATAGCTTCCTCTATCGAGGTGAGCCCTTCTCGTTGGAGATTTTCAATCAAGGCAATCGATGCCGCTTGCGAATCGTTGAAATCTCGCAAAATTGCAGGAATGGACTCTAAACCCAGCTTTTTGACGGCTCTCCAGCGGCGCTCTCCGGCGATAATTTCATACTTCTCATTCCGGTAACGAACGACAATCGGTTGAATCACGCCATGCGTACGAATCGTTTGGCATAACTCATCGATTTTCTCGTCGTCAAAGATCGTCCGCGGTTGATAAGGACTGCCGACAATTTCCTCCACCGGAATTTGTCTTACTTCATCTCCGCCGCTTCGTTCGGTTAACCCAAACAATTTAGAAAATTGTTCTTTCATTCCGTCAATTACCACCTAGTTTCATAGTGACATAAGGCCAAACCGCCTTACGAATCATCCCCCGGGATGACATTACTCCAAACGAAATGCAATATAAAACCTGATATATCTATTCTACCACTTTTTCCTCTATAATCCTATTCTCTAATTGAGAGAAGTTTAAGAAAAGAAGATAGATTTATCGGCCTAAAGACAAAAAAATCCCCCTTAGCTATGTTTCACGTGGAACAATTTGCTAAGGGGCATAGCTTATGATTTAAATCAGCGGCATCTTGACCGGTGTTCCAGGTTTTCTGGGGTACTTTTTTGGTGTTGGGGCTGTCTTTTGAATAATGACCAAATGACGTTCCGAATTTTCCAGCGGAAGTGAAAACTCGGGAGTGCTGACCCACTTCCCTTTTAATTCAGACAAACTACGGGCCGCTTCCTTCACTTCATCCACCGGATTGCTTCCTTTCATAGCCACGAATAATCCGCCAGGTTTAGTAAATGGCAGACAAAACTCGTTGAGAATGGCCATCCGGGCAACAGCTCGGGCCGTGACCAGATCAAACGCATCGCGAAGTTCCTTCTGCCGCCCCAAGTCCTCAGCGCGTCCATGCAGCAATTGTACTTGGGATAAACCAAGTTCAGTAACCACATGCTGCAAAAACTGGATTCGTTTATTTAGAGAGTCCACGATCGTTAGCTGCAAATGTGGATAACAAATTTTTAACGGAATGCCGGGGAATCCCGCCCCTGAGCCAATATCCGCCATAGACCCCATCTCCCCCATCGGGACATGGAACGCTAGGCTTATCGAATCATAGAAATGCTTGATATACACCTGTTCTCGTTCGGTAATCCCGGTGAGGTTCATCTTTTCATTCCAGTCAACTAGCACTTCGTAATATCGTTCGAATTGCTTCAACTGCTCGTCCGACACCTCGATGCCATGACCTTGGAGCAGTGTGCAAAATTGGGCTTGTATCGAATCCAATGGTTACCCTCCTGCAGCCGTGACCCGGTTATAATGCTCTAAATACACCAGCAAAATCGAAATGTCGGCCGGTGTAACCCCCGAAATCCGCGAAGCTTGACCGATCGAGATCGGACGAATTTTAGTCAGCTTTTGCCGTGCCTCTATCGCCAAGCCTTGAATATCATCATAGTTGATCGTTTCGGGTATTTTTTTCTTTTCCATTTTTTGTAACTTATCAACATGGATCAATTGCTTCTCAATATAACCCGCATACTTGATTTGAATTTCAACTTGCTCCTGCATCTCTTCATCAAGTTCGATCTCCGACGGGGACAATGAAGCGATATGAGCATACGACACTTCCGGACGCCGCAAAATCGTGAGCAAGTTGCTGCCATCCTGAATCGGTGCCGAACCGATCGACTCGAGCAGCGGATTGATATCAGTAGGACGAACCTTCGTTGACTTCAATCGCTCAATCTCTTGCTCAACCTTCTCTTTCTTATCCAAGAACCGCGCATACCGCTCTTCCGAAATCAAGCCAATGTCATGGCCCAGCGGCGTCAGACGTAAGTCTGCATTGTCGTGACGAAGCAGCAGGCGATATTCGGCACGCGAGGTAAGCAAGCGATACGGTTCATTCGTGCCTTTCGTCACCAAATCATCGATCAATACGCCGATATAACCTTGCGAACGATCAAGAACAACAGGTTCCTTGCCCTGCACTTTACGGGCAGCGTTAATCCCGGCCATAATGCCTTGTCCCGCCGCTTCCTCATAACCGGAGGTCCCGTTGATTTGTCCCGCTGTAAACAGTCCAGGCAGCCGTTTCGTCTCCAAGGAAGGCCACAGCTGAGTCGGTACAACCGCGTCATATTCAATCGCGTAACCGGTGCGCATCATTTGTACGTTTTGCAGACCCGGCACCGAACGCAGCATTTTTAGCTGAACCTCCTCGGGCATACTAGTGGAGAAGCCTTGTACATAATACTCCGACGTATTCTTACCTTCCGGTTCCAGGAAAATCTGATGTTTCGGCTTGTCGCTGAACCGCACGATTTTGTCCTCGATAGACGGACAGTACCGCGGACCCGTGCCTTCAATCACCCCGGAGAACATCGGCGCACGATCCAGGTTATCCGTAATGATCTTATGCGTCTCTTCGGAAGTATACGTCAGCCAGCAAGGGAGCTGCTCATTGTCCGATTCTTTCGTCTCATAGGAAAAAAACTTCGGTTTCTCATCCCCAGGCTGTATCTCCGTTTGCGAGAAATCGATCGTATCCTTATGCACCCGCGGCGGCGTCCCTGTTTTGAAACGCACCAGCTCAAAGCCCAGCTCCTTCAAGTTTTGAGACAGTCGCACCGAAGGTTGCTGGTTGTTTGGGCCACTTTCGTACATCAGCTCGCCCATGATGATTTTGCCGCGCAGATACGTACCGGTCGTCAGTACCACCGCTTGAGCCCGATACTCCGCGCCGGTCTTGGTAATTACACCCACACACTGGCCATCCTGAACGATCAACTCCTCAACCATCCCTTGGAGCATCGTCAGATTCGGCTCCTTCTCCATCGTTTCCTTCATCGTATGTTGATAGGAGAATTTATCCGCCTGCGCGCGAAGCGCGTGAACGGCCGGGCCTTTCCCGGTATTAAGCATCCGCATCTGGATGAACGTTTTGTCGATATTACGGCCCATTTCGCCGCCCAAGGCGTCAACCTCGCGCACGACGTGGCCTTTTGCCGGACCTCCAATCGAAGGATTGCACGGCATAAAAGCAACCATATCCAAATTGATCGTAACCATCAGCGTTCGACATCCCATCCGCGCTGCAGCCAAAGCCGCCTCGCAGCCTGCATGCCCCGCGCCAACCACGATCACCTCATAGTTTCCGGCAGCATAACCCATGTATCGTCAACCTCCTTTACCCTACACCCTTCAAACTCTATCCGTAACATCATACCATGAACCGGCTCTGCTGATACTAGAGAACGCTTATTTCCCCAAGCAAAATTGAGAAAAAATCTGATCGATCAACGCATCCGGCGCCGAATCCCCGATCACCTCGCCTAGCTGCTCCCAAGCGTACCTCACGTCAATTTGCAAAATATCGATCGGAATCCCGCTGTCCGCCGCCTCGTACGCATCCGCAAGGGACTGCTTTGCCTTCTTCAGCAAGGCAATATGGCGCACATTACTTACATACGTCAGGTCGTTCGACTCCAGCTTTCCGCCGAAGAACAATCGGGCAATCGCTTCCTCCAGATGATCCAGCCCTTCCTCCGTTTTGACCGACAACTCGACGATCGCTTCCTCGGAAAAATAACGCCGTACCACCTCCCGATCCAACTGCTGCGGTAAATCGATTTTATTCAAAAGAACGATCGTGGACCGCCCCTTCAGTTGCTCCATCAAGGCAACTTCGTCCTCATGCAGCGCCTCGGCGCTGTTGAGCACGAGCAAGATCAAGTCCGCCTCGTTCACCGCCGCTTTGGACCGCTCCACCCCGATCTGCTCGACTAGGTCCATTGTCTCGCGGATCCCCGCCGTGTCGAGCAGCTTCAGCGGGATATTATTGATCGTCACATATTCTTCGATCACATCCCGCGTCGTTCCGGGGATGTCGGTGACGATTGCCTTATTCTCGCGGGCTAGGGCATTCATCAGCGAGGATTTCCCGACATTCGGGCGGCCGACGATCGCCGTCGTAATTCCCTCGCGCAAAATCTTCCCCTGCTCCGCCGTCTTCAAAAGCGCATCGATGCCTTCCGACACCGCCGTGCATTTCTCCTTGATAAACGCCATCGTCATCGACTCCACGTCATGCTCCGGATAATCGATGTTCACTTCGATATGCGCCAACGTCTCGATCAATGTGTGTCGCAGCATCCCGATTTGGCGCGACAGCTGGCCTTCGACCTGCTTCAGCGCCACGGAGAATGCCCGATCCGACTTGGATCGGATCAGGTCGATGACCGCCTCCGCCTGCGACAAGTCGATCCGGCCGTTCAGGAACGCGCGTTTCGTGAACTCGCCCGGTTCTGCGAGGCGAATGCCTCGCTGCTGGAGCAGCAGGTCCATCACGCGTTTGACGGAGATGATCCCGCCGTGCGTGCTAATCTCCACCACGTCTTCCGTGGTGAAGGAGCGCGGCGCGCGAAAGACGCTGACGAGCACCTCCTCGAGCTTGTCGCCCGTCGCCGGGTCCACGATGAAGCCATAATGTACCGTATGGCTCTCCGCCTCCGGCAGCGCCGTCTTGGCGCGGAATAACCGCCCCACTTCGGCGATAGCCTCCGGTCCGCTGACGCGGATCACGGCGATGCCGCTTTCGCCCACCGCTGTCGATATCGCTGCAATTGTATCGCTAAGCATTTTGCTTCACCTCGCTAGTTGTTTTAAAACCGTTCGTGAATTTCATAGCTCCGCTGGTCGTATGATCCTACGATCGCTGTTGTTCGCGGATTTCTTGGATTGGACTAAATTCAGAAGTTGTAGAAATCCGCTCACAAAGGCGAACGCTCCGCTTCTTCGGATTCATACGCCCCTCTCCCCCCCAATTCACTCACCCCATCAGAGCATCCTCATGCATCGCATTGCTCCGAGTGTCAGCGCCATCTCCGCAGGAGACAGCGCCCTCCTTGCACATAGTCACACTTCAAGCGCCTGCCGCTACTCCTCGATCCCTTCGAAGCATCCGCCCTCACGTCTTACTCCTACGTCAGCGCATCCCGAAGGGATAGCGCCCTCCTTGCATGTAGTTTCTCTACCACCGCAAACCGTACTCGACGCTCCCCTCAGAGCCTCTCACTCACAGGCAGGAACTCTAAAGTAGAGGCGGGCCCCGCAGGGGCGAGAAGCCGCTCCCACCTCCACATCCCCTCGGGTGCGCCAACAGCAGTAGTCATGAGCAGAACGGTTTACCAGGTATCCCGGGTGCTCCCAAGTAAGACGTACCCCGAAGGGGGGAAAAGCGTTCCACGCACCGAAGTAAAGCGCATCCCCGAAGGGGACAGCGAGCAGGAGCGCCTCTTTCCTTCCAACGTTCCTCCAGTTTGCGGGAGCCCAGAGGGCAGCAGGCCCTCGGACGCCCTCCCTTACGGTAAGGGAGGGGTGGGGAGGGTTGAGACCTGGGGATAAAAAAATGACGTCCCCCAGCTTACGCCGAGCAAACGTCATTGCGTCTCATTCATTTACTATGCTTCAGAGTAATAACGACCCGCCGGTTCGGCTCTTCGCCTTTACTGTAAGTTTTGACCTCCGGGTGATCCTGAAGTTTGGAATGAATCACTTTGCGCTCCTGCGGCGACATCGGTTCGAGCGTAACCTCTTTACGCGTTCGAACGACCCGTCCGGCCAATCTGACGGCAAGCTCCTCCAGCGTTTTCTTCCGGCGTTCCCGGAAGTTTTCGGCATCGAGGACGATGCGGATGAAGCTGTCGGAATAACGGTTAGCGATGATATTCGCCAAATATTGCAGCGCGTCGAGGGTTTGCCCTCTCCGCCCGATCATTAAACCCAAATCATGGCCCGAAATGTTCAACACGGTATGGTCTTTGCCATGGGAGCCTTCGACTTTGACGTCCAAGCCCATGTTTTCGCCGACCTCCCGGATGAATGACGCCGCCTCCGCGTAGGGATCCTTCTCGCTTCCCGCCGCCTTCTCCTCTATCACGGAAGCAGACGAACGAGGTGCCGAAGCAGCCCTATTCGGGGTGGGTACTGATACAGGGGCAGGTTCCTCAACCAAAGTAAGCTCAACCTTTGCTTCCTTTCCCCCAAACAGTCCCAGGAATCCTTTTGATGGCTGCTCTAACACGTTCACGGCGACTTTATCCTCGGTGGTGCCGAGCTTGGCCAATCCTTGTCTTACAGCATCTTCAATGGTTTTTCCCGACGTCACGATTTTATTCATTTCGATTTTTTGGCCTCCTTGGCACCCTTACCGGGATGACCGGCTTTTAGATTGGAGCCGCCTCGCTTCTTGTTCCCAGAGCCGGAAGATGAACCGCCGCCGCCTGCTGTAACAGCAGCCGCAGCCAAAGCCGGATCTTTCTTACGGTAGATAAAGAAGTTTTGCGCAATTGTGTACAGGTTACTGAAAATCCAGTACAACGGCAACGCAGCGGCGAAATTGTACGCCATGACAAAAATCAAAATCGGATAGACCCACATCATAAACGCCATCGGGCCTTGCATGCCCTGCGGATTCACGCTCGACATCATCTTCGTTTGAATAAAAGTCGTCAGAGCCGCGACCGCCGGCAAGATAAACAATTTGTCAGGTTCGCCGAGCTGCAGCCACAGGAAGGAATGCTCTCGGATCGCCGAGTTGTAGTAAATCGAATTATACAACGCAATGAACACCGGCATCTGAATGATCAACGGGAAACAACCCGCCATCGGATTGACCTTGTGTTCCTGGAATAGCTTCATGGTCTCCTGCTGTTGTAGCTCCGGATTATCTTTATATTGCTCACGGATTTTCTGGAGCTGAGGCTGAATGGCCTGCATCGCTTTCGAACTCTTGACCTGCTTCAGTGTCAAAGGCAGGATCAACGTCCGAACGATCAGCACCATAATCAAAATCGCTACGCCATAAGCACCATTAAACCATTTTGCAAACGTATCCAGTACGAGCGAGAAATAGTAAACCACGTTCGCGGTCCACCACGAATTGCTATCCTTCATATTTTCCGTCGTGGTTGCCAAATGAGCATTCTGCGGAGCGCATCCCGCGAGAACCGCTACCATCACGACCGCCAGAAGGAGAAGAAGCCATCTTCTTCGGTTAGTCATCAATCGCGACACTTTAAAACCCCTCTCTTAACCTATCCATTCAACGTAAATCATAACATATTTGAAGGGACAAAGAAACAAGCCTGCCTAACGCCCGGAAGCCCGCAGCAGCGAAGCTTTTCGAAGCACGTGAAGCACGCTTTTTTCGAGGTCCTTATATTCCATTCCAACGGCCCCATTACGCACGATCAGGATCAGGTCGACATGGTCGCGAATTTCCGCTTCATGCAGTCGGACGATCTCTTTTAACATCCGCCGCATCCGGTTGCGAACGACGGCATTTCCGATTTTTTTGCTGGCCGATACCCCCAGGCGAAAACGTTCAATATCCGGTTTATTGGACCAGTACACCACCAGCTGACGATTCGCAAAGGACTTACCAAACCGGTAGATGCGGTTAAAATCGGCGCGGTTTCTCAAACGAAGTTGTTTATGCACGAGCAATCTCCTTGATTCATCAATTCTAAATTAGTATTGACCAAACGTCGCCGTAACTCTCGCGCTAGGCTCAAGTATAAAAAAAAGACCACCGCGGTGGTCTTTACGCACGCTTTACGCACTCAGTACTTTTCTGCCTTTGAGACGACGAGCAGCTAGAACCTTGCGGCCGTTTTTCGTGCTCATTCTTTTGCGGAAACCGTGAACCTTTTTACGTTTGCTCACATTCGGTTTGAAAGTTGGTTTCATTTATCGCACCCCCTTACAGGATTATCATTATCTGTATGTTTACCATTTTCATATCCACAGAAAATGCCTTTATACATTTAACCACACCGCCTAGGAAAAGTCAACCGAACTTCCCTCGCCATCTCCCGCTATTCCCTTCCCATTATCCACAATCCACAGCCCTCGTAACGAAAAAAAATCACGCTTCAGTTTTCCACAGCCTTCCCGATAACCTCCTCGCATATAAGTTATGCACATGTGGAAAAGTACTTTCAACCGAAAGAACCCGTCAAGAAGCGCCTTCTTGTAGATGGTTTACAGCCAAATCGAATCGGAGTATATTCAATTTATAAGTTGTATACAAGTATACAATAATTCGAAATGAGGTGCTTACTTCTATGAAATTAGGTATGATCGGGCTTGGAAAAATGGGCTTTCATCTCGTTCTGAATCTGCTGGAGCACGGACATGACGTTGTGGCTCATGACATGAATCCGCGGTCAGTTGCAGGCGCAGCTGAAAAAGGCGCAGTCCCCGCCGCCAGCCTGGAGGAACTCGTCGCTGCTCTAGAAACGCCAAGATTCATATGGGTGATGGTTCCGGCCGGTGCTCCGCTGTGTTCGGTCGTCGATCAGCTAACCCCTTTGTTAGAACCGGGCGATGTCGTCATTGACGGCGGAAATTCGCATTACAAAAACTCGCTGGAGTTATCGGAACAACTGGCGGCGCAGGGCATTCGCTTCCTCGATGTCGGTACGTCCGGGGGTGTCGAAGGCGCGGAGCAAGGCGGCTGCTTTATGATCGGCGGCGAGGAAGAGGCCTTCCGGTTGATGGAACCGATCTTTCGTGATATCGCCGTTAGCGGCGGATATCTGTATGCCGGTCCTTCCGGGAGCGGCCATTTTCTCAAAATGGTCCATAACGGAATTGAATATGGCATGATGCAGGCCATTGCCGAAGGCTTTGAGTTGCTAGACAAAAGCCCTTATGATTACGATTTCGAGCAGGTCGCCCGAGTATGGTCGAATGGTTCGGTCATTCGCAGCTGGCTGATGGAACTGACGCAAAACGCTTTTGCCAAAGATCCGAAGCTGGAAGGAATCCGCGGTGTCATGCATTCCTCTGGAGAAGGTAAATGGACAGTGGAAACGGCGCTGGATCTGCAAGCAAACGCACCGGTGATCGCGATGTCGCTGTTCATGCGTTACCGTTCGCTCCAGGAGGACACGTTTCACGGCAAAGTAGTCGCGGCGCTGCGCAACGAATTTGGCGGACATGCGGTAGAGTCGACTAAATAAATCATTTAATTTCCTCCAAAAACCTTGAGCGAGATTCCCCATCCGACAATATTCATGCTATGATCGAAGTATTTAGGTTTCATCGATCATCAAGCGGGATGACATCCCTTGGAATAGGAGAAATATCGCATGCAATACCCTTCTTCCTGGTTGAAAGGCAGTTCGCTCGGCGAATCGATCGCCGCAGAGCTGCGACTGCAAATCATAGCAGGCACGATCAAGCCAGACGCGGTCCTGTCGGAAAATCGCATCGCCGCGGATTTCGGCACGAGCCGCTCCCCGGTCCGCGAGGCGCTAAAAACGCTCTCCGGCGAAGGTCTGATCCGCCTACAACGCATGGGTGCGGTCGTCAATGGCCTTAGCCTGCAGGACGTGGACGAATTGTACGATGTTCGTTATTTAATTGAAAGCTTCGCCTCCCAGCGGATGGCGGATGATCCAGAGGCACTGATTGCTCCGCTATCGCAAATCATCGACAAAATGGTCTTGGCCGGCAAACACCGGGACGTCGTAGAATTCGCCTATCAGGATCTCTGTTTTCACGAGACGATTATTGCCGGAGCGAACCATACCCGCATCATGCATCTGTGGACCAGCATCCGCCAAATCGTGATGACGGTCATGTTGATTACGACGCGGGAAGTTTTGTCGCAAGGTGAGGACAAAATCGACTATGTGATCGGGAAACACCGCAAGCTGCTGCAGGCATTAGAGTCCCGTGACGCCGACATTATTGGACGGAACGTCGAGGAATACTTCGCCGACTCGCACCGCACGCTTCAGACGAGCATCCCTCAATAATTCGAGCTGGGACGGTACCCCGGGCCCTTTTGGCCGTTTATTCTTGTCGACAAGTATACAGAATGGGATTTGACCTCCTCGGGCTGAGCTTTATTTTTCGAGGCAAAACTCATTACAATGAAAATAAGAAGAATTGACGTGGAAAGAAGGTAGGGTATGGGTTCTTTGACGCATATGATTGGCCTGGATATCGGCACGACCAGCACGAAAGCCGTGTTATATGAACGCAGCGGCCAAGTGATCGCCACGGCCAATGAAGAATATCCGCTATACACGCCCTCCGCTGCGGTGGCGGAGCAGGATCCCGAGGAGATTTTTGCCGCGGTGATCGCGGTGGTGAGTCAAGTCATGAATACGAGCGGGATTGCTCCTGAACGGATTGGCTTCATCTCCTTCAGCTCAGCGATGCATAGCGTAATCCCGTTGGATGTCGAGGGCAAACCGCTGATGCGTTGTCTCACCTGGGCGGACAACCGCAGTGCGGACTGGTCGGAGAAGCTGAAGAACGAGCTGGGCGGTCACGAAATTTATCTGCGCACCGGCACGCCGATTCACCCGATGTCCCCGCTGACCAAGCTGCTATGGCTGCGTCATGAACGGCCGGAACTGTTCGCACAAGCCCGCAAGTTCGTCTCCATTAAGGAATACATCTTCCTGAAGCTGTTCGGGGAGTACATCGTCGACTATTCGATCGCCTCAGCGACCGGCCTCCTGAATCTGGAGCGGCTGGATTGGGACGAAGAAGCGCTGCGGCTGGCCGGCATCACGCCGGATCAGCTGTCGAAGCTCGTGCCGACGACGCACATCCTGCAAGGCCTGGCGCCAAGTTACGCCAGCGCCATGGCACTCGCCCCCTCCACTCGCTTCGTCATAGGTGCCAGCGACGGCGTTCTGTCCAATCTCGGGGTCGATGCAATCGACCCCGGCGTCGTCGCCGTCACGATCGGTACCAGCGGGGCGATCCGCACCGTTGTCGACCGCCCAAGGACCGATCCCAAGGGCCGAATCTTCTGCTACGCGCTGACGGATAAGCACTGGGTAATCGGGGGGCCGGTCAACAACGGCGGCGTGATTTTCCGCTGGGTGCGGGACGAATTCGCCGCTTCCGAGGTAGAGACGGCGAAACGGCTGGGGATCAGCCCGTACGACGTGCTGACCAAGATCGGCGAGCGCGTCCGTCCGGGCGCGGACGGGCTGCTCTTCCACCCGTACCTGGCCGGCGAACGGGCACCGCTGTGGAATCCGCATGCGCGTGGATCCTTCTTCGGGCTGACGCTGCGCCATCAGAAGGAACACATGATCCGGGCCGTGCTGGAAGGCGTGATTTACAACCTCTATACGGTACTTCTGGCGATGGAAGAACAAATCGGACGGCCGCAGAAAATCCAAGCGACGGGCGGCTTTGCCCGCTCCCCACTGTGGCGCCAAATGATGGCTGATATTTTCGACCAACAGGTCGTTATCCCGGAGAGCTATGAGAGCTCCTGCTTGGGCGCAGTAGTGCTCGGCTTGTATGCATTAGGGGAAATCGACTCCTTCGAAGTCGTCAAAGAAATGGTAGGTGGCACCCATCAGCATACGCCAAATCCGGAACATGCAGCAATTTATAAACAGCTGCTGCCGATCTATATTCGCATTTCGCGCAAGCTGGAGGAAGATTACGAGGCGATCGCCAAGTTCCAGCAGCAACAATCCGAACAATAATTCACTCGATGATAGATGATAAAAATCCGACCACCCGTAAGGGTTGGTCGGATTTTTATTTTTACCAAGAAGAACGAAGCTAACTGTCTATCCCTGCCGGTTGATTTATACACATCAAATTCGGTAGTTCGAGCTTTCTTGTAATAACCTGTGAATATTTTTTTTGAGATTTTGGGACTCCCTGTCGAATTTTAAACAAATTATAAACAATATGTAGTGGTGTGCATGATAATTATGCACAAGTTATTGAATTTGTGGATAAAAGCAGACAGCTCATTGAAAAACAGGCCTTCTTTTGCTATGATTATATTGTTTTCGTTGTGAATATCTAAGTTTATCCGCTGATTTATTAACAGGCTGTGGATAACATTGTGAACAATTCGAAATTTTATCGTTTTAAAATGATTATACTTTACTTAACACTGGGGATAAAATTCCCCTTTATTTATGTTTTTTCGACCTCTTTCTGCATGGCTTAAGCCACAATTGGAAGATTTAAAAGGAGTGACAGTCTGTGGACAGCCATACTTCGGAAATATGGCAACATATCTTATCCATCATTAATACGAAATTGAGTAAACCTAGCTTTGACACCTGGTTTAAAGCAACCAAGGTGGTCTCCTTGACCGATCAAACGATCGTGATCTCCGCTCCGACCACGTTCGCAGTGGAATGGCTGGAGAGCCGCTATACCAAGCTGGTGGCCACCACCGTTCTTGAGGTGATCGGCAAGCAGGTCGACGTCTCCTTCGTGATTGAGGAGTCGGCCCCGCCCGAGCAAGCTCAGGTTTACAAGGAACCTCCCGCTCCCGTCCCAAGCGAGGAAAGCGTTTCCCATATGCTTAATCCGAAGTATACGTTCGACACTTTCGTTATCGGATCGGGCAACCGGTTTGCCCATGCCGCCTCCCTGGCGGTTGCCGAGGCGCCGGCGCGGGCGTACAATCCACTGTTCCTCTATGGTGGTGTGGGACTGGGCAAGACGCATCTGATGCATGCGATTGGACATTACATTTTGGAACACAGCCCCAGCAGTAAAGTCGTATACATCTCCTCCGAGAAATTTACGAATGAATTCATCAACTCCATCCGGGACAACCGCGCGGAAAGCTTCCGCAACAAATACCGCAACATCGATATTTTGCTGATCGACGACATTCAATTTCTCGCCGGCAAGGAATCAACCCAGGAGGAGTTCTTCCATACGTTTAACGCGCTGCATGAGGAGCGCAAGCAAATTAT
The DNA here is from genome assembly GCF_014947195.2 of Paenibacillus rhizolycopersici. NCBI lineage: Bacteria > Bacillati > Bacillota > Bacilli > Caryophanales > Paenibacillaceae > Paenibacillus > Paenibacillus rhizolycopersici. The sequence goes on along the minus strand of NZ_JADCNN020000010.1, from coordinate 10,949 downwards.
TATCTCCAGCGACCGACCGCCGAAAGAGATTCCAACGCTTGAGGAGCGGCTCCGCTCCCGGTTCGAATGGGGACTGATCACCGATATCCAACCGCCGGATCTCGAGACCCGGATCGCGATTTTGCGGAAGAAAGCCAAAGCGGAAAACCTCGATATTCCGAATGAAGCGATGATGTACATCGCGAATCAGATCGATACCAACATCCGCGAGCTGGAAGGCGCGCTCATCCGCGTCGTCGCCTACTCTTCCTTGATCAATCAAGACATCACAACCCATTTGGCCGCCGAGGCGCTGAAGGATATCATTCCTTCCAGCCGTCCGAAGATGATCACGATTCAGGACATCCAGCAAAAGGTCGGCGATTACTACAATTTGAAGCTGGACGACTTCAAGGCGCGCAAACGAACCAAGGCGATTGCGTTTCCGCGGCAAATCGCTATGTATCTAGCCCGAGAGCTGACCGATTTCTCGCTGCCGAAGATCGGCGACGCATTTGGCGGACGCGACCATACGACGGTCATTCACGCCCACGAGAAAATCACTCAGCAACTGAAGGCGGACCAGGAGCTATTCAAAATTGTGAACAACATTACCGAAAAAATAAAAAGTGCTACCTGAATAAGGGATAAGCCTATGCACATGATATTCACATGTGGATAGGCTTCATTTCATATTGATTTGGTTGTTATCCACATATTCAGTGCCCCTACTACTTCTTCTAATCTATTAAAAGATATATACATCTTCATAAACGGCGGACAAGCCACCGGTTCGGGGAACCTCTTCCAAGCCATCTTGTCCAGTCCAAAGAGGAAGAGAGTTTGGATTGCCTCAACCGTACATACCTCTAGGTTATGCTTCGGAGGCCATGAATATGACGACTCAAGGGCTTCCGAAGTGATGAAGTGAGTTTAACTGCAATGATAATCATAGAAGCGTATGCTTCATAAAACGTTTAGGAGTTGAATTTATGAAAATCCGTATTTTGAAACATGATCTCAATGAATCGATCCAACACGTGTCCAAGGCCATTTCGAGCCGGACAACGATTCCGATTTTGACCGGGATCAAGCTGGATGTGAACTTTCAAGGGATGACCCTGACCGCCAGCGATACGGACATTTCCATCCAGGCCTTTATTCCGGCTGAGGATCAAGAGAAGCAAATCGTTCAAGTGGAACGTCCTGGTAGTGTTGTCCTGCCAGCAAAATTCTTCGTTGAAATTATTAAGAAGCTGCCTTCCTCCGAGATCGAAATGGAAGTGCAGGATGGGTTTCAAACCTTCATCCGCTCCGGCTCGACCGATATCCAAATGGTAGGACTTGATCCAGAGGAATTCCCTGTACTGCCTAGCATCGAAGAGAATCAGGTCATTTCGATTCCCGGCGATTTGTTGAAGAATATGATTCGCCAAACGGGCTTTTCCATTTCAACGAACGAAACCTCGCCGATTCTGACTGGGGTATTGTGGAACCTGGCGGATAATCAGTTTAAATTCGTAGCGACGGACCGTCACCGTTTAGCCAGCCGGATTGCCGGACTAGACGACTCGGATGGCGTACGTTTTAGCAATATCGTTATAGCCGGTAAAACCTTGAGTGAGCTCAGCAAGATCATTCCTGATCAAAATACACGCGTCGAGATCGTCGTCGCCGACAATCAAGTCTTATTCAAGATCGATCGCGTGTTGTTCTATACTCGCATTCTCGACGGAACTTATCCGGATACTTCCAAGATTATTCCGACCACTTATAAAACAGAACTCGTCCTGGATACCAAGAAGCTAAGCGATTCGATCGACCGCGCTTATTTGCTTTCCCGCGAGGAGAAGACGAATATCGTTCGCCTGCAAACGATGGAAGACGGGACAATCGAAATTTCCTCCAGCTCCTCCGAGCTCGGTAAGGTAACCGAGCAACTGGACGTGGCTCAGTTCACAGGCGAGCCGCTGCGTATTTCCTTTAACTCGAAATACATGCTGGATGTGCTCAAGGTCGTAGAAAGCGAACAGCTGCACATCGGATTTACGGGTGCCATGAGCCCCATCATTATCAAGCCGGTGGACGACAGCCAGAGCCTTTATCTGATCCTGCCATACCGGACTACGAACTAGTCGTTTCAAAGAAAAAAAGGAGCAAACGCCAATGAAAATAATTTCCATCTCGAGCGAATATATTAAACTAGATTCTTTCCTGAAGCTGGCGGATTGTGTGTCCACCGGAGGGATGGCCAAGGCGATCCTGCAGGAAGGTGCTGTGAAGGTCAACCGAGAGGCGGAGGAGCGTCGCGGCCGGAAGCTCTATCCAGGCGATATCGTTGAGGTGGAAGGATGCGGATCTTTTCAGGTGGCGGGAGAACAAGCACCCTGAAGCGCTCTGCCCGGGGCCGGACAGCCAAAGACCCGCGGAGGATGAGGGGGCTTAGAACGTGTTTGTAAATCGACTATCGCTGCAAAACTACCGCAATTACGGCACCCTTACGCTGGACTCTTTTGGCGCGGTTAATCTCATCATTGGGCGGAATGCTCAAGGGAAAACGAACTTGCTCGAGGCGTTGTTCGTACTCGCGCTAACGAAATCGCACCGGACCGGCAAAGACAAGGAGCTGATTTCATTCGGCAGCGACCATGCCGTGGTGTCGGCGGAGGTAGAGAAGAAGTATGGTGCGGTACAACTGGAGCTTCGATTCACGTCGCAAGGCAAGAAAGCGAAGCTGAACGGTTTGGAGCAGCGGAAGTTAAGCGATTTTATCGGGGCCATGAATGTCGTTATGTTCGCTCCTGAGGATTTGGAAATCGTCAAAGGAACTCCCGGGGTAAGGCGCCGGTTCCTTGACATGGAGATCGGTCAGGTTCAGCCGAGCTATCTCTATCATCTTCAGCAGTATCAGAAGGTGCTGATCCAACGAAACAATTTGTTGAAGCAGGCTTGGGGCGCTGGCCCTGAAATGACGACGATGCTAGACATTTGGAACGAACAGTTAGTCGAACATGGTGTTAAAATTATCAAAAAAAGGAAACAATTTATAAGCAAACTGCAAAAGTGGGCAGAGCAGATTCACGAGGGGATTACCGGAGGCGGTGAAACCTTGAAATTGGCTTATCTTCCCTCGTTTGGCGAAGCCGAAGAAGAAGATGAAGCTGTCCTATTGCGGCAATTTATGATAAAGTTATCACAAATGAAAGATCAGGAAATTCGCCGCGGCATGACGCTTTGCGGACCGCACCGCGATGATTTGTCGTTTATTATCAACGGCAATGAGGCGCAGGTCTACGGCTCCCAGGGTCAGCAGAGGACGACGGCATTATCTTTGAAACTGGCGGAAATTGAGCTCATCCACGAGGAAATCGGGGAGTACCCGATCCTTCTTTTGGATGACGTCTTATCGGAATTAGATCCTTACCGCCAAACCCAATTGATTGAGACGTTTCAGAGCAAAGTGCAGACGTTCATTACGGCTACAGGGATCGAAAGCATCAATGCGAGCCGGCTACAGGACGCCAGCATTTTTCATGTTCAGGAAGGACAAGTCCAAGGCTAAGGACGGAGGAAAACGGATGTATATTCATTTGGGCGGAGAAAAGGTGATTCTCTCTTCTGAGCTGATCGCCATTTTCGATATCACGATCGAGAAATCTTCAAAAATATCCAAGCAGTTCCTCAGCCATGCGCTTGAGGTAAAGAACGTGGTGCGCATCGGCGAAGAGGAACCGAAGTCGATCGTCGTGACCCAGAAGGAGATCTACTACTCGCCGATATCCTCCGCAACGCTGAAGAAGAAAGCGAACGTGATTTTGGCGGTTTAGCCTTGAGTTTGATTCTAGAGAAGTAGGTGAAGGCATTGTCAATGAACGAACAAACATATGACGAGAGTAATATTCAGGTGCTTGAAGGTTTGGAAGCGGTGCGCAAACGGCCGGGGATGTACATCGGTTCGACCAGCGCACGGGGCCTGCATCACTTGGTATGGGAAGTCGTAGACAATAGTATCGACGAAGCGCTGGCCGGCTATGCGAACAAAATCGACGTCATCGTTCATCATGATAACAGCGTAACGGTCATCGATAACGGCCGGGGGATTCCGGTTGGTTTGAACGAGAAGCTGCAGAAGTCGACGCTGGAAGTCGTTATGACCGTGCTTCATGCGGGCGGGAAATTCGGCGGCGGCGGATATAAGGTATCCGGGGGCTTGCACGGGGTTGGCGTTTCCGTCGTGAATGCTCTGTCCACTAAGGTCATTGTCGAAGTTAAGCGGGATGGTCATGTGTATCAGCAGGAGTACCATCGCGGTGCACCCCAATACGATGTACGAGAGATCGGGGATACGACCGAAACGGGAACGAAGACGAGATTTTATCCGGATCCGGAAATTTTCACTGAGACGACCACCTTTGATTACAATACGTTGTTGACGCGGGTTCGGGAATTAGCCTTTTTGAACAAAGGCATTAATATCACCATTGCCGATGAACGTACCGATCACAGTGATTCCTTCCACTACGAAGGCGGGATCATGGAATACGTCCGTTTCCTGAACAATAATCGGGAAGTCCTTCATGAGGATCCGATTTACGTCGAAGGACAACGGGACATGATCCAGGTTGAAGTTTCATTGCAATATAACGACAGCTATACGGAAAATATTTATTCTTTCGCGAACAATATTCATACGCATGAGGGTGGAACGCACGAGTCCGGCTTTAAGAGCGCACTGACCCGGATCATCAATGATTACGCCCGCAAGACCGGTATGATCAAGGATAATGATTCGAACTTGACCGGGGATGACGTCCGTGAAGGCTTGACGGCCATTATTTCCGTTAAAATTCCGGAACCGCAGTTCGAAGGTCAAACGAAAACCAAGCTGGGCAATAGCGAGGTACGGGGTATCGTAGAATCGCTATTCGCCGAGAAGTTGCAGGAGTTCATGGATGAGAATCCTTCCGTGTCCCGGCGGATCTTGGAGAAGTCGCTGCAAGCTTCGCGGGCACGAGAAGCCGCTCGGAAAGCCCGCGAGTTGACGCGGCGCAAGAGCGCGCTTGAAGTCAGTGCCTTGCCGGGCAAACTGGCCGACTGCTCCTCGAAAGACGCTTCGATCAGTGAACTGTACATCGTCGAAGGAGACTCGGCGGGCGGATCGGCGAAGCAAGGACGGGATCGCCATTTTCAGGCGATTTTGCCGCTGCGCGGGAAGATTCTGAACGTCGAGAAAGCACGGCTGGACCGGATTCTCGGCAATGCTGAGATTCGGGCGATCATTACGGCGCTCGGCACCGGGATCGGCGAGGAATTTGATATCGGGAAGGCACGATATCATAAGATCATCATCATGACGGATGCCGACGTCGACGGTGCGCATATTCGCACGCTGTTGTTGACCTTCTTCTTCCGCTACATGCGTAAAATCATCGAAGCGGGTTACGTCTACATCGCGCAGCCGCCATTGTTCAAAATCGAGCGCAACAAAGTGGTTCGTTACGCCGGCTCAGAGAAGGAACGCGATGAAATCATCGCAGAATTTGGCGAAGGCGTTAAAGTCAACGTACAGCGGTACAAAGGTCTGGGTGAGATGAACGCTGAACAGCTCTGGGAAACAACGATGGATCCAGAGAGCCGCACGATGCAGCAGGTATCGATTTCCGATGCGATCCAGGCGGATGCGATCTTCGATACGCTGATGGGCGACAACGTGGAGCCGCGGCGTGATTTCATCCATGAGCACGCGAAATACGTTAAGAACCTCGATATCTAAGCATTTTAATAGACGCCCTATAGAAAAGGCTGTTCTAACTAGCCGGGATTCCCCTGGCTAAGTCGGAACAGCCTTTTCCTATTTCGCTTTGGAAGATTTGCCTTTTAACCGTCCGTAAGCGACGGCGTAACGCCGGATTTTTTGGTACACCTCTTTCGGATGCAGCATTTTGAAGGGAAATAGGGCCGGCTTCGTATTGATTTCAAGAATCCAGATTTGATGCTGCTCGTCAATCGCGATATCCAAGCCGATTTCCTTAAGTTTGGGGAATTTACGAGCCAGTTGGACCGCCGCCTGTACGCCAACCGATTTCATTTCCTTGTATTTCTCAGTAAATTCCTTGGGTGTCAAATAGGACCCTAGCAAATCCTCGATTAACATGACGCTGCCGCCCCCATGATAGTTGGTGATGACTTTTTGCTGTGCGGCAATCCGCCCGATAAACCCGGTGGTTTCCCAGGTCTTATTCGGTGTTTGCTGCACGAGGGCGCGGATATCAAACCTGCGGCGGCGGTAAGTGAGCAAATGGATGCCTTTTTGGATCAGGTAAGGCTTTGTCCCGATCTTCCCGGTTAACGCGGCGTGCAGCTCCTCCAACGTTGGATGCAGTTCATATTCAATTCCGTGCCGGAGCTTATATTGGAGCGGGCTGTCCGGGTTAAGGTCATCTTTCCATAGCTCGATACTCATGACGCCGATGCCATAGGTGCCGTGATCCGGTTTGACGAAGACATAACCGTACGCCACCAGCATATCCCGGAGATGCTCAAAGGAGTATTTTCGCGTATCCGGAATGTATGGACGAAGGGATTCCTTCTGGCGGATCACTTTCGTTTTCTCCCACTTGCTTGCGATACGTTGGATCGTCAAATCGTTTATCCTTCCTTTCTTTCGGGCCGTACGGTCCGTTCTCATCCGTGCGAAAAACATAGGACAGAAGAGAAAAACAATGGTATAATTATAAGATATGGGGATTTTATAAGCTTTTCAGCGATTCCAAGAAAATGCCTATATCCGTAGTGTATGAACGTATGATTCGATGGGAGTGGACACATCCCTATTTTTTTGCTGTCTATATGGATCGTGTACTTAAGACCGGTCACGTTTAATTGAGCTTGATTTGTGAAAGTAATATAATGAAAGTGGCGGTTTTTCGGGCTTTTTCCCATACGAAGGCACGTGGATAGATTATGAAGGAGGTCCAGCATGGCGGAAGAAAAATTCTCTCAAATCATAGATCGGGACATTAATGTGGAAATGCGCGAGTCCTTTATGGATTATGCCATGAGCATTATTGTCAGCCGTGCGTTGCCGGATGTGCGAGATGGTCTGAAACCGGTGCATCGACGCATTCTCTATGCGATGTCCGATTTGGGGATGCATCCGGACAAACCGTTTAAGAAGTCGGCGAGGATCGTCGGCGAAGTTATCGGTAAGTATCACCCCCACGGGGATTCCGCCGTTTACGAGACGATGGTGCGGATGGCACAGGATTTCTCGATGAGATATATGCTCGTCGAAGGCCATGGCAACTTCGGTTCGGTTGACGGTGATATGGCCGCGGCGATGCGGTATACCGAAGCACGGTTATCCAAAATCGCAATGGAAATGCTGCGTGATATCAACAAAGAAACCATCGACTTCATGCCGAACTACGATGGCGAGGAGCATGAACCGGTCGTACTTCCTTCCCGCTTTCCGAACCTGTTGGTCAACGGGGTGTCGGGGATTGCGGTCGGAATGGCGACGAACATTCCGCCGCACAATTTAGGAGAAGTGATCGACGGAGTTCATGCTTTGATCGAGAATCCGGAGATCAGTTCGCTGGAATTGATGGATTATATCAAAGGTCCGGATTTTCCGACGGCAGGTTATATTCTGGGTCGCTCGGGGATCCGTCAAGCGTATACGACAGGTCGCGGCTCCATTACGATGCGAGCCAAGACCACGATTGAGGAACACAACAACAAAGCGCGTATCGTGGTAGAGGAGCTCCCTTATCAGGTCAATAAGGCCCGTTTGGTTGAGAAAATCGCTGAGTTGGTCCGCGAGAAGAAGATCGACGGCATCACCGACTTGCGCGACGAGTCCGACCGTACAGGGATGCGCGTCGTCATCGAGCTTCGCCGGGACGTTAATCCGAACGTCGTACTGAACAATTTGTACAAGCATACGGCGCTGCAAAGCACGTTTGGCATTAATATGCTGGCAATCGTCAACAATGAACCGAAGATTCTGACGCTGAAGGACGTTCTGAGTCATTATCTGAAGCATCAGGTGGAGGTTGTTCGCCGGCGTACGGAATTCGATTTGAAAAAAGCCGAAGCCCGGGCGCATATCCTGGAAGGCTTGCGGATTGCCTTGGATCATATCGACGAGGTTATTGCCTTGATCCGGGGATCCAAATCGGATGAAGAAGCCCGCGAAGGCTTGATGACTCGTTTTGGACTCAGCTTCGAACAGGCACAGGCGATTCTCGACATGAGACTCCGCCGTTTGACCGGTTTGGAACGCGAAAAGATCGAAGACGAATATAACGAATTGCTGCAGAAGATCGCTGAATATCGTGAAATCCTGGCCAACGAACACCTTGTGCTCAAGATTATCGGCGAAGAGTTGCAGGAAATCCGTGAGAGATTTGCTGATGAACGTCGTTCGGAAATTACGATCGGCGAAGAGAGCATTCTTGACGAGGATTTGATCCCACAAGAAGAAGTGGTCATTACGATCACGCATACCGGCTACATCAAACGGTTGCCGGTAACGACGTACCGTAGCCAGAAGCGGGGCGGACGGGGCGTTGTCGGGATGGACACCAAGGATAATGACTTCGTGGAGCATCTGTTCGTAACGAACTCCCATCATTATCTGATGTTCTTTACCGACCGCGGGAAGGCTTACCGGCTCAAAGCGTATGAGATTCCAGAGCTGGGCCGTACCGCGCGGGGGACGCCAATCATCAACCTGATCCAGATCGAGCAGGGGGAGACGGTCAACGCGGTAATTGAGGTCGAACGCTTTGACGACGATAAGTACTTATTCTTCGCCACGAAGAATGGCATCGTAAAGAAAACGCCGATCGAAGACTATATCAATATCCGCAGAGGCGGTTTGATCGCGGTTAACCTGCGCGAGGATGATACGTTGATCGACGTGAAGCTGACCTACGGTAATGAGGAAGTCATCATGGGTACAGCTCAAGGCATGTCGATCCGGTTCCCGGAAAGCGATGTACGCTCGATGGGCCGGGCAGCTACCGGGGTCAAAGGCATCACGTTGGATGACGACGACGCGGTTATTGGCATGGACGTGGTCATTCCGGACCAAGACGTGTTGATCGTTACTGCCAAAGGTTACGGCAAGCGGACGCCGGTTTCGGAATACCGCTCGCAAAGCCGCGGCGGGAAAGGGATCAAAACGATTAATGTAACGGACAAGAACGGGACGGTTGTCGGACTCAAGGTCGTTAAGGATGACGAGGACCTGATGATCATTACCGCGAGCGGTACGTTGATCCGCACGAGCATGGAGGGAATCTCCACCATGGGTCGGAATACGCAAGGCGTGAAGCTGATCAACATCCGCGAGGACGATACTGTTGCGACCGTTTGCCGCTCGGACAAGAGCGAGGAAGAGGATCAAGACGGGGATGCCGAACTCTCGGAAGATCAAGATCAAGCGGTTGAAGGCAATGAAGCAGAATCCGGACAGGATAACGCCGAAGAATAATCTATAAGGACTATAAGGACTCCTGAGACTCCCGTTTCAGGGGTCTTTTTTTGTTTTCTTTTCTCCTCTAAAAAAGAAAGATTGCTAGCTATTTTAACCACGTACTATAATGGGAATAGCGGCTTCTAGTTCTTTGTTCCTAGAATATGTAAAATTGTAGAGACTCAGAACCCTAGTCTTACCCTAAGGAGAGAATAAAGGATGGTTAGTATCTCAATCGCGGATGTCAAACCGGGAGTAAAGTTGTTGAGTCATGTTTATAGTCCATTGGGCGGTCTTTTGCTGCAAAAGGGCAAGGTTTTGCTTCCGAGAGATTTGGATATCTTACGCGCCTTTATGGTCCGGCAGGTTGAAGTAGAAGATTTTGCGGTTCCTGAGCGAAAGGGAGCTGTAGAAACCACGGAATCGCCAAGGACGGCCTTGTCGGGCACAGCTGCGGTGGCAGATAACGCAAAACAAGAGGAGATCAGCACATTAACCTCGTTGTACCGCGAATATGATCGGATGCTGCACTTGACGAAAAGTGCCTTTCAATCCGTGCTCGCCTCAGAATTGCCGATCTACGAGCTTCGTCATCAGTTGGAGGCGCTCGTGCGTCAGCTAAAGCATTATCATGCGTTGACGTTTATCCCACGCAATATGAACGAATACGATTATTTGTATCATAATGCCATTCTTACCTCCTTGACCTCTTATCTGCTGGCGCAATGGCATGGATTGCCTCAGAAGGATTGGATGCAGGTGGCTTTTGCTGGACTGCTTCACGATATCGGGAATACGAAAATCGATCCGGCGATCCTCTATAAACCAACTCAACTGTCTTCGGACGAAGCCGAGGAAATGCGGATGCATACGACTTACGGCTATCAACAGCTACGCAAAACGGCAGCGATTAACGAGGGTGTGCGGCTGACCGCGCTGCAGCACCACGAGAAGATGGACGGTACCGGTTATCCGTTCCACTTGACCAGCGACAAGATTCATATTTACGCGAAGATCGTAAGCGTTGCGGATATCTTCCATGCCATGACGTTGAACCGTCGTTATCGCAAAGCGAAATCGCCTTATTTGGTTCTGGAGGAAATTCGGTCTGAGGCTTTCGGTAAACTTGATCCTGGCGTTGTGCAAACTTTTGTTGATAAGGTCACTCAGTTCCACCACGGGACGCGGGTGCGCTTAAACAACGGGAGTGAAGGGGAAATTGTATTCTCCGATCGGAATCATCCTACGCGCCCGATGGTATCGGTTCAAGGTCAAATCGTTAATTTGGTCGTGGAGCGACAGCTGCATATTGAGGAAGTTCTTTCCTAGGGTTGATTTTTGGGGGTAGTTTGGGGTATATTATTATTTACCCGCTGAAATTTGTAAGACGATGAGTTATGAACTAGAATTCACCGATCGATAAAAAAACTCTTGCAATATTTCTTACAGGGTGATATACTATAAAAGTTGTCGCCGATAAGACGAT